>JAFGDM010000246.1 GCA_016932115.1 Deltaproteobacteria bacterium | reverse complement strand
GTTTGCGCAAAATATTCCCTTGGAATCATAGGTGTCAGGTCATCAGGTCTTGATTTGTGATATTCGGACATTTAATTCATGTTTCAAGACCTGACACCTATCCCCTTCTATTTCGTTTCCACATCATCATCCAGCCCCAAGCCCCGCAGGGCTGCCTTGATTTCTTCAACTTGCTGTTCTGTTCCTGCCTCTTTCAGTTTCGCTTCGATGCTGACAGTGATTTTAAGATCACTGGTTGAAACAAGTTTGGTTAGGACTTTCATATACATATTAGTCCACTTTTGGGGCGCTACTTCACCAATCCATGTCAGCGTACTAAGTCCTCTCGGAGGCCTTGGGGGCTCTGTTGTTTTTTCTTTTGTAACTATTACTGTTGCGCTGCTTACTATTTCTGATGCTTTGACATATACGATAAAGTTGCCCTCATCCGGACCTGCAGTGTATACGCCATCAGGTGCAATTGCCCCGCCAGTAGCGCTCCATTGAAGATTCCCTGTTTTCATTTCATGCCCGAACTGATCTAACCCTTCAGCAACAAATGTCTGCTTCATACCAGGCTTAATTTGTTCTTGTGCTGGGGAAATCATTAAACGAGTAAGTTGTGGCGGTTTAATATGCTTTTCAGCCTCAGTTGCGGTCAAAATGAACATATCGTCGGATATCTCAACATCAAACGAACTCAAGGGCTCTTTATATAGAAATGGAGCATATCCACCCTTCGGGTTCTTGGCTGCATAGGCAATGAGCCCCTCGCTGACACCACGTGCAATGGTTTCTCTGATTGTATCTGGATACAGAAGGCGTGGAAACTGAGGTGATGCGAAAAACGCATCCCGCACCGATTTTGTACTCCATTCAGTAAAAGCAGGTGGCCAGTTTCGTACCAGAAAGCGCGACTGCACCTCATTTGTGATGATGTCCTTTTGACGCAAAACAGAGAGGATATGCTTGGTGAGTGATTCTGCAGCACTCGAGGTAACTAAACCGAGATCGATAGTCTCAATCTGATTTTTCTTTTCGAGATACACAATGTTTTTATAAGTTCGCCACACACTTTCGGTCAAATCTCGTTGTGCCTTCTTGACATTCGTAGCCAACTGTTTGCTCTGCGTATCGTCGAGACTTAGTCCTTCGTCTCTGATATCTTCCCAGGCTAACAGTTTGCGAGCCTCTTCGCGTAACGGCCCTCCTGACTCGGGAGCAACCCAAATCAAAGCACTTTTATAGGTTCGTGCCGATTTACCGTGCTCTTTTGTCATTGTTTCGATCTCTTTAAAGATCTCGGAAGATTCCTGAATCGATTGATCCGGCCCCAGAATGATAAGCGTAATCGTTGGCCGATCGAGAATCTGGCTACTTTTATCCGGGAAAAACAGTGTTTCGACGCCAGCGCTTTTGGGAAATACTTTCTGAATCTCATCGCGAACACGGGCATCAATATCTTGATTCCTTACACTGGCCCTACGGTCAGCAAAACGTTTGTTCAGGTTTTCTTTCAGGCTGAAACGATACCGGTTCCCTTCTGTGGTGAGGTAATAGCATGCATCGGTCAGGCCCTCCAAGGCAGTCTCCACATTGCCAAGATCTACGTCCGGACCGGCCACAGCCAGGCGAATTTCCGGTGCAGTGGCCTCTCCTTTGGCCTGGCCACCATTGGATTCAAAAAATATCGTAGTGGAAACTTTCTTGTGGAGCTGGGCTTTCTTTATGGTATCGATTGCCTCCTGGTCCAGACGTATAGCGTGCGAATCTCTTTTGCCACAAATATCAGTCGTTAAAGCCCCTTCCAGCTTTGATTCCCCGAGCTGTTCGAAGACTGCCGAGCGGAATTGGGAATCTTCCAGTGGGGCTGTTCCCAAACCTATCAATGGATCTTTCTGTGCGCCCTTAAATCCTTGCTGGTAGGCATGTGAAACCCATAGTGCCAGCAGGCGCAAAACACCTCGTGTCTGTTGGAAACGCGGCAGTTCCTGCCATTTCCGCTCAAAGACGGACAACACCATGGGATGAAAGGGGTAGGTTGCTTGAAATGTATCCTTCGCATGATCAATGGAGAACCAACTCGGAACTTGTGGCCGATTTTCATTCAGCCAATCTGCATACTCATTGCAGGAAGTAATAGCATCTTTTGTGAGCAGTATTCGCCCGTCACTACTCACGTTTCGTGTATCCCATTCGAACAGACGCCGTCGGATTATTTCAGAAGTCTCCGATTCTGCCGACATAATTACGGCTTTGCCAAGCCGGTCGAGCATTTTTTTGAATCTTTCATAATCGGAGCGGTCTTCGGCAGTCATCTCCAATTCAGAGGCGGGAATTGAAGCCACGAGTACGACCTTATCACTGCCCCGGACTTCCTCCGAAAGGTTTTGGATGAAATTGTATAGCTGCGTCCCCAGACCGCTCTTCCTGTTACGGCTGATATAGTTCATCAACTCATCTATAAGTATAAGACTAGGCATGTCCTTAGGTATGAATTTCCTTATGACATCACCAGCAGGGGCGATCAGGTTTATCTCATGCTCCGAGACCACACTAAAGCCCTCTTCTCCCGCAAGTTGAAAGGCGATCTCCCCCCACGGCGTCTTTCGAAGTGGTGTGCCATCATCCCCTCCCCGACCTTGAATAGAGTCAAACTCAGTTCCCACGAAAACTGCCGTCGCTGCCTTTGGCACTCCTCGAATGCCAGCCTGACTGAGAATCATTGAAACGCCAGGCCACTGATTCGCTTCCGAGCCATGGGATACCAGATGATACAGGAGAGCCAGTGCATGGGTCTTCCCACCACCGAACTGAGTGGCCATATTGAAAACCGCTGAGGTTTCGGTCTTTTCGCCCGAAAGCCGCCGCAATACCTCACCAGCCATTTGGCGGAGATTTTTGGTCATAAATGTTCGCTCGAAGAAGCGCTTCGGGTTCTGATAATCCTCGTTAGCCCTTTTATCGCGGATCTGATCTAAATGGACCGCAAACTCTGATGCGTCCAGCGGTTTTCCTTCCCGCAAATCCTCACGAGGAGTAACAACTTTGTACCACGGCTTCATTTTCATCCTTCAACACCTATCCCTTCTATACTGTCAATATACTCCTGCGGTAGATGCCAATGTCTTGCTCCATGTATTATTAAATCCAGATACTCCCTATTCGGGGGAATATGTTTTTCTGCTTTATCTTGAACGATATAAGTTATGGCGGTAATGGGATTATTGGAAGCTCCTTTCGCAAACACGACCACCTCAGTCTGGATATATGGGTTTTTAGCTCGACCAGGCTGAAAACCTTCATATTGATCAAGCGTTTCGAGATCCCGTTCAGTTATTTGATATACAATTCCCCAAACGTCCTTCTTTTCATCTGGCACAATATCTGCCACACCGCACTGACGGGCAACAGACATCCGTGAAAACGCCAACCGATATTTTGATAAGAGCGCGGTATCGACAAACAAAGTAGACGGACAGCGTTCCTTCATCTGTCCCCAATCTAAATTCGATCCGTATGCGAAATAAAGTATCATAATCCTAGTCCCTTTTTCCTGGCCAGCACACCATCGACCCAACGTTTCTCGTCTGTGCCCGCCGGGTAAAGAGCAGAGAGTGCCTGTGCAAGTCGCCAAAAAAGCGGATTGCGCCCAACGCCACCTTCAACAAGGAAACGTTTCATTGCCTCGCTACGCCCTGCAGCGAAGAGAATCATACTCTGGTGGAGTTGATCGAGCACCGTAGAGCCAGGTTTACCCGTAAGATCACCACCCCAGATGCCCGATTCCTCCTCGTTCTGCTGAAGCTCATCGGTAAAATTGAATTGCATCTGCTGGGCTTTCTCCCTACGTGTTCCCTGTGACGCTGCTGTTGAACCCCTGCCAAACAGGTATTGAGTTCGCGCTGCCGTAGAAAGTAACATGGCAGTATCACCTCTGGTTTCAACCAGGTGCGTTAATTTATCCAAATGCGCTCCAAGCCCTTGGGCAATCTTGCGTGCCGCATCGTACTCCAAGCTGTATCCGGGTAGACTCTTTACATCCGTACTGTCATCTGTTCCACCATTACCACCGTTGACCGTTGTTTTAAGAGTCCAGAGCCACATGGCTGTCAGGCGGGCATCCTCCTCAAATCCGGATGCATCGGCACCATCAAAAATCATATTCAGGGCTTCTCGCGAAACAGCAGCCCAAACCTCCTCTAAATATTCTTTCAGTTCAACCTTCTCACCGCTGGCTTTTTCCACCGAAGAGTAACGGGAATAAATTTCCAACGCCGGACCAAGACATGCAAAAATGGCATCCGCGCCAACCACCCCTTCTTCCGCCAGACGCGGCATCCATTCTTGTATACGCTTGGGAAGCTCGATAAGTACATTACGCCAATTACCAATATCATCAGTGCACAGCGAGCCATCTGGGTTTTCACGAGGGCGGCAGACTAAGTGAATGGATGAATTGAGACGCGCCTGACCTATTGCAGAAAGGCGGGCGGTGCGTTCAGTATCTATTGGCCACGAGCCTGTGACAATCCATCCAGATTTCAAAAGAGCCTCCAGCTGCGCTTCCCAACCACTTGTTGATTTGTGAGCAAAGACAACCACACTCAATCCCTCTGGGGCAATAACACGTCTCGCTTCGGACATCGCCAAGGACATCTTAGATAAGTAAAACTCGTTGTTCTTGATTCCTACTAGGCCGACTGGCGTCGGTTCAACTATGATTTCCTTTTCTTTTGGAGTTTCGTGGTCTTTAAACATCGACCATAGGCTTCTGTCATGCGACAATGTTCGCTTAAGCCAAACATAGAAGAAGTCACTCAGATCCGCATAGCTAATCATATCGTAATATGGTGGGTCGGTAAAAAGTAATTGCGCGCAAGCATCTGGCAATGGATGCGATGTTGCAGAAGCCTCTTGCGCAACCCCTTGATTTACAATGCATTTTTCGTTTTCGATCGTTGAGCAAAACGCCTCTATACCCGCATTCCAATTCGCCCCTACTTCATTGAAAGGATTTGTTTCCATGAAATCCCAAACAATAGGTAGTGCTTGACGACCAAAGGTATGAACAACCCCTCGGCCGCCGACCGAATTAAGGACGCATAGTGATGAGTTAAAATCCACGAGACGGTCAACGGCAAGAGCCAAGGACGTTTTTACAGCATCCATTAACTCCCTTGACCCTTCGAACCCAGTCGACATATCGAGCCGTGCCACTGTCGTTGAAAAAGTTGAGAGGGCTAAGGCTTGGCGAGGCGTAAAAACATTACCCCAGGTAGTCATGCCGTACATTGGCAAACGATTGACAGAATGAGGCAGAGGGTTCACCTTCTCATCAGGAACTAGTGAGAGTTCACTTTTGTTTGTTTCGACAATAACTTTTAATTTCTGTGCAGCCTCTGCGTCAATCTGCATATCGACAGCTGTCGCAAGGCGAAAACCTCTTTCACCAGTCTTTGGGTCATCACGCCTAACGGCTATGAGCCTTGCTGACGACGACCCCCCTTCTGCATCTTTTAATTGCTTGCGAACGGCTTGAGATGGTGTTGTAAATCCACAAACCGGGCATGTAGCGGCCCCCCTTGCTACGGTACCTATCGATACATCATTAGCTGTGGCATTCTCGATGATCTCTATACGGATCTTCTTGCTGTCGTGGTCAGGGACGAGGCGCAATGCAGTTGATTTCTTTCCCTTCTTGGCCAGCCACAAAGATCGCATCATCGGTATTACGGCTCCACAACCAGGTCCCTCACACTGAATCACCCGAGCCCAAAGATAGGCGATAGGCGTAGACCCATCCGGGTCCTTGGGATAGAACTCCGCCAATTCCTTTTCCGCTTGTTCCTTAATCCACTGGCCCCACTTTCGAACCTCATCCGCAAGTTTTTGGCCGTACTTGGGGATATACTCCAATACGACTTTGTTGAGCAGGACTGCCACCGGGTTAAGATCACTCGCAAATGCATACGCGCCTACGCGTAAGGCTTCGAGAGGAATCGAGCCGCCACCGGCAAATGGGTCCACGACGAGAGGGCGTGAACCGCGCTCGCCTCCCAGGGCTTCGTGGGCTGTCTGTGTCAGAATACGGCTTGTTTCCAAATATTCAGAAACAGTCGAATTGTCCCAGTTTGCAAAATCTGCAATGAAATCGAGCAAGGCCGATCGCAACTCGATTAGATCATCCAATTTCCGCGCATCCTTGGAAATAGCAACAAATCGGGACCAGCTATCCTGACTGACCTGGGTCAGATAATCCGTTGCCCATTTTGTCATCTGCTCTCGTGCAACTTTGCGAAATATATCGGGGCAGAGCTCATCTGCTGGATCGGGCCACAATGATGCACAGATTACCGCCCGACAGGCCGCCAGAGGCCGGCGCGCCCACCAAATATGAAGTGTGGAGATGTGGCCATGACGGATGCTTTTCTCACGCCGTGCGTGTGCGGAGATCCGCTTGATCGGTAAATCAACTTCAATTAATCTTTTACAATATCTATCCATTTTTTATTTCCGATTTCAGAATCTCGTTGGCACCGACGTGGTAGTGCTCGACCTTTACGATTGGTTTCCATCCTAACCGTGAGGGATCTTGAATCACATGCATATCGGGATTAGTAGCGCAATTGAATACAACGTACAGCCAATAATCTTTTTTAAGCCGTTCAGCAGTCTTGTACTCATTGCTAGTAAGAGCCACTTCACCTATATGGGAACGACCTTTCACCTCGATGAATCGGATCTCAATTGCGGTACCTGGATCTTCCGGATGGAGGCGACGAGAAATTAAATCGAATCCCCGGTTATCCGCTTCAACACTCTGCACTTTCCAGCCGCGAGACTCTTCATGCCTGATGACTGTTTCGACAGCGATTTTTTCTATTTCAGGATCGCTTACCATTTTTTTTACTTCAGGAGTTTCACGATCCGGATGAGGTAATACCCATGCACTTCCCAGATGCCTGATATTGATTATGGTACACTGTTGCTCTTTCTCCAGTTGACTTCGACGCTGTTCCAAGCGATTGGTTAACTCGTCCAGTCTATCTTCCAACATCTTAATGCGACCGTCCAGCCCTGCTTCCTGGGAACCAGATTCCTTTTGGTTCAAGAGTTCGCCCATCTGAATTTGTGCCCGGTCAATAATGGCGTTCAGACTGATTTCCATGTGCTGAGAAATCGTTCTCACTTCCTTTTCACGCTGGATGCGTTCCTCTTCAAGAATCGGAATAAGCGCCTGTTTGTAAAGAACTGTTTCGGCATGATCCTTTTCTGGAAAATCAGTGCTGTCAGGCACTCCCGTACCCTTGGGCGCTGGGACCAGATCGAGGAAAATAGTTGGCTGACGAACAGTGATTTCTCTATCCTGATTGGTTTGAGTTACAAAGAGGCGTTTATGAAGGATGTGTCCGCGACCATCTCGAATTTCCCCGGAAAATACGTTAAGGAGTGCGGGTACAGACCGGTGCAAGTCATAAAAAACAGCACCCCGTTGGATGTCATTTTGAACCTTGTCTTGTGCCATTGCACGTACGCTCTCAAACAAGGGATGCCCGGGAGTGACCCATTCCAGCGTTTGGTCAACCGTAAGTAGGTTTTTATCGAACACGATTTGCTTATACTCACGTCCAAGTTTTCCGAAACGTGGTTCGAGCTGTTCACCATAGGGCATGAGAATGCGCGGCAGACGCCCTATCCGATACATGTGCTCCTGCTTTCTGTCCTGTTTCGGTGAGACACCTGTAAGCGGCGAAGCCTGAACAAAAAAGTCCTCAATTACTTCGGGAACAAGCCGCCGTTCCTTGGCTTCCTCGGATTTACCTACAATAGCTGACAGATTTAGCTCTCGTTTGGCTAGGCCTTCAAGTGTGGAATTGGTGATTCTTCTCAATCGTTCCGTGTCTACCTGCTCGACGATCCGGTCTTTTATCACAGCCTCGGTTAGGTTACGTGCATACATGTCGCGCAACATCCGCTCCAGTTGGTTAGCCGGAAAAACGTCGCCCAGTACGTTGAATACCTTCCCGGTCCTCTCCGGATCGAGATCCAGTTCGATTTGAGTAATACGTTCAAAAAGTTTTTCAAATACGCGACCTTCGCGGGTGTTGGTGCTGACAAAGTTACTTATCAGGCAGTCCTTTTCCTGGCCGTAGCGGTGGATTCGTCCCATACGTTGCTCAAGGCGATTAGGATTCCAGGGAATGTCATAATTTATCATGCACCAGCAGAATTGGAGGTTAATGCCTTCCCCGGCCGCCTCGGTGGCAACCAGCACTTGACTTGCCTCCTTAAATTCCCGCTCTGCATAGATACGGGTGCCGGGGGTGTCTCTGTCACCAATTTTCATACCTCCATGGATTTGAGTGACGTTTAGTCCCCATTCGTGCAATTTGCCCAGTGGGCGGCCGTCTTTCCCGTCACCCGCAAGATAATCCAGGGTATCCTTATGCTCGGTAAAAAGAAGAAGCTTCATCTTTTCATCCTGAAAGATGCCCTCCTCGGTGATCACATCTTTGAGCTTGTTCAACTTTGTTTCTATTTCCCGCTTTTCCAGCGATCGAGCCTGCTCTACCAACTTTCTCAACTCGAGAATTTCCTCTCGTAAATCTTCGGGATTAATCGAGGCAACGACATCCTCAAGGTTGGCCAGAATCTCCTGCCGCTCTTCTTCGGGCAGCTCGTCAAAATCATCTGGTACCTTTTTAAGAATCTGCTCCTGCCGGTAGGCCTCGGGGTCTTCTAAAATCTTTTCTCGCTTGGCCTTCATGCGCTCCATTGTGCGACGTACCGCATAAATGCTGGAAGCGAAACGGCGCTGCAACATGGCCATGGTAAAACCCAAGGCACGGCCTCTCGCAGAATCATCATGGGAGGCCCTGATGGATTGATCTTCGACATACCGAGTCAGGTTGTCATAGAAGTCGAGTTCGTCGTCATCGATTTGAAAGCCAACAGTATGGACATTCCTTTTTGTGAACAGGCTTTTGGCCTCTCCGGTGTCGGGATCTGGAAATGTAACGAGGGCCTCTTTCACACGGCGCAGATAAAATGGAGCCTCCCGCACTGCCATGGCTCTTTCCAAACTCTTGATGTCTCCATAAACATCCCGATCCAATAATTTAAGGAAAAGACTAAAATTATCAGGATCACCTTTATGCGGGGTTGCAGTCATAAGGAGATAGTGATCTGTCATTTCCGACAATGATTCGCCGAGCTGATATGCCAGCGTTTTCTTATCATCGCCATAAGCGCTCATTTTGTGGGCCTCGTCTACAATGATCAGATCCCATCGACTGCGGAGGAGACTATCTTTTGCATCATCAATTCGCGACACCCAGGAAACTGAGGTTATGCACTGGTTGATGTCCTGCCAGGGGTTTGCGCCATAGTTGGCTCGCAAAATGTCACTTCGTATAACTTGAAAATTCTCCCGGAACTTGTCCTTAAGTTCCCTTTGCCATTGGAATGATAGATTTGCCGGTGTCACGATCAGGATTCGCTGAATTAATCCACGAACCTTGAGTTCCTTGATAAGCAGGCCCGCCATAATAGTCTTGCCGGCGCCTGGATCATCCGCAAGCAAAAAGCGGATTCGGGGCAGCCTCAGAAAGTAGTCATATACCGCCTCAAGCTGATGAGGTAATGGGTCAACACGAGCAATCGAAAGGCTGAAATAGGGATCATATTCATAGGCTAAACCAAGGCGTATTGCCTCGATCCCCAGCCGGAATTTGGTAGCATCGCCATCGAATGGCTCTTTCTCAGGGGATACTTCTAATTGGGCAATTTGCTCCGTTGTAAGGATCGGCTGATGGACCTTACCTGAATGCATCCCTTCGCCAACGAGTTTTATAGATTCGCCCATCGGAACCACTGCAATGATTTTAACCGGCTCAGGAAGAAGGGGGCCTGTAACGATATGGTTTGGCTTTAGTTCAGTCATATTTTTATTACATCCTATTACTTAAATCTCCTAAAGATTTTTCTTATTGCAATCACTAATCGCAAATATATTTAACAAAATGGGAATTGGGAGACGAAATTTTTGGGGTCAGATATTTCTTGTTGACTAATATTCCAGGTTTCAATTTTAGCAATAATAAATATTTACCTGACATCCTTAACCTCAGCTCACTCCAAAAACACAATATGTTAATTTTATGTTAAAAAATCTTGATGAACACCATTTGAAATCGGCCAAAGTCTACGCCCTGTAAATGGAATTGTCAAATGCTTGAGTCCCGGATTCTCTAATAGACAGATGAATCCGGGATGTGTTCCAGGGGTAGACAAAGGTATGGTTTTGTTTTCCCCCTTATGTTTTCCCAAAAAAGATCAAATTCTATACGATGCTCTCGACCTGAACCCTTTCATCCTTTCACTGCTATTTTCCTTGGTAAGTT
>JAFGDM010000245.1 GCA_016932115.1 Deltaproteobacteria bacterium | reverse complement strand
ATGATCGGTATCGGTTTTCACTCATTCATTGACGGATTTATCTATTCTATAACATTCACCGTCAGTGTATTGACCGGGCTACTGGCGGCAACCGGTATGGTTCTTCATGAATTCCCCGAGGGCATCATTACGTACCTCTTACTCCTTCGAGCCGGATTCACCAAGAGGATGTCGTTCTTCCTCGCCTTACTGGCTGCGGCCCTGACTACGCCCGTGGGCATGCTGGTTTCATACCCCTACATCAGTCAAATCAATGAACCATTCCTTGGTGCACTACTGTCTTTTTCTGCAGGGGCACTGGTCTATGTGGGGGCCACTCACCTCCTGCCTCAGGCTGAAAGGGAGCAGAAGAAATACAGTCTGCTTGCCCTCAGTGCCGGAATTTTGGTGGCTTTCATTATCCTTCTTTCGAAGGCATAGGGACGTTCTCGGCGATGAAATTGGCATGGAAGAGGGTTTGCGCTATGTATACGAGGGCAACGTGGCCGGCAAACGGGATGAGCATACCTACTGCTATGCCTGTGGGGCGCCGCTCATTGAGCGACACGGGTTCGACGTCATCGCAACTCCTTTACAGAACGGGAAATGTCCGGGATGTGGGACAAAAATGGATGGGGTGGGCATGGAAAGGCCCATGCGATCATGAATCCTATCATCGGAAGAGACCAAAGGATAACTTTAGAAATGGAGAGGGTAAGATGGCCAAATTTGTCCTTGAATTTTCAGACGAAGACCAAATGAGGATAGAAGCCATATTAATGGACAACGATGCCCGGGAAGCATTGCTTTTTTTAA
This sequence comes from Deltaproteobacteria bacterium, assembly GCA_016932115.1. GTDB lineage: Bacteria > Desulfobacterota > DSM-4660 > Desulfatiglandales > HGW-15 > JAFGDM01. The sequence continues at coordinate 38,942 of JAFGDM010000245.1, read as the reverse complement.
GAGAGGTCATAAAAGTGAAGATCAGGGCAAAGGGGTCGAGAGATCTGGATCCGACCAAGTCCACAGGATTGCCGACCTAATTGGCTTTGAATACTTCTGTGAAGCGGGAGGAGAATCTCATCCAAGTAATTAATCCGCTCTCTAGACGACTGAGGGAGGCTAACAGAAGATCACAACCCTCTATGAAATTACGAGGTTTGTCTCGTCTCTTCTTCACGTCCAGCTTGTTCTTGACACCTGTGGCACAGGCGGAGACGGCACAAGCACATTCAACGTATCGACGTCAACAGCCCTGGTTTTCGCTGGATGGATGTCCGCAAATCTGAAGTGAAAGAAAAGGGATTTCCTAACCGGATGTGCTGAACGCGGACGAACCAGACCACATCGGGGAGATCCGTTAACCACCGGCCGAAACCTGCGCCAAGCTCCCGCCCGAATACTTCGGAAGCGGTCAAATAGAACCATTACGTTCTCTCAGAAAGAAAGTTGCGCCCGCATGCCGAACGCCCAAACGTCGCCATTATCCCTGTCGCCATTGGGATTCTTCACCCACTGGATGTCAGGTAAGAGATTCAGGTGGTCGTTCACCTTTAGATTGTAATAGAGTTCCACATGGTGCTCGTCACTTGTGGTGATGCCGTTGCCCCGGTCGGCATTTTTCCGGTCGTCGCCGATGATGCTCATCCCGTAGGCCAAACTAAAGGTATCATCCTCCCGGCCGTAGAACTTGCCAGAAAACTGAAACCCTGCGCTCCAGGCATGCTCAACCTGCGAAACTCGATCCATCTGCCATCCATACCTGACGAATAGCGTCATCACCTCGCTGATCTCCTGATCGAACGACAAGCCGAACCCATAATTGTCTTCTTTGGTCTTGTCCGGGTCTCTCAGGTCCTCATGATCCTTACCGTTGAACCAGCCATAGATTCTGTAATTGCCCAGACGCTCCGCAATCTTCGGCTTGAAATCCAACTCCACGATCGAGAAAACATCCCCAAACACGTCGTCCCAATCCCCATCAGCGTCTGCGACCCCAATTCCGATGCCCCAGAGATCATTGGGTAAAACCCAAAGCATCGCCCCGAGACCGTTGTCGTCCGGGAATTCCACGGCCAGATTGTTCACGAATCCGCTGGACAGGAACTGGTCAGTCTCGCTGTTGGCAACTGTGCTGGCATCGAAATCGGTCGTGAGATCGACCTTGCCTCCACGAAGCCGCAAACGGTTACTGAGCCAGGTGTGTTCATACCATATGTCCGTGAGCCTAATGCTTTGATCGTCGTCCGCATCCTCGTTGAAGCCTGACAGGGTGGGGAGGTTGCCATCGATCCCATCTCCTGCCCCGGCCTCAAACAGCGAGTAGAACTTGCCGTACTTTGCAACCGGTAGGGTCAATTCCAAATCGAATGACATGGAACCATCGGTTACATCCCCCTCGGGGCTCAGGCGCTCTTTTGCGCCGGCGGAACCTTGGAGCACCCCGGTTGCTCCAACAGCGATATCGATCTTCTCGTACCATGGTTTTTCATCTTCTGTTTTTGAAGGGGGCGCAGCCTGTTGCTCAACGGCGTTTTCCAGGCGTTCGAGTTTTCTTTTCATCGCATTCGGTTCTTCCCGCGACACTTCGGTTTCATCGCTAAACGCCGAACCTGCCGCTAGCAGGATCGTAAGTCCTGCAATCACCGACATTCCGAATTTGCTCATTCTTCGTTTCTCCTTTCAGTAGTTGTGAACAAAAAAAGGGCGCAACGAGTTCGGCATCTCCGGCCGATCTCCTCACGCCCTCACTTTCCGACGCCTTGCGTCGGACCGTAGGACCTATGCTTTCACGTTCGGGCCTAAGGGCGCACGCAAAAATAACTTCACATTTTCGCATCCCGTCTTCAGGTCATCTTCGGCCGCGCCTCAATCGCAAAATCCGCGAAATAGTCCGACTATTCTTGTGGTTTTGCTCAATCGGCAAGGCCAAATCCGACCCAAATCCGAGCGCCAATTCTGCGAACTTATTTTTGCGCGAGCCCTAAGCGATTTCCGCCAAGACCCCGATCAGCTTTTTGCGCAACGCCTCAAGCTGTTTTGACTTGAATGCTTTTCTTGATTCCTCCAGCGCCTGGATAGTCTCGAGCAGCGTTTCCCTCAGTCTCTGCTTGTAGGGGCACCCTGAAACGCTGTGGGAGAGCAAAACCGGGGTGTCCCCTTCTTCCTTCAGGCAATTCAGAAGGCAGCCGTGATCCTCAAGCATCGCCCGGATGTCTTCGAGATTTCTGGTCAACAATTCGTAAGCCGTCATTTGTCGGCATCCTGCCCTTGATCCGTTTGCGCGAAAACCCTGCGGCCGCAACGGTGACGGGTGCCGGCACACCCGCACCCGTCATTTTTCCCCGCCAGGGCTCGATAGAACGACCTGCCCGCCAGGACAGCCGGTACAGCCACGATTCCAACAACAATGATGGTCTCAGACATTCAAGCATCCTCCTATTCAATCCCAATGCCAAGGAGACTTCCAACCTGATAGACTATCGCGGTAAGAATCCAGGCCAATACGGTAAGGCCGCCAAACTGGAAGAATGCCCATTTCCATGAACCGCTTTCGCTCTTCATTATCGCAAACGTTGCAAGGCATGGAGCTACCACCAGCATAAAAAGCATGATGCAAAAGCCCGTCAGAGGAGTGTATTTTGCTTGAAGTTTGCTCCTGAGCGACTGGGATTCCTCGTCCGCCTCGCCGACGGAGTAAACGATCCCCAATTGGGCTACAAACACCTCCTTGGCAGCGATGGCACCTATGACCGGGGTGACGAGTTTCCAATCGAACCCCAGCGGCGTAGATACGGGTTCGAGGGCGTGTCCTATGCGGCCTGCCACACTGTGCCCCAAAGCCGCTTCCGCCTCGTCATTGTCAATTGCGGTAAGCCGTTCGGCCTTTTCTTTTTCCGCAAGGGTGCTGGTATGCACCGTGTTACGTTCATTTTCAAGATGTTCTTTGGCGTTATCCGGCAGGCTTGGGAATGTCGTTGCAACCCAAAGGAGAATCGATATACCGAGGATGATAGTTCCTGCTTTTTTGACAAATAGCCAGCCTCGTTCCCACATGTGGATGAGCACGCCCTTTAGCGTCGGCATCCGATAGGGAGGCAGTTCCATCACAAAGGGTACGGATTCACCCTTCAGGATCGTGCTGCGAAGAAGTTTCGCGCTGACGACGGCAAGGAGAATGCCGATGACATAGATAATCCAGAGCATGGGTGCATGCCACGCCTGCGGGAAAAAAGCAGGGATAATGAGCGCGTAAATCGGGAGCCGGGCGCCGCAGCTCATGAGTGGGATCACAAGCATCGTCGTCAGTCTGTCCCGCCGGTTTTCCAGAGTGCGGGTGGCCATGATCGCGGGAACCGAGCAGCCGAATCCGATAAGCATTGGGATGAAACTCTTGCCGTGCAACCCGATCTTGTGCATCAGGCGATCCATGATGAATGCTGCTCGCGCCATGTAGCCGGAATCCTCGAGGATCGCGATGGCCAAGAACAGGAGCAGAATGTTCGGGAGGAACACGATGACACCGCCGACACCGCCGATGATGCCGTCCACCAACAGAGATTTCAGTAAGTTTTCCGAGCCTTCCGGCCACCAGCGTTCGACCACCCCGCCCAACCAGCCGAAGAATTCCTCTATCCACCCCATGGGCGGATCGCCCAGGGTGAAGGTCAAATTAAAGACGACGTACATGAGCCCCAGGAATATTGGGATGCCCAGAACGCGGTTCGTGACTACGGAGTCTATCCTGTCCGAGAGCATGTGCCGGATCTCTATGGTGGAACGTACCGCCTCCTGGCAGGCGCCGGAGATGAATCCATACCTGGCACCGGCGATGGCGGTCTCCGGGGATTCCCCGAGCACCTTTTCAATGTGCCAAGCGCTTTTCTCGATCTGATTGTTGACTTCGGGAGATACGACCTTGGCCCTTACCTCCTTGTCATTCTCAAGAAGTTTCACGGCCAGCCACCGCGCATCGGATTTCCCGGTGACCGAACCGTTTGTTTTGACTAGAGACTCTATCTTGGCGACCTCTTCCTCGATCTCCCGGCCGTAGTTCATCACTGGGGTCTGGTAGCGAGGTCCTCGAATGCTCGCTTTGGAGCAGAGAGTGCCGCTCGATGCCCTTTCCCCGTTTTGGTTTATCTTCGACACGCCCTCTGTGGCCGTTAACATGATGGCGTCAAGAAGCTCCTTCATCCCTTCACCTTTATGCCCGACGGTCTCCACGATAGGGGCCCCGAAAAACCGTGAGAGCTTCTCAAGGTCAAACTCGTACCCGCGCGTTTTGGCCATATCGCTCATGTTGAAAGCCAGCACAAGAGGCACGCCGAGTTCCATGAGCTGAACCGCGAGGTACAGGTTCCTCTCGAGGTTCGAGGTGTCGAGGATATCGACAACCACATCCGGCTTTTCCTCGATGATGAAATTTCTAGCCACCAATTCCTCCGCCGAGTAGGCGGTTAGACTGTAGGTCCCGGGAAGGTCGACGATCTGTAGTTCCATATCGCCGTGACAGCGGAAGCCTTCCTTGCGCTCTACCGTCACACCGGGGTAATTCCCGACATGCTGGCGAGCGCCTGTTAACTCATTGAATAGGGTCGTCTTCCCGGAATTCGGGTTGCCCGCAAGGGCGACGACTATCTTGGGTTTCATGGGCTTTACTTGTCCTCCTCTTCTGTCTTTGATTGGCGTATTTGTTATCGCGCATATTTTTAGGAGAGCCGAAACTTAATTCCAAAAAAAATTACTCGACCATGATCTTCTGGGCCATCCCGCGGCCCAGCACGATCCGACTGCCTTTTACCGCTATAAGAAACGGGCCGTGCAGAGAATTCCGGAGCACTTCAATCTCCACACCCGGGACCAGTCCCATGGCGGCTAACCTTCCTTGGAGCCCATGGCCCGCGTCCACGGCGACGAATCGCACCCGCCTACCTGCTTGCACGATGGTTAACGGCATTGCCAACACCTCTCACCCGGATTGTACCGCCACCTACAACGTTTCAATGTCGATCCCTTCGGCTTCCTCTTTCCGCAAAGAGAGATGATAGCCTTTCACCTTGATATCCATCGGGTCGCCCAGTGGGGCCACGCGCTCCACCTCAACGACGGCTCCAGGGGTGACACCCATCTCGACAATCCGCTTGTTCGTTTCCCCACGGGCATTAATCTTTAGCACTTTGCCCTTTTGGCCCGGTTTCAAATCTTTCAGCTTCGCTGATCCCATCCCTTTCCGACCTCCCTTTTGTCCACGTTGTTTTAATTCTTCAAGAGTCACCGAGATGCATCTTTCACAGTTCTCCTGAGTGCCGCCCTGATCACAGTGGTAGCCAAATCCCGCGATCCACTTGGCGCCCCCGCGCGGGCAAACTTCCACAAACTCGGCAAACTCGATGAACCGCTCCAGGATAACTTTGGGAATCGAATGCTCCATCCGGCAGGCGGCCTTGTCGGCATCCGGCTCATTCACCGCAAGAACCTTAACGAAAAAATCGCGAAGGACCTCATGGCGGCGAACCACATCCTTAGCCGCAGCTTTGCCGGAAGGGGTAAGGGTGATGACATCATAGGGGGAATACCTGATCAGCGCCTTGTCGGCCAAGGCGCGGAGTGCTCCTGTCACCGAGGAATTGGCAACCCTCAGCCGATGGGCAATATCCTTGGGTCGCACCGCTTCCTTCTCTTTGATAATGTTAAAAATGGCTTCCAGGTAATCCTCGAGGCTGGCCGTCAATGTATCCGTCAATGTCATTTTTCACCTCTTAGACCGGTTAGTATTCGTGTACCCGAAATATATATGGTATGCCGAAAGTTGTGTCAAGCTTTTTTTAAATGAGAATAACCAGCTTCAACCCCTGGGCCGAAACACTCACCGGTTATTCCGAAAAAGAAGCGTTGGGAAGCTTATGGCGGCGAAATGTTGGGGCGTGTTAGGAAATAAGCGGTACAGTTTCTTGAGGATGTCCGTTCATACTGAGATATCGAAGCATGAGCGAACCGTTCACCCTTCGATATCTCAGGGCGAAAGGTTCCCATAGAAACTTGTTAAGGTTATTTCCTAACAGGTCCTTTGACCCAAAATTTGACAGCTTCGTCGAACCCGAAGCGCTGTTCCCTGGCATTATGGCGGATGAGGTAAGGCGTCTTTTTCAAGACGACTACGTCATCATATTCAACACGAAAAAAATCGCTGGGATCCTTGTGGATTCGAAATCGTCCGGGCACCCGATCGCGAGGAAGCCATTGGGAAGCCGATTGCCTGAGGTGTTCTTGAGAAGGAATTTCTGTCATCAGGATGGGTACCAATAAATAGAATCCGGCAAGGTCTAAGGTATTGGGCGGCAGCGATTCAGCGCCTCGCAAAGGAAATGGTCAATTGATCATCAAAAGGAAGTGGACCTCCGGCCTCGAAGTGACCCGTGACCTCGTAGCCTTTGTCGAGAGCAAAGAGGATCGTGCCGCCGATGGCTCCGTACTTGACGGTTGCCATCAATCCCGGAGCAGTGTCCTGCTTCACTGTCACCGAATCAGGCTTCGGCTGTGTATAGAAGGTGCGCTCCAGGTCTTTGCCCGCCATCCGCATCATTCGGCCGAACAGCTTTCTGGCTGCGCCGCCCCGTCCCGATATAATGCAGCATAATACACGACTGCCGCTCAGTAAAGCCAATTCCTGCAGCCCCGAGCCCGGAGGCGGAGGCCCATTGTTTAATTTGCGCTCGGGTTCAACTCCCCCGCAGCTTGATGCAGGGGAGGTCCTTTTACGTTGCCAAGCTCCTATTTCTACGATAGCATATGGTGATAAGGTTACCAGGAAGTAGAAGCTTATGGACCCTATCGTCTGGATCGTCGTCATCTCCGTGATCGGCCCCATTGTCGGATCGGCTCTGGGCGTCTTGAGAAATCCAAGTTTCGGTTACATATGCAATATGCTCTGCTTCGCCGCCGGCGCGATGCTCGCGATTTCGTTTCTCGATCTTATCCCTGAGAGCATCCGTCTTTCTTCTCAACTTGCGTGCATGGCCGGATTTCTTATAGGGGCTCTTGCAATGTATGGCATGGATCGGCTACTGCCTCACATTCATCCAAGGCTTTGTTCTCAGGAGCAAGGTTGCAATCTGGAACGGACATCCGTCTATCTCATGCCTGGGATTTTTCTTCACAATTTCCCGGAGGGAATGGCCATTGCCATCGGCGCCGTTAGAGACATCAGGGTCTCTTTAACCATTGCCCTTGCTATTGCCGTGCACGATATCCCCGAGGGCATTTGCACCTCAGCCCCTTATTATCTGGCCACCAATAAGAGAGGCAGGGCTTTCGTTCTCTCCTCCTTCACAGCCGTTCCTACCGTGCTCGGATATTTGATCGCAAGATATCTTTTCTTTGATCTCTCCACCCAGGTCCTCGGTATCATTGTTGCTGCCATGGCAGGTCTGATGGTTTATTTTACTGCAGATGAACTGATTCCCCATTCATGTGCCGGATCTAATCACCAAACCATATTCTCCCTGATGGCAGGCATATTGTTTCTCATGGGATTGGGTTTCCTCTGAAACGGGTTGCAGCGACTGATGAGAATGGAACAAATCGATGGGTCAATCTGAAACCAACTCCCCTCCGATCTCTCGACACAGCGTTGATCAAGAGACGGCGTTGATTAAGAAAATCGCCCTGTTCGCCTTTTTGTTAAACCTCGGTCTCGCGGCGATGAAAGGGATACTTGCCTTCTATTCCAGCAGCCTCGCTGTGACTGCCGGGGCCATCGATTCCGGAACCGATGCCGTGGCCTCCCTTATCCTGTATGGAGGGCTCAAACTTTCGACACGCAAAACAGCTTCCTTTCCTCTCGGCCTTTACAAGATCGAAAACCTTATTTCCGTGGTTATCGCTCTTTTCATTTTTTTTGCCGGTTATGAAATCGCCCTACAGGTGATCCGTTCGGCGCCGGCCGGCCCCGACGTATCGATTCACACCGTTCTGCTGCTGTCCGCCGGAGTGCTGGCCATCTATCTTTTTGGCCGCTACGCGATCCGGATAGGCCGGCGAACGGAATCGCCATTCCTCATGGGTGAAGCGCGTCATCGGCAGGTGGATGTACTCTCCTCCATCGTCGTTGTCGCCTCTGTTGTGACGGGTTATTTCCACTGGAACTATACCTTTCTGGGTATATCCACAGATCAGATCGCGGCGGCGGTGGTCCTGATTTTCATCGCTTGGGCAGGGTGGGAGCTCCTGGTGGACGGCATGCGGGTGCTGCTGGATGCGTCCCTGGACTTTGACACTCTTGCTCTGGTCAGAAGGATCGTGGAGAACCATCCCACGGTGGCTGAAGTATCATCTCTCACAGGGAGGAGCGCGGGTCGTTTTCGATTTCTTCAGGCAAATGTCATTTTGAGAACCGACAATCTCCAGAAAGCACACCAGGTCAGTGAAAACCTGGAGTCCATAATCCGTGAAAATGTCCCTCATGTTGAACGCGTGATCATTCACTACGAACCCCAGTCCAGGACCCATATTCGAATCGCCGTCCCTCTGGCGGATGCCTCGGGAACCGTGAGCGGCCACTTCGGTGAGTCCCCTTACTTTGCTCTGATCACTGTTCGCCTCTCCGATCAATTAGTCGAAAAAAAAGACCTGGTTGAAAACCCCCACAAAAACGTTGAGACCGCAAAGGGGATTCGTGTAGCAGAGTGGCTCGTCGGACAGAATATCGATCAGGTCATGATGAAGGAAGACCTCTCGCGAAAAGGCCCGGGATACGTTTTGTCCACTGCCGGCGCCCGATCCACATTAACAGCGGCTGAAAATTTGGACGACGCTATTGCAGAAGCCCTTCTTGCTCAAAAGGCTTTGCTCAAGGCGCAGGGTTTCGAACGGGAAACCGCACAGACGGACCTGTAAAGTTCCATAAAAAGTTCCCGAAATGCTTTATCGGTGGAAATTCCTTATGCGGCACACTAAAAGTATGCCGCCATGGGTTTCTGCCTCCGGCCCTGCCGAAATCATTTCCTACATTTCTACTATATTTCAGTATTGAAAACCACCTCGCCTTTTTTGACATCCACCTTGACATGATCCCCTTCCTTCACGCTTCCCTCGAGAATTTTTATAGCAAGGGGATCCTGAATCAAGTGTTGAATAGTTCTTTTAAGAGGCCTTGCTCCATATAAGGGATCAAAACCTGTTTCAGCAAGATAATCCCTGGCCCTTTCCGAGAGCTCCAGCTTGATTTTCGCCCCCTCCAATCGTTTGTCCAGAAGTTGAACCTGAATATCGACAATCTTTTTGATCTCTTTTGCACTCAGGGAATTGAAAATAACAATTTCGTCCACTCGGTTCAGAAATTCCGGCCTGAAGGTCGCTCGCAGGGCATCCAATACCATTTTTTCCATCTCCCTCCGGTCCTTGCCTTTGAGTTCATGGATGTACTGACTACCTACATTGGAGGTCATGATGACGACGGTGTTTTTGAAATCCACGGTGCGGCCCTTACCGTCCGTCATCCGGCCGTCATCCAAAATCTGAAGCAATGCATTGAATACGTCGGGATGAGCCTTTTCGATTTCATCAAAAAGAACCACTGAATAAGGATGCCTTCTCACGGCTTCCGTGAGTTGGCCCCCTTCATCATAGCCCACGTAGCCCGGCGGCGCTCCGATTAGTCTGGCCACAGAGTGCTTCTCCATATATTCCGACATATCCAATCGCACCATGTACCTCTCATCGTCAAAGAGAAACTCGGCAAGCGCTCTTGCCAGCTCGGTCTTTCCAACACCGGTGGGACCCATGAAGATAAACGACCCGATCGGCCGATTCGGGTCCTGGAGTCCTGAGCGAGCCCGTCGAACCGCATTGGCTACAGCAATGATTCCCCCCCTCTGCCCTACCACGCGTTGCTCAATCCTCTCCTCCATATTGATGAGCTTTTCCTTTTCACCTTCCATCAATTTGGACACGGGAATCCCCGTCCACTTGGCAATGACTTCAGCAATATCTTCACTATCTACCTCTTCTTTGAGCATTTTCTTTTCGCTCTGGAACTGCTCCAGGTTTCTGTTTTCCTCCGCCAGGTTCTTTTCCAAGGAGATCAGGGTCCCATATTTTAGTTCTGCGGCACGCGAAAGATCTCCCTGACGCTCCGCTATCTGCGCTTCTGTTCGGGTGGACTCCATCTTTTCTTTGATTTCTCTGATTCTTGATATGGTTTCCTTTTCTCTCTGCCAATGGCTGACCATCTTCTCTTTTTCACCCTGGAGTTCGGACAGCTCCTTTTCAATCTTTTCCAGCCTGTCTCTGGAGCCACGATCCTTTTCCTTTTTTAACGCTTCCCGCTCTATTTCAAGCTGTGTAAGCTTTCTTTGTACCGCATCGATTTCAGCAGGCATGCTGTCTATCTCGATCCTCAGCCTGGAGGTGGCCTCGTCGATAAGATCGATGGCCTTGTCCGGCAGGAACCGGTCTGTGATATAGCGTTGAGACAGGGTCGCGGCGGCTACCAGTGCGGAGTCCTTAATCCGGACCCCATGGTGAACTTCATACTTTTCCTTGAGTCCTCGCAGGATAGAAATGGTGTCTTCCACGGAAGGTTCTTCCACCAAAATCGGCTGAAACCTTCTTTCCAGAGCCGCATCTTTTTCAATGTGTTTCCTGTATTCTTTGATGGTCGTTGCGCCTACGCACCGCAGTTCCCCACGAGCCAGGGCAGGCTTCAACATGTTGGAAGCGTCTACAGCCCCTTCTGCCGCACCGGCGCCGACAAGGGTGTGCATTTCATCGATGAAAAGTATAATCTCGCCGTGTGCATCCGTAATCTCCTTGAGAACCGCCTTGAGTCGATCCTCAAATTCCCCACGGTATTTGGCGCCTGCAATAAGAGCGCCCATGTCCAATGCCACAACCCTTTTATTCTTCAGTGTCTCAGGCACATCTCCCTGGACCACTCTCTGAGCGAGACCTTCGACAATAGCCGTTTTACCCACCCCGGGCTCACCGATGAGCACCGGATTGTTCTTGGTTCTCCGTGAAAGAACCTGGACAACCCTCCTGATCTCATCATCTCGACCTATCACCGGGTCCAAATCGCCCTTCAAGGCGATAGCGGTGAGATCCCTGCTGAAGCGTTCCAGGGCTTGATATTTGTCTTCCGGATTTTGATCGGTAATTCTCTGCCCGCCGCGGATCTCCACGAGTGCTTCAAGCACGGCCTCTCTTGTCACCCCTGCTGCGGCAAGAACCTTTGCCGCCCCACCATCTTTCTCCTCGATTACCCCCAGGAGAATATGTTCAAGGCCGACATATTCATCCTTCATTTGCTCCGCTTCTTCAAACGCCCGGTCCAGAGCCGCTTTCCCACGGGGGGACAGATAAACCTGACCCGAACCCGGCCCGGAAACAGCCGGCATCTTTCCAAGAGCGGATTCTACTTCTTTCCGGAGCTGGGCTTGATTGACACCGATTTTCCCCAGAAGCGGCGGAATTACCCCTTCTTTTTGCTGCAGAAGCGCCCCTAAAAAATGCTCCGGGTCCATTTGCTGGTGTCCGAATCTTTCAGCAAATCGCTGAGCTTCTTGGACCATTTCTTGAGACTTCAGTGTAAATTTATCTAAACGCATAATCAAACCCTCCTGCACGATATGGTGCGTGTGATTTTGACGTTGATTTCAACTGAGTAAAATTAAGCCCGGCGAAGCTTGGTGTCAAGAAAGGGCAAGACCCTTGTTTTGCTTAAAAAGCAATGGTTTCAATCGACTAAACACTTTAATCCCTTTACCCGGTGAAAAGATTCTTTGTGGCGAAATCCGGATCGCTGGTGAGATTGACTCCAAGGCGGCGCAATCCTGCTTCATCCCCCGGAGTAGGCATATGGGTAAGGTGGACCTCGCAGCCGCGCAGGTCTTTCAGTTTCTCCATGGCAAGCTGCGCTGCGGAATTGGTGGATGCACTGATTGTAAGAGCAATCAGGGTCTCGACCAAATCCAGGCTGAGCGTTTTTTCGTTCATGATCTGTGTTTTCAATGTGGTCAAAGCGTCCGTGATGAATTGGGGAAGAAGTTTTATCTTCTCGGGAATTCCAGCCAGATGTTTGACGGCATGAAGCACGACGCTCGATGCCGCGTGCATAAGCGGCGAATTGCTTCCGGTCACGATCGTGCCGTCCATCAGTGCAATTGCCGCGCCGCAATAAATGCCTTCGCTACCCCGGCCATCTTCCCGAGCCTTTTTGGCGGCTTGGCGGGCGGGTTCCACCACAACGCGGTCCTCCGGCTTGCGCTGGAAGTCCTTAACAAAAAGTTCCACTCTCTGAACTGTCTCCTTATCGGTAAAGCCCATGGCATATTCGCAGCGATAGCGGAAGTACCTTCGAATCACTTCTTGAATCGACGCTTCTCTGGCAAGGTCGTCGTTGATGATGGCAAAGCCCGCCATGTTTACGCCCATTTCCGTAGGGGATTTATAAAACGATTCCCCACCCGTAATGGACCCCAAGATTCTCCTGAGAACGGGGAAAATTTCTACGTCGCGGTTGTAATTCACCGCTTTTTCGTCGTGGGCTTCTAGATGGAAAGGATCGATAAGATTGAAGTCCTTGATATCCGCTGTGGCCGCTTCATAGGCCACGTTTACGGGATGCCGCAGCGGCAGATTCCAGATAGGAAAGGTCTCGAACTTTGCATATCCCGATTTGAGCCCTCTGCGATAATCGTGGTACAATTGTGAAAGCGAGGTGGCCAGCTTACCGCTTCCCGGGCCGGGTCCTGTAACAATGACGAGGGGTTTCTCGGTTTCGACATATTCGTTGGCGCCATAGCCTTCATCACTCACAATTAGATCTACCTCCGTAGGATACCCTTTTGTAAAGCGATGGGTGTATACCCTGAGGCCTCTTCTCTCCAGCTTGTTTTTGAAATGGACAGCGGCCGGTTGGTTGTCAAAACGAGTTATGACGACACCCGCCACCTCGACGTTCCAGCCTCTCAGGTCATCAATAAGTTTTAGAGCATCCGAATCATAGGTGATACCGAAATCCGCCCTGATCTTCTTTCGCTCAATATCGCCTGCATAAATACAGAGCAAAACGTCCGCTTTGTCCTTTAACTGTTGAAGAAGGCGCATCTTTGCATTTGGATCGTAACCGGGCAATACGCGGGCCGCATGAAAATCATAAAGCAGCTTTCCTCCGAACTCCAGGTAAAGTTTGTCTTTGAATCTTCGCACCCTTCCGAGAATTTCTTCGGTTTGCTCTTTGATGTATCGTTTGTTATCGAAAGCTCTTGTTTGTGTCATATCCTCTTCTCCCGGGGTTGATCATCGCTTTCACTCGCATACTCTGCAACCTTATCCTCATGAAGCCCCTAGCCTTGAACAAGCACCATACGATAACGTTTTTTTCATTTCAACAGCTTGTTATCCCTGGTGAGAAACAACGAAAAGAATCTTGACATTAAAGCCTTCTTCAACTAGGAAATAATTCCACCGCAATATCTCGGGTGATTATTTTGTGTGAATGGAGAGGCGAGAGTGATGGATAGCGAAAGGCTGAGCAATGCTTTGATGTGTATGCAGTGCGGCATGTGCGCCGGCAGTTGCCCGGAAACAGGAATTACCCCCTTTAACATTCGCAAACTAGTGAGGAAAAAACAGTTTAGCCTGGAAATCGACCAATCGATCCCATGGTACTGCAGCTCTTGCGGTGAATGCACGTTGAGGTGTCCCAGGGATGTCAAGCCTTCGGAAATGATCTTTGAAATCAGGTCCGCCCTTGTCGAGAATGGGGAGATTCCTTTATCCATTCAAAAAGCCCTTGAAAACACCTTTGTGCAAAAAAACCCTTGGGGACGACCGCGATCCAAAAGAGGCGAATGGCTGAATGAACTTGATATCAAGGTTCCTCATGTGAGTGAAACGGAGTCGAAAAGATTGCTCTTTACCTGCTGCATTCAGGCCTACGATCCCCGCTGTATGGTGATTCCGATAAACGTAGCCAGGGCACTTGCCAAAGGGGGTTTGGAATTCGGTACCCTCGGAGCGGAAGAAGCGTGTTGCGGCAACGAGATTCGAAGAATGGGGGAAGCAGGTCTTTTCGAAGACTTACAGGAAGCCAACCTCGCTGTTTTTAAGAAATATGGCGTCAAGCAAATCATCGCTCTTTCCCCGCACTGCATGAATGCCCTGAAAAAAGAATACGGGGAGCACGACATTCCAGTCCTCCATTACACTGAAGTTTTGGCGGACATGATAAAAAAAGGATCGCTTAGTTTCATTGCCCCTTACAGCAAGAAGGTGATTTATCACGATCCTTGTTTTCTCGGAAAGCAAAACAAAATTTATGATGCCCCCAGGAATATCCTCAAGGCCATTGAGGGTCTTGAGCTTATAGAGTTTTCCCGGGCAAAGGAAAACTCCCTTTGCTGTGAGGGGGGAGGCGGTAGAATGTTCTACGAAGCTGATATCCCCTATGTAAGAAACAGTGAAAAGAGGGTTGAAGAAGCGGTCGAGAAAGGAGCTGAAGTACTTGCCACAAGCTGTCCTTTTTGTGTCATGACGCTGGAAGATTTTGCAACGGAAAAGAACCTTCCCGTAAAAGAACTATCTGAAATTGTCATGGAGGTGCTGTAGCTCCGGTCCCTCTGAAAGGAATTCAAATCCGCCCCCGCCCCATATAATGTGTCAAGGTGGAGCATTTAAATCGGCAGACAACCTCATAAGACAACTCGCCGACAATTATTCCCACTACACCCGCTCACTTGGAGAAGCCGGAAAAGCCCCCCGAATCATTCCGAGAAACCCCGATATCCTTCGGCTTTGAGCGGATAGAGGACTTCAGGAGGAAAAAGCCGTTACTTTCGGATCGCCCCTCGTTGGTACAGGTCGGCCCATCTGAGCCAGATTTTTTTCCGGTTTTGAAACTTAAAAAGAACCCTGTCTATTTGCTTGGACAACTCCAGATCAAAGATTCTCCTTCGCGAAATGATCAGAAGTTCCCTTTCGAGCACCCTCAAGTCCGGCTTTTTTGGCTCAATCCCCTGAGAATATTTCTGAAAGGCGACGTGCATTTCCTCAATCCTCTCATCCAGATGGGATATCTTTTCACGAATGGCCTGGTTTTCTTTAGAAATCAGCATACCCTTGCTTTTTTGTCCGGCCTGAAGAAACTTTCCGAAAGTCCTCTTTTATCACCCACCGGCCTTGGAATCGGGTAAAATGTTACGGTGAGTTCAGGAGTTTAATTTTATCCCTTTTTTGTTCATTTTACAACCAATTCTTGACAAGGGCGTTTCGATAAGAAATGATCCTAATTGTCTTTCCCTCAGTTTAAAGTGAATTTTTCAGTGCATCAAATAAGATGGCCTCGTAAAAAGTCGCTTTAGTTGTCACTCCCGCCTACGCGGGAATGACAGAAAAAGGGGTTTTCTGACTTTTCACGACTTCGTCAAATAAGGAGATCGAAAAATGACGGGAAAAGCCCTTATGGAATCGGGGTTGCCGGGACTTCGAATGATCAGACGCGGCAAGGTGAGAGATCTGTACGAGATAGAAGATATGCTCCTGATAGTTGCCAGTGACAGGATATCCGCCTTCGACGTCGTGATGGCTGACCCCATTCCGGATAAGGGAAAGATCCTCACAACCATTTCCCTCTTTTGGTTCAAAACACTGGAGCCGATTGTGGAAAACCATCTCATTACCTCGGATCCGGACAAGTATCCCGAAGCATGCCGCCCCTACAGAGAGGAACTGAGGGGCCGAAGCATGCTGGTGAAAAAAGCCGAACCCCTGGCTGTCGAATGCATCGTGAGGGGTTATCTCTCCGGGTCCGGATGGGCTGAGTATCAAAGGCACGGGAGCATTTGCGACATTCCCCTTCCGGCAGGGCTTTTGGAATCCCAAAGGCTTTCTCAACCGATTTTCACCCCCTCCACAAAGGCCGAAGCGGGCATTCATGATGAAAATATTTCATTTGATAGGGCAGTGGATATTTTAGGAATAGAAAGGGCGGAGACCGTTCGCAATCTCAGCCTCAAGATTTATTTGACCGGGCGCGAGCTGGCCGCAAAAAAAGGAATCATCATCGCCGACACAAAATTCGAGTTCGGCCTCAAGGACGGCCGTCTGCTCCTTATCGATGAGGTTCTAACCCCTGATTCCTCTCGGTTCTGGCCTGCCGATACGTATCAGCCGGGAGGTTCGCAACAAAGCTTTGACAAGCAATATTTGCGAGACTATCTCAGCAGTTTAGCTTGGCTGAAAGAGCCCCCTCCTCCGCCTCTCCCCCAAGACATCATTAAGAAAACCAGAGAAAAATATATCGAAGCCCTCCGAAGGCTTACAGGACAGGAACTGAGATAAGAGCTGCAAAAAGTTTGGGAAATCTCCGACCCCCTTGTCTTGACAAAAGGAATGCCGATGTTTAGTGTTATGGTGTTTTATCATTTTGAAATCATTCGCTTAAAGGCTGAAAATCTTTGAGAGGGAGAAAACAAATTAGGGTTATGACCGAAGGACAAACAGAAAATAAGGATATCGCGGAAACAGATATCCCGCAAAATCCATCAGTAGCCGATTCGGAAGCGAAAGCGCCCGAAGACCTGACGAGGGAAGAGCTCATTGAATTATGTAAGGAGCTTAAAGACGCTTCGGACAGAAATTATGATCTTTATCTTCGTTCTCAGGCTGAAATGGAGAACCTGAAGAAGAGAAACAGAAGAGAAAAAGAGGATTGGCTGAAGTACGCCAACGAAACGCTTATAAAAAGTATTCTGCCTACGCTGGATAACCTCGAGAAAGCCCTGGAGCATGCAGAAAACGAGAACACAACCCATGCTTTGAGGGAAGGGGTTAACCTAACCTTAAAAGGTTTAAAAGACGCATTATCCAAGTCGGGTCTTGTGGAGATAAAGGCGATAGGAGAGTCTTTCGACCCCTCCTATCACGAAGCGGTCTCGCAGATTAAAGATGATCAAGTCAAACCTGGAACAATCGTCGAGGAGCTTCAAAAGGGATATTTGCTTAATGATCGACTAATTCGTCCCGCTGTGGTAGTGGTGAGCAAGACGGGATAGTCTTTTCCGGTTCAACAGGGTGTGTTTCGCGCGGGGGCATGGAAGAAAAATTTAGGTCTGCATGATTGAGGAGGGTGCTATGGGCAAGGTAATTGGGATTGATCTTGGTACAACAAATTCATGTGTTGCCATAATGGAAGGGGGAGACCCCGTCGTCATTGCCAACGCAGAGGGGAGTAGGACGACACCCTCTATCGTTGCATTTACGGAAAAGGGAGAAAGACTGGTAGGGCAGATCGCAAAGCGACAAGCGATTACCAATCCGGATAATACTATTTTTGCTGTCAAAAGGCTTATCGGGCGCAAATTCGAAAGCGGAGAAGTCCAGAGAG
The DNA here is from genome assembly GCA_016932115.1 of Deltaproteobacteria bacterium. Classification (GTDB taxonomy): domain Bacteria; phylum Desulfobacterota; class DSM-4660; order Desulfatiglandales; family HGW-15; genus JAFGDM01. The sequence continues at coordinate 21,517 of JAFGDM010000245.1, read as the reverse complement.
ACGTGAAAGTGCTGCCCTATAAAATCGTCAAGGCGTCGAATGGAGATGCCCACGTGAGCATCAAAGGCAAGAGTTACAGCCCTGCCGAGATCTCCTCTATGATTCTTCAAAAAATGAAACAAACCGCCGAGGATTATTTGGGCGAAACTGTCGCAGAGGCGGTCATCACCGTTCCTGCTTATTTTAACGACAGCCAGAGACAAGCGACAAAGGATGCGGGAAGGATTGCAGGGCTGAAGGTGCTCAGAATTATTAATGAGCCTACCGCGGCATCGCTTGCTTATGGGTTGGACAAGAAAGGAGACCGAAAAATTGCGGTTTTTGACCTAGGCGGAGGGACCTTCGATATTTCCATCTTAGAAATCGGTGAGGGTGTATTTGAAGTAAAATCAACCAATGGAGACACCCATTTGGGCGGTGAGGATTTTGACCTCCGGGTTGTTGATTACCTCGCCAACGAATTCAGGAAAGACCAGGGGATTGATCTGCGTTCAGACAAGATGGCCCTTCAAAGGCTTAAAGAAGCGGCGGAAAAAGCCAAAATGGAACTTTCCTCCTCTCAAGAAACAGATGTCAATCTACCTTTCGTTACCGCCGATGCCAGTGGTCCCAAGCACCTTAACATGAAACTCACCAGATCCAAACTTGAAGCTCTCGTGGATGATCTCATCGAGAAGGTTGTTGAGCCCTGCCGCACCGCGATCAAGGACAGCGGCATCAAGCTTTCCGACATCACTGAAGTGATACTGGTCGGGGGCATGACAAGAATGCCCAAGGTGCAGCTCAAGGTGAAGGAAATATTCGGCAAAGAACCGAGCAAAAACGTTAATCCGGATGAGGTGGTGGCAGTGGGCGCTGCAATTCAGGCCGGTGTGCTCAAGGGCGAGGTGAAAGACGTCCTTCTCCTTGACGTGACCCCCCTCTCCCTTGGAATCGAAACCCTTGGCGGGGTTTTCACGAAGCTCATTGAAAAGAACACGACCATCCCCACCCGTAAAAGCCAGATTTTTTCGACCGCTGCGGACAACCAAACCGCTGTCGAGATTCATGTACTCCAAGGGGAGCGGGAAATGGCTGCAAACAATAAAACCCTCGGCCGTTTCCAGCTTGTGGGCATTCCCGCTGCGCCAAGGGGAATTCCACAAATAGAGGTGACCTTTGACATCGACGCAAACGGCATTGTAAACGTATCCGCGAAGGATATGGCCACCAGCAAAGAGCAATCCATTAAAATCACGGCCTCAAGCGGGCTGAGCGAAGAAGAAATCAAGAACCTTGTGAAAGACGCGGAATTGCACGCCGAGGAGGATCGCAAAAGAAGGGAGCTGGTGGATTCACGAAACATGGCCGATTCTCTAATCTATTCCACGGAGAAATCAATTAAGGATCTTGGCGATAAGCTGGACGAATCAACGAAGAGTGATATCCAGCAGAGCATTGAAAGGCTCAAGAAGGCGATGGAGGGCGATGATGCTCAGGAGATCAAACGCCTTGCCGACGAACTGACCCAGGCTTCCCACAAACTTGCCGAAACCATGTACTCCAAGGCATCGCAGCAAGGCCCGCAGGCCGGCGGCGAAGCCCCTCCGGGCGGAGGTGCAGCCAAGGACGAGGATGTGGTAGACGCCGATTTTGAGGAAGTAAAAAGGTGATTCACCCTGTTAAGTTAAAACAAAAGGCTGTTTCCATGTTGTGCGCGGGAATAGCCTTTTTTATTTTTTCCTGCCAGCCCAAGCCGCCTGCCCCCGGACCTGTGGAATCTGAGCCTGACCTCGCCCTCCTCTCCGCAGCCGAGACGGACTACCTTCAAGGCAGAAAGAAGAGAGCTCTTGAAGCCTATGCTCAATACGTGGAAAGAAACCCGGGAAGCCCAAGGGTGAGGGAAGTTCTCTACCGAATGGCTAGTATCCACGAAGAGGTTGCGGAGTATGAAAGTGCCTTGGAGTTTTATCAGAGGATCCTATTCGAGTTTCCCGATTCTCCTGAGTACCCTGACGCCCTTCTTGCCAGGGCCAACGTCTTGTATAGTCTAGGTCGGTATCAAGAATCAAAGGATGAAATCCGGCGATGGTTCAGCCGTTTCGCTGATCATCCCCGTTCCGGCTCGGCCTTTTTCCTGCTGGGCAAAACTTCCATGGCTTTGGGTGATGAAACAAGAGCTTTCGAATGCTTTGTCCGGGCCTCTACGGCATTTCCCACCGAAGATCCAATCCAGGAGGAATTGGACGGGTATGTCCAAGGGCTCTTGGAAAAAGCCGATTTGTTTTCGCTTCAATCCATGGTCCGGAGCGCTCCACCCGGCACAAGATACCTGCCTGCGATTTATGAAAAAATAGCCGGCCACGCTTTAAACACCAATGATCTTGATCTTGCAAGAGAGGCGGCCACGGCACTGATTCGCTCTACCCCGAACCAGTACTGGATAGATCGGGGCCGTGAAATTCTAGACAGAATTTCCCGGGAACTGGATGTCAGAAAAGGCCTCTTCGGGTGTTTACTGCCTCTGAGCGGCCCCTTTGCAATTTACGGCCAGGAAGTTTTGAACGGCATTCAATTGGGCTTGAGATACCCCGGTGATTCAGGGGAAGGAAGCGCCGTTCAGCTTCTCATTGAAGACACCCGAGGTGACCCGGATGAAACAATTAAGAAGACCGAAGAGTTGATCCATAAAGGTCAAGTGATGGGAATCGTCGGTCCCCTGGCAAGTAAAACCGCCATTGTTGCAGCAAAAAAGGCCCAGGAATTGGGCGTGCCGATCATCACTCTCACTCAGAAGGAAGGAATTACAGACCAAGGAGACATGGTTTTCCGGCATTCTCTAACCCCTGCCGCGGAAATGGATCAACTTGTCACCAAAGCGATCCAGGAATTTGGCTTGGTACGATTCGGCATCCTCTACCCTGAGTCTGCCTACGGTCGCCGATTACTGGATCTTTTCTGGAATCGGGTTGATGCAGCGGGCGGCTACATTACAGCGGTGGAATCCTACGGCTCCCAGGTGACGGACTTCACGGAAGAGATTCGGAAGATGGTGGGTCTCTACTATCCCCGGCCTCCTTCCGTGGTGGAAAAACTCACGCAGGCCAAACTCGCAGCCTTCGATGCAGGAATTGAATCAGGACCTTATGATGAGACAAAGGACCCGGAACCGATCGTGGAATTTGATGCGGTTTTTATTCCCGATAACTTTCACAAAGTTGCACTGATCGCCCCCCAGTTTCCTTTCCACGACGTCTTTAACATCCGGTTTCTGGGAACAAGCCTGTGGCAATCGCCCGATCTCCTCGAGTTGGGTGCCGAGTACTTACAGGGAGCCCTTTTACCTACAGGCTTCTTTGCCCAAGCCGAAGAGGGCTTTGTAAAACTTTACAAGGAGAACTTTGAAACCGACCCGGGCATCCTGGCTGCAACCGGATACGACATCGTGCGCTTCCTCAACGAGCTGATGCTGACACAGGCCCCGAGAACACGAAGGGCCCTTCAGGAGGCGCTCCTCTTACAACATGATTTCCACGGCATAAGAGGCATTCTCTCCTTCAATGATCAAAGGGAAGCAACCACTCCTGCCATCCTTCTCACCATTCAAGGAAAAAAGTTCGTTCCTGTTCCTTAAAAAAGGCTTTTGGAAAATTCAACCCTTCGTGCCTTCCTCCTCCCCCGTCGTCTTTTTCTTTTCTGCCAGTTTAACAATGATGACGCTCAACTCAAAAAGAATCAACAAAGGCCCGGCCATCATGATCTGGGTAATCACATCAGGCGGCGTGAGGATGGCGGAAACTACAAAGATGAGTAGAATTGCATACCTTCTCTGTTTCCGCAAATGATTCACGGAGATGACGCCCATACGGCCCAGGAAAAAGGCCAGCACGGGAAGCTCAAAAATGAGTCCGAATCCGAGAAGAAGCTTAATGGAGAGGGAAAAGTATTGTTTCACTGATGGAAGTGCCTGGATATACTCGTTGGCAAAGCCCAGAAAAAAACGGAACCCGAACGGAAAAACGACAAAGTAGCCGAAAAGAGCCCCTCCGATAAAAAGGAAAGTTGAACAAAAAACAAAAGGGAATACATATTTCTTCTCATTGCGGAACAGGCCCGGGGCGACAAACATCCAAATCTGGAAAAAAATGAAGGGTGCGGCCAGAAGAAGGCCGCTTACAAGGGCTGTCTTGATGTAAACGAAAAACATCTCAGGCAGGTTTGTGAAAATGAGGCGATCCCCTTCAGGTAAATACGATTTCAGGGGATAGGCGAGGATCGCAAAAAGTTTTTCGGAAAATGCGTAGGTCAAGGCAAAGCACAGGCCGATTGCCAGAGCACAGGCAATCAGCCTCTTCCGCAACTCCTCAAGGTGGCTCATCAAGGGTTTTTGTTCATCCCTCTCCATCGCCGCCTACCTGCCCATTCTTGGCGGAAGGGTTCTTTATATCCAACGGCATTGAACTCTTTTTATCCTCCTCTTCCAACGCATGATTGGAATTCTCGTATCCGGCCCCCTTCTTCCGCTCGGGGAAATAGTCCGGGTTTTCGATAGTGCTGACGGAGTCCTCCAGATCCTTCTTCATCACTTTGATTTCTTCATCCATCTCCAAATTTTCCTTAATCTCTTGGGTCGCCTTACGGAACTCAGCCATTCCTTTGCCAAGAGCCCTTGCCAAGTCGGGGAGTTTTTTAGGGCCGAGAACGATCAGTGCGATCACCATGATCACGATTAACTCTGGCATGCCGATGCCGAACATGGTCTATCCTCTCCAATACAATCCGCTCAGGCGGCTTGTAAGCTAAATGTCCAATACCATAGCCGTCTCATCACATTCCGGGAATTTGGGGCACTTTAGGCAGTCCCCCCAGACCTTGTGGGGAAGGGTTGATTTTTCCACCACCCTAAAGCCCATCCTCAAAAAAAAGGCTTCTGCATAGGTCAGGGCAAATACTTTCCTAAGCCCCAGAGATCTGGCTTCCTTTAGACAAGCTTCCACAAGTAGACGCCCATACTTATTGCCTCGCAGATCCTCGCTCACCGCAAGAGACCTAATCTCCGCAAGATCTTCCCAACATATGCCGAGGGCGCAGGCGCCTAGAATCTTCTCGGTCCCTCCGTCTTCCACGAGCACGTTAAAATCGCGAAGGTGATCATAGAGTTCACTGAGAGGACGAGGCAGCAATAGCCCGAGAGCCGCATAATGATTAAGTAGCTTATGGATGTGCTTGACATCTCCAATGATCGCTTTCCTGATGAATACACTATTCAAATTTGCTTACAAACCCCCTGATACTCAACGTTTTGAACAACTGAGCCGCACAATCTTTTGCTTCTTCCCGGGTCATAAATCTGCCGCAACGCACTCGGTAATAAATCTTCCCTTTCACGTGAACCTCATAGAAATATGCATCGTAGCCTTTTGAGATGAGATTCCCGACCATCTTATCAGCTTTTGCACGCTCCTCAAGGGAAGCAACCTGCAGCGTGTAAGCGCCTTTACTCGCCTGAGCCGCGATCAGGCGTTCTCCAAGCCCTGCGGGCTTCGGCCTCTCCTCTTCGGGTCTAATATCCTGTTTCGAAGGCTCGCCTCCAGTCTTCTCCAGAACCTCTCTTTTTGCCCCATCCACGGTGTTGGATAGATCCCGATCCTTCTGCACCTCTTCCTTCTTCCCCTCCAGTCTTTCATAAAAGCCCAGCGTTTCATCTATGGTCTCTTTTTTCTGTGACCCAGGCTCACCCCTCTTGCTTCTTGCAGCAACCTCCTGAAGCCTGGCGACTTGGGTTTTCAGATTCCCAAGAGCGCTTTCGGCGCCCGGCAAAAATCCCCTCCCGACAAGGACCCCTAAAACAAACATCCAGCCCATGAAAAAGAGGGCGCATAAACCCCACAGCAGAAGGGAAAAAGAGCTCAGCTCGATTTGGTATTTCTTTCTTACCCCTTTTCTGGGATGGGTACTGTTTTGAGCCATTTTTCCTCTTGCTTCACATTTTCTCAGGCGCCTGAATTCCCAAAAGATCAAGTCCTGTAAATAGAACCTGTCTGACCCCTTGGGCAAGACAGAGTCTCGCCTGGCTCAGTGTCTTTTCCCCGCCCACAATGCGTTTCTCCGGGTCCTTGGTCCCCTGATTGAAATACTTGTGAAAAAGGGAAGCCAACTCCGTGAGGTAGTAAGTCAAACGGTGAGGCTCCATCGCCTTGGAGATATCCACCAGCAATTCCGGAAACTGACTCATGAAACGGATCAAGGTCAACTCTTCTTCAAGGACAAGGCGCTCCAGGAGCTCCGCCGGGTTCGGCGGAGCGCTTAGCCCTTCCGATGCTGCTTTTCGGAATACACTGCATATCCTTGCATGGGCATACTGCACATAGTATACAGGATTATCGCTGTCCTGGCGCTTTACGAGATCCACATCAAAATCCAGGGGAGAATCGTGATTCTTGCTTAGGAATACGAAGCGCGCCGCATCGACGCCCACTTCCTCCACAAGTTCCTTGAGAGTGACGTAGAGGCCTGCCCGCTTGGACATCTTGACCTCCTCTCCACCCTTGAAGAGCCTAACGAGCTGGATGAGAAGGACCTCAAGCCAATTTTCATCAATCCCGTCCGTCTTAAGGGCCGCCTTGATCCGTTGGATATATCCATGGTGATCCGCTCCCCAGATGTTCACAGCCTTGGAGAAGCCTCTTTTAAATTTCTCAAAGTGGTAGGCTATATCAGAGGCGAAGTAGGTGTATTCACCGTCAGTCTTTTTGATCACTCGATCCTTGTCATCGCCATAAAGTGAGCTCCTGATCCAGGTCGCGCCTTCCTCTTCGTAGATTTGCCCTTTTGCTCTCAGGGATTCGAGGATTTTCTCGATCAACCCACATGCATACAAATCACTTTCGCTGGCCCACACATCAAAGGCAACGCGAAAACTTCCCATATCGCGCTTGATCTCTTCCAACATTTTCTCTCTTCCCAGAAGTGCGCATCGCCGAACTGCCTCATCGGGTTCCATCGTTTCGAGTGAAAGTTGATCTGCAATCTGCTCCGCGAGGTCTGTCACATAATCGCCGTGATATCCGTTTTCCGGGAAAGGATAATCCCGATCTCCCCTTTGCCGCCATCGGCTGTAAATCGACTCCCCGAGAAGACGCACCTGTACACCTGCATCGTTGATATAAAACTCACGAACGACCTCATGTCCTGTAAAGGATAGAATTCTGCAAAGGGTATCTCCCAGGGCGGCCCCTCTGCCGTGCCCCAAATGAAGAGGACCGGTGGGGTTGGCACTGACAAATTCTACTAGAATGCGCCGCCCCGCCCCCGCTAGGCTTCGGCCGTAGTCCTTTCCCTCGGCAACAATCCGGCCCAAAAGCCGATGCCATTCACTCCCGCGAATCGTGAAATTGATGAAGCCCGGGCCCGCGACCTCCACCTTTTCAAACATATCTTCCAAGCCCCCAAGGTTCTTGAGGATGACTGAGGCCAGGTCGCCCGGCCGACGCCTCAGGGACGAAGCCATAAGAAAAGGCAGGTTTGTGGCAAAGTGGCCGTAATGGGAATTGCCCGGGACCTCTATGACGTAATCCGGCAGAGGTATCCGGTTAAATTCCCCTGATTCAATACACCTTTCAAAAGCCTGATTCAGCATGGCCCGAAGTGCCTCTTTCATAGGCCGTAACTCCTTTTACTTCTTTGGCCGATTGAGCAAAAGACCTCATAGGAAATGGTTTCCGCCCATCGCGCCACGTCGTCCCCGGTAATACACGATCCTGCCTGGCATCCGAGAAAAACCGCTTCATCCCCGGGTTCAAGACCATTAATTGCGCTGACGTCGGCCATAATCAGATTCATGCATACTCTACCCACAATACCGGCTTTTCTGCCACGAATCAAAACTTGACCTCGGTTTGAAATGCGCCTTGGCAATCCATCACCATAGCCGGCTGAAATGACGGCGATCTTCTGATCGCCCTTCGTGTAATAGGTCCTGCCGTACCCGACAGGAATACCTTCCGACATATTCCTGACCTGAAGCACAGCGGCCTTGAAGCTCATGACCGGCCTCAACGACACAGGGGATCGAAAATCAGGGGATGGAAGACCGCCGTAAAGCATGATGCCCGGTCTGACCATCTCAAAATGTGACTCAGGGTAAGACATCACCCCGGCGCTGTTTGCAAGGCTGTTAAGAGGAAGATCGAACCCCATAGCCCTGGCCGTTTCAATCGCGTCGGCGAAATTCTCAATCTGGCTGTTCGTGAAGCACCGGTCCGGATCATCCGCCGAAGAAAGGTGAGAGATGAAGCCCCCCAGATCGAGCGATTTGAAAGAGATTACCTTTCTCAGAAAAGGTACCAGGTCCTTCTGCAGGATGCCGAGCCGGCCCATGCCGGTGTCCACTTTTACATGGATACTCGCTCTTTTTCCGAGCCTCACACACTCCTCTGCGATAATCTCGACAGTAGGCAGGTCAAAAAAAACCGGGCTTAACCTGTGTTCGATTACCGCCCTGGCTTCTTCCCTACTCCGGATTCCCGATAAAATGAAGACCGGCAAAGCGAGACCGCTTTCTCGCAATTGCACGGCCTCATGAAAATGAGCTACGCCAAGACAGTCTACAGCCATACGTGCGAGAGCCTTGGAGACGGAAACCAGTCCGTGCCCGTACGCGTCTGTTTTGACCACCCCCATGATCTTGACCTGTGGTCCTACAAGGCTTCTGACCTGGTTAAAATTATGCGCTAGCGCGGCCTGGTCAATGACCACACTGTTACGCGAATGGTCCATGATCACTTGTTCCCCAATGCATACCCTCTGTCGACAACAAATCCCGTTCTTTCCCTGCCCGATGGGAAAGATTCAAGAGAAAAAGCTCAAATGTTCTCGGAAAATGATTTTGGCAAAGCCGGAGAAAGGAACCGGCGGAAGCGTATTAACGCTACGCCGCGCGGGGAATCCCGACCGATAAAGCAGCCCAAAATCTTTTTATGGAAATCTATAGCCGATATCGGAACACAGATCAAGCGCAATCAAGGACAGCCGATTGACACATCCAAGCGCCGAAACTATGATGAAATCGTTTGACTTCGCCCAGCCGGCGGATATAGAGTAGTTTTTTAATTACTTTCAACATGTTCGACATTGAAGATTATGACTACAACCTGCCTGAGGAATTGATCGCTCAGGTCCCGTCGTCGGACCGAGATGCTGCTCGCCTCATGGTTGTAGAGCGTTCCCGTCGGTCTCTGACCGATCGCTTTTTTTTTGATCTTCCCGACCTGCTTCGGCCTGGGGACCTCCTCGTGGTAAACAATACCAGAGTGATGCCCGCAAAGCTTATCGGCAAAAAGGAAAGCGGGGGACGTGTTGAGCTCCTTGTGCTGGAGAACCGAGAGATCCCTGAATCAGGGCAGACAACTCGGTGGTGTCTTGTTCGCTCATCCAAGCGGCCAAAAAAGGGAAGCCGCATGTTCTTTGAAAACGAGTTGACCGGGGTTGTCGAAGCGCTTGGAAACGACGGCTTGGCGCAAATTCTTTTTCAAGGCCCTGAGCCCCTGGACGTTGCAATAAAAACCAGCGGGCTTATGCCTTTACCTCCTTACATCAAGCGCAAGAACGGAGATCTGCGAACAGAGCTTGATCGGGAAAGATACCAGACCGTTTATTCAAAAAAAAACGGGGCCGTCGCCGCGCCCACTGCGGGGCTTCATTTCACAAAAAACTTAATGGAAAGGCTCCGTGGGGCGAAGATAGCGACGACCGAATTGACTCTCCATGTCGGTCATGGAACCTTTCGCCCTGTCAGAACGAAGGATATTCGAAACCATGTTTTGGGCGAAGAAGCTTATATCGTAGATGAGCAAACGGCCTCGGCCGTGAACAAGGCGAAAAAAGAAGGCCGGCGTGTCATTGCCGTCGGAACGACCGTGGTTCGAGTGCTTGAGACGATTGTCAATAGTTATGGTGAGTTGACTGCCGGCCAAGGAAGAACGGGGCTTCTCATAACACCCGGATTTCCATTCCGTGTGGTGGATGCCATGATCACCAATTTTCACTTGCCGAAGTCTTCTCTTCTTTTTCTTGTCTGTGCTTTCGCAGGCAGGGACACCATCAGGAAAGCCTACGGCAGGGCCGTTGAAAAGCGATACCGTTTTTACAGCTACGGCGATGCGATGCTGATCGGCTGAGGAAGGAACCGGCTCACGTTGAGATTCCAGGTTTTACACCGTTACACCACCACCAAAGCCAGATGCGGATTGTTATCAACAGCACATGGAAGTTTTGAAACCCCTGTGTTCATGCCGGTCGGTACCCAGGGTACGGTAAAAGCCATGTCGCCGGATGATTTAGAGGAAGTGGGTGTGAAAATTGTTCTGGCAAACACCTATCACCTCTACTTGCGTCCCGGACACGAGATCATAAGCAAATTAGGCGGGCTCCATGGATTTATGGGCTGGAGTGGTCCCATATTGACCGATAGCGGAGGCTTCCAGATTTACAGCCTCGCTAAGCTGAGGACCCTTAGCGATGAGGGCGCTTCCTTTCAATCTCATTTAGACGGCACAACGCACTTCATCGGCCCAAGAGAGGCAATCGAGATCCAGCAAGCCCTGGAAGCGGACATCATAATGGCTTTTGATGAGTGTGCCCCTTTTTCTGCGGACTATGAGTACGTGGCTGACTCTGTGAGGCTGACAACCCGCTGGGCCGATGAATGTCTTAAAGTGAAAGAGGGCGACGACCAAGCTCTGTTTGGAATTGTCCAGGGAGGGATGTATCCCGACCTGAGGGAGAGAAGCGCAAGGGAACTGGTTCCCATGGGATTTGACGGATATGCAATCGGGGGATTGTCGGTAGGAGAAGATAGAGACATTCGCCGGCACATGATCGAGCACACCGTCCCCTTTCTACCCGTGGACAAACCGGTGTATCTCATGGGCGTCGGGAAACCGGAAGACATTTTGGATGCCGTAGCACTAGGGGTCGATATGTTTGACTGTGTCCTGCCCACGCGCAACGCTCGTAATGGATATTTGTTTACAAAGGAAGGCCCCTTGGTAATCAAAAACGCCTGTCATGCAGACGACGACAGACCGATTGATCAAGATTGCGCGTGTTATACCTGCAGCCGTTTTACAAGGGCTTACTTGCGTCACCTTTTTATGGCCGGAGAGCTCCTGGCTTACCGGTTAAACACGATTCACAATCTTCACTATTACATGGAGTTCATGAAGGAAATCCGTAACGCGATAGGGGAAGGACGATTCCCGGAATATAGAAATCATTTCAAAGGCGACAACGAATAAAATAAACAATGCGAGGGAGGTTCACGGATGGATTCTTTGGTTTATGCAATGGGCACCGGCGGCACAGGAGGAGCTAGCGGAGGAGGCGGCTTTGGAGCCTTTGTACCCCTCATTCTCATGTTTGCCATTTTCTATTTCCTTCTTATCAGACCTCAGCAAAAGAAATCCAAGCAGCATAAAGAGATGCTTGCTTCAGTCAGGAAAGGGGATAAGATCGTGAGTGCCGGAGGGCTCCACGGCGTGATTACCGGCATCGCGGATGATGTCGTGACAATGGAGATCGCACCGAAAATAAGAGTGAAAATCTCCCGGGGATCCGTTGCAGGAATACTGAAAAGAGACGAAGTTGCTCAACAAGATTGAGAAATAAGGATAAAGGAGTAAAGAACCGTGAAGCAATTGAGATGGCGCTTAGCCATACTGGGTGTGCTTGTTTTTTTTGCTTTTCTTTACCTCTTCCCGACCTTGAGCAAGGAGTTGCCGGGGTGGTGGTCGAGCTTTCTCCCACAGGATAAGATACACCTCGGGCTTGACCTTCAGGGAGGAGTCCATCTGATCCTGGAAGTGGAAGTCAACAAGGCCGTGGAAACCCACCACGAAAGGGTTGCGGAAGACCTCAAGCACGACCTTCGAAAAAACAAAATAAGGTACACGGATATCAAGCGCATCGGAATTCAGGGTGTAGAGCTGACCTTTATGAGAAAAGAGGATCAACAGGAGATCGAAAAGCTCCTTGAGATCAATTACCCTGATTACGAAGTGGACTCTGGAAAAGCAGGCGAAAATGTTCTGTTGATGATCTTGAATCAGAAGGCTAAAGAACACCTAATGAGATTGGCCGCCGACCAGGCCCTCGAGACCATTCGAAACCGGGTGGATCAGTTCGGCGTCAGCGAACCGGACATCCGTCCTCAGCAGCCCTATAGGATTCTTGTTCAATTGCCGGGCATCAAAGACCCGAAAAGAGCGATTGAGCTGATCGGGCAAACTGCTCTCCTTGAGTTCAAGCTTGTTGATGAGGAAAACAGTGTTGAAGACGCTCTCAGGGGAATCGTTCCGCAAGGCAGTGAGATCCTTCACCAGAGCGCTTTCGATCCAAAAACGGGCCGTAAGACCAATGTGCCGTATCTCCTTAAGAGGAGAGCGGTCCTAACGGGGGACTCCCTTACGGACGCAAGAGTGCAGATCGACAGCCAGTATGGCGATCCTTATGTTTCCATTTCCTTTGACGCCCGAGGTTCCCGGATTTTCGAAAGAATTACAGGAGAAAATGTGGGAAAGCGGTTGGCCATAGTTTTGGACAACAATGTTTACTCGGCTCCCGTGATCAGGGACAAGATTTCAGGCGGAAAAGCTCAGATCACGGGGCACTTCACCATGAATGAGGCCAAGGATCTCGCCATCGTGCTTCGGGCCGGCGCTCTTCCTGCGCCGGTAAATATCCTCGAAGAGAGAACCGTGGGGCCTTCCCTGGGAAAGGACTCTATCAGAAAAGGCTTCCTGTCCATGGTTGTAGGCGGTCTGTTAGTCATCCTGTTTGTCGCCTTGTACTACAAGCTATCAGGCTTGATCGCCGATCTCGCCCTTCTTCTCAACCTCCCTCTGATGATGGCCGGACTTGCGTTTTTTGGAGCCACCCTCACCTTACCCGGCATCGCGGGAATTATTCTCACCACAGGAATGGCTGTGGACGCTAATGTCCTGATCTTTGAAAGGATCAGAGAAGAACTTAGGCTCGGAAAACCTGTGAGAGGCGCCATTGAGACCGGATACAGCCGGGCCATGGTGACCATTCTTGATTCGAACGTGACAACATTTATCGCAGCTTTGGTGCTCTTTCAATTCGGGACAGGTCCGATCAAAGGTTTTGCCGTCACCTTAAGTATCGGACTGCTGGCCAGTTTTTACACCGCCGTGTTTTTTACAAGGATTATCTTTGATTATCTATATATACAGAAGAAATGGAAAACGATCAGCATCTGATCGATTAGATCTGGAAGAGCCGCCCGCACCGCTCTTTACCTCGGTGTTGCAATCGGCGGAGATCCTTTGAATTGAGGTTTTTTATGGAATGGATCAGACCGGGAACAAATATTGATTTTATCGGCAAGAGGAACATCGCCTTTGTCCTGTCAGGCGCCTTTATTCTGGCCACCTTCGTCCTTCTTCTCCTGCGGGGAGGTCCGAATTACGGCGTTGATTTCACAGGAGGCGTGGTTATCCAGGTGAAGATGGAAAAGGTTCACAGCCCCTCTGAAATCAGATCCGCCCTCGATCCCATAAGACTAGGAGACAGCATTATTCAGGAATTCGGGGAAAAGGATTCTCACGAGTACTTGATTCGGGTTACAAACCCTGAGGTTCAGGCCGCGGGTCTAGGCGGCAAAGTACAAGATGCCTTGGCTGCGAAATTCGGCGAAGGCGTGGACATAAGACAGGTTGAGATGGTCGGCCCCCAGGTAGGTCGAGACCTCCGGCAAAAGGCACTCATGGCCATCTTCTTTTCCATTTTACTGATCGCAGTCTATATTTCCGGTCGTTTCGAAATGAAGTGGTTGATGAGCATCATTATGGCGCTGGTCCTCGCGTCGGCCGTCTATGTTTCATCCCTGTTGGGCGCCGGCGTGACCCTCCTCATTTTGATCGCCCTTGTCGTCACAGTGGCATTTTGCTGGTTTTTGAATTTGAAATATGCTATGGGCGCAATCGTTGCTCTTATACATGACGTCATTATTACTGTCGGCGCCTTTGCCCTAATGAACAAAGAGATATCCCTTCCCATCGTGGCAGCACTTCTGACCATTGCCGGTTATTCTCTGAATGACACGATAGTCGTCTTTGACAGGATTAGAGAAAATATCAGCCGCTTTCGCAGAAAGAGCTTTGAAGAAATTCTGAATACCAGTATCAATCAGACATTGAGCAGGACGATCCTGACCTCTGCAACCACCCTCGTCGTTTTGGTTGCTCTCTTCTTTCTCGGTGGAACCGTCATTCACGATTTTGCCTTTGCTTTGATCGTAGGAATCATTGTGGGAACCTATTCTTCCATCTATGTGGCAAGCCCGATCCTATTGTTGTGGGAGGCTCGTTCCTCTCAAACAGGCAAAGGGAAAAAGAACTCCCATTAACGCAGGGAAAGGGGATTGGTCAAAAGAAACAAAAAAAAACCTAAGCGCAGCAGCACCGCTTTCTGGGTCACTATTTTCCTTCTCGTGGGAGCCTTTTCGGCAGCATGGTGGATCTGGCCCGGATTATATAAGGTATCCCCTCGTCTTAATTTCATACTCCTTGAAAAAAACGGTGACCTCATAAAGGTTCTCAACCACGAAACCGTCCGTCTCCATCCACAAGACAGGCTCAAAATCGCCGGTATTTCCACAAGCATCACATTTAACATCGGCGTTCGATTAACTGCGACGGGCCTCGACATTGAAGCGCTCCTGCATGAAGAACTTCCCATTGCAGCACTCCTGCCCGAAGAGATGAGGTATCGATCCAACACCTTCCGGGCCTTTGTCAAACATAACAACCTGGAACTGGGTTATTTGGACCTAGTGGTAGAGCCTTTTGTCGAAGATTGGCTTGATAGGGCTGCAAGGGCCATTGATCCAAACCTGCGCCTATCCATCTTGGAAGAGGCCGCGGTATTTGCTCCCAAGGATGAAGCGATCAGTGAAAAATTGCTTCAGGAATACAAGAACCAGCGTAAATGGGCAAAGGCGACATCCATCCTTGAGGAAAGTCTTCAGCGGAAACCCGACAAGAAGAAGCTAATGGAACTACTTGAAATTTATGAGACGACGGCTGACTCACAGGGTGTTATCTCCGCACTTCAAAGACTCATCAAGGCAAATCCAAAAGACGTAACCTCGCATTTGCGTTTGGCGGAGGTTTTCGAAAAAACAAAAAAAAACCGGGAAGCCATCAGGGAATATGAGGCCTTGCTTGATCTTGTTCAGGAAAAACTCCCCCTCTACAAGACCCTCGGATACCTCTACACGGAAACAGACGCTCCTCGGAAAGCAATCGATTCCTATATCAAGGCCCTCGAACTCGACAGCAAGGACGCGAATCTCTATTACAATCTGGCAACACTTTATGAACGTATAGGAGAAAAGGAAAAAGCCGATGAGTACCTTCTGAAAGCGGTCGAGCAAAAGCCGGAAGATCTAAAAAACCGCCTTGATCTGGCAAAGACTCTACTTGAAAAAAACAATATTAAGGACGCTCAAAAGCTGCTCAAAGACGTCCTCGATAAAGACCCCAAATCAGTGAAAGCCTTGCTGCTCATGGTCACCCTCCTCGACAAGCAGGGAGATAAGAAGCGCCTCAAAGAAACCTACGAGAAATTACTTGCCCTTGATCCGGGTAATGAGACGATCATTTATAATCTTGGCGTCCTTGAATATGAATCGGGGCAATGGGCCAAGAGCATCTCCCACTTCGAGAGATATCTTAAATCCCACCCGGATGATGCAGAAGTTCACGGATTTCTCTTTGATCTTTATGTGAGGGCAAAGCTTCATGATCAGGCCTTTAAGACAGCGAAGTCTTTGATCACCCTAAAACCGGATGATCAGGCGCCCTATTTCTTTGTCTTTGAACGGGCCCACAGCCGCGGAGAGTACGATAGCGTCCTCCCCCTTTTGGAAAAAGGTGTTAAAGCCCGCCCCGCCGACATGGAGCTCCGCGGCTTTTTTGTCCTCGCTTTGCTGAAAACAGGCAAGGAGGACATGGCTTTGGAACAACTCGGCATTATGGCCGCGGAAAGACCCAAAGATATAAAAATTCTTCTAGAGCTTGCCGGTCTCCAGGAAAAAAAAGCCGACCCTGAAGCTGCCCTCGCCACCTACGAAAAAATCCTTGTCCTTTCACCAAACCACAAAGAAGCCCGGCAAGGCCGTCTCTCCCTCCTGTTGCAGCAGGCCAGGATCGAGGAAAGGCAGGGAAGAATCAAGGCAGCCTTGGCTCTTTACAGAAAAATTCTTGACAGCGCTCCCGACCACCAAGAAGCGGCGGAAGCTTTCCTGAGACTGAGGTTAAAGGCGCTACAGTGAAAAGCAAACTCGTTCAGGCCGCGCGCCCTTCAAACCACATCCTCTGCCTGATCCTGCAAACACATGGAGCCGCGCGGAAAACCGAATAGGAATGCCCTATTCTAATAAGTATAGATCATGAGCAAGCCTCATTTTAATGTTACCGCCGGGCTGATCTGGCGTGACGGCAGACTTCTAATCACCAAACGGCCCCGAGGAAGCCACCTGGCCGGTTATTGGGAATTCCCAGGAGGGAAGCAGGAGGTAGGTGAAAGCCTGGAAGAGTGTATCGAGAGGGAAATGATGGAGGAACTGGGCATGAAAGTAAAGGCTGCAAAACATCTTTTACTGCTCGATCATGAATACGACGAGAAATCAATATCCCTCCACCTTTTTGAGTGCTCTCACCTAGGCGGGGAACCTCAACCCATCGGATGTGACGACATGACATGGGTGAAGCCTCACGATCTCGGTCTCTACAAGCTGCCCCCGCCGGATTTTCGGATGATTCCCTTCATCCGGAAAATTGCAGGCGGATCATGAACATTCGGCACTGTGTCAACCCTGAAGCGAAGTGTCTGGCTCATTTGCTATCGTGCTGCAAATGTTGCAAAAATCCATGGTTTTGGGATAGATACAAAACAAGCGATAAAAGCTGAAAGGAAGACATTCAAACCATGAACGCAGAAATCAACTCTGTTTTAGTCTTGGGTCTCGGAAAAGTCGGTTCCCTTGTTGCCAGGCTGCTTCATGAAACCGGCTTTGACGTGAACGGTGCCGATCTTTGCAACCAGGGCTATCTGCCTTTTCCTACTCTGTGCCTAAATTCCGGGATCCCGGACGAATTAAGCAGGATGATGAAAGGGTTCGACGCAGTCGTATCGTGTCTTCCTTTCACCTATAACATTTCTGTGGCCTCCAGCGCTTGCGAGCTTGGCATCCATTATTTTGATTTGACCGAGGACGTGCACACCACGAAAACGATCATGCGAATGAGTAACACGGCCGAATCTGTCATGGCCCCCCAGTGCGGTCTCGCGCCGGGCTTTATTGCTATTGTGGGCGCTTCTTTGGCGGAAGGGTTTGACAGAGTTCGCAGTATCAGGCTTCGCGTCGGAGCGCTGCCACAGCATCCCACCGGCCTTTTGGGTTATGCTTTCAACTGGTCTCCCGAAGGTGTCGTGAATGAGTATCTGAACGACTGTGAGGTGATAGAAGACGGTGAAAAAAAACGGGTATCATCCTTGGAATGGCTGGAGACCATCGTGATCCAGGGCATCCGGTTGGAAGCTTTCACAACGTCAGGCGGGCTGGGAACCATGTGCGAAACCTACGGGGGGCGCATCGAAAATCTTGACTACAAAACGATCCGATATCCAGGCCACGCAAAACTCATGAATTTCTTTTTCCATGAGCTCTTGATGCGCCAAGACCGTCAAAAAGCCGGAGAAATTCTCGTCAATGCCAAGCCTCCGGTAACGGAAGATGTCGTTTACGTCCACGCGTCTGCAGAAGGATGGAAGAAAGACGTTCTTTCCCGCGACGAATTCGTCAGGGCCTACTATCCGGTGGAAATCGCTGGGCAAAAATGGCGTGCCATTTCTTGGACCACTGCCGCTTCTGTTTGTGCCGTGGTAGAAATGGTAAGCAACGGGACCTTACCCTGCAGGGGTTTCCTGAAACAGGAGGAGATTCCTTTTCCCGAGTTCTTGAAAACCACAAACGGTCGCTTGTACGCCGGAAAACCCCATGGGGGGAAAGCTTCAAGAAAACCGTGTGATACGATGAAGGACTGACGTTTACCAATCCTATTCTTCGAAGTCCGGCTCGATGTGTACAACGATGTTGAGGTAAGTGTTTTTCAGGCCTATATCCTCCATGCAAAGAGTGATCTCGGTACCGTGTCTCACACCGGGCGGGATGGAGAGAGAAAATCCGCGCTCGCTCCAAATCCTTCCATAACCTCTGCACACAGGGCAAAAAACATCTTTCCATATCCCGCCGGTACTGCACCTTGGACAGATCTCCAGTACGGGGACAGTGACAGGGTAAAGACCTCCTTCGGCAGCCTCCCTCGGAGTAAGGATCGCCTCAAAATAAAGATCTTTTTCTCTGATTTTTCCCTTTTCCACATCACAGAATCCCGGCAGGAATCCTGAAAAAAAGTCATCTGTTCGGGATAGAAGCCTCTCAAGCCCTTCGAATTGTAACCTTCTTTCACGCACCAGGTCAGGGACCTTCTTAATGCGAGGCGCAGAGCCCTCCCTGGCCAGTTCCACGTCGTACCGTTTGCGCTTTTCCTCGTCGCTTAGTGTCTCGTAAGCTTCTTTGACCTCCAAAAAACCTTCGGTGGTCGACAAATTTCCACTGAGATCAGGGTGATATTGTTTCACCACTGTCCGATAGGCATCCTTGATCTTCTTAGGGTCGGCCCCCCTGGTCACCCCGAGCACAATGTAGTAGTCCTTCATGACGGCCTTCTTCTAAACATCAGATCCGTGATAGACCATCAAGCCTCGGAGCGGCTTCAAAATTTCTTCTGAAACCGCTCCGCGGATACTGATTGTTCGGCCTGAAGGCGCAAGATCGACCTTAAAAGCTTGCATTGTGAATCCTCAGGTCATTTAGCTTTGACGGCTATCTTGCGCGGCATTGCGGCTTCGATTTTGGGAAGCCTCAAGCGAAGGACACCGTCCTTCATCGAGGCATCTATCTTGCTCTGGTCGATAACCTGAGACAGCGTGAACTGCCTGGAGTATTTGCCCGTGCGATACTCCCTGAGAACATCGACCTCATCGGACTTCTCCGGCGATTTTACATCGCCGCTTAGGGAAAGAATATTCTCGCGGAGGTCGATATTCAGATCTCCCGCTTTCACACCCGGCATATCGGCAACCAGAGTGATTTCCTTTTCCGTTTCAAAGATGTCCACTGCCGGAGTGAACACAAGACCCGGCGTCATCTGTTCGGCAGGAATGGTCACTTCGGCTTTCGCTTTAGGCTGAAGGGCTTTGCTTCCTCCGTCTGCCATAGTACATCCCTCCTTTCACGTTAAAATAACCTTAAGAAGTTTTGACGGTGATCTGCTTAGGCTTTGCTTGTTCCGATCTCGGAAGCACTATGGTGAGGATGCCGTCCGTGCAACTCGCATTGGCCTTTGCCGCGTCAATTTGGGAAGGCAGGGTGATGATGCGGCTAAAACTACCCGCCTCCCGTTCTCTTCTATGATACTGGGCTTTTTCCTCTTCAGCAGGAAGCCTCCTCTCTCCCGTAAGAGAAAGGGTGTCACCTGTTACCGATATATCGAGCTCATCAGCCTTAATCCCGGGAAGCTCCGCGCGAACATAATAATTCTCCTTATCCTCCGTCACATTCACAAGAGGAAATACACCGGCAATAGGCTCACCCGGAAGCCCCGTGCTGAAGGTCTCAGTAAGAATATCCATTTGTCTTCGCATACGATCGAGTTCATCAAATGGACTTGCCCAAGCCCATGCGGGCCAACCTGTTGTCCTTCTCCACAGCATAATGCACTCCTCCTTTCTTAGTGATGATGCCCTTTCGCGAAAAAGCCCTAAGAACAGTTTCCTAAAACCCAATGTTTGCGATCTTACTCAACCATTTTCAGAGCTTTTCTCGAAGGACTACCAGTGATGAAATTCTATAATTCATATAATTCGGTTTTTTTTGCTGTCAAGATCATTGAGGTTTTTTTTGAGGGGGGATTCGTCCTGTTCCAGTTGGAGCCATGATTCCAATAGTTATCTTGTATCCAGAACAGACGGCGAAATAAGTGGTCATCGGATGTCGGGGGCACCCCATAGGAATGTGCAGTCGGATCGAAACGACTGGACGAACGGGATCTGTCGCGTCCGGTTGTTTCGGCCATGACGAAGCGTAGAGAACAAATTTACCGTGGATCGACGCCATTCAGCATTTGATTTTATCATCTGTTGATACTATAAAATTAGGGGTTTTGTCATGCCCGGAGGAGCGCATGGGACCGAAAACGGGACATAAGAGACGCAAGATCGGTCTTGCCCTTGGAGGAGGAGGGGCGAGAGGATTGGCCCATATCGGGGTCCTGAAAGTCCTTGACCGGGAAAATATTCCCATTCACATGATTGCGGGAACAAGCATCGGAGCACTTATAGGCGCAGCCTTCTCCGGCGGCACCAGTCCCGAGGAGCTGCAGGAAAAGGTGGAGGCATATCTCCATAGCCCGAAATTCCAATCCTCAGCCATCAAGGCTATCGAAGATGCCAATGCCAAGGGAGAGTTGACGCTGGGCCGAAGGGTGCAGAGTTTTTTTAGAAACCGCTATTTTCTCGTGCAAGCCATGCTGAAGCCCGGGCTTTTTCCTTCCCGGGAGCTGCAGGAAATCATCGAATACTTTGTTCCCGACATTCAAATCGAAGAAACGAAAATCCCTTTTCGCGCCTTGGCCACGGATCTGGTCCGCGGCACTCAAATTCTTTTTTCCAGCGGCTCCCTCAGACAAGCAGTGATTGCGAGCTGTGCCGTTCCGGGCGCCATTGCCCCTGTGAAGGTGGAAGACAGGCTCCTCTCAGACGGAGGCATTATCTGTTTGATTCCCTGTACGGTGGTGCGGAAAGAGGGAGCTGATGTGGTGATTGCTGTCTCTGTGGATAGAGACATTTGCACGAAGAGCGAATTCGCGACGGCGGTTCGCATTTACCAAAGGGTGAGTGATATCATGTGCGCCAGGCTCAAAGATCATGAATTGGCCGAAGCGGATGTTGTGATTGCCCCGATGGTAGGAGACTTGCACTGGTCCGAATTCTCCCAGGCCCTAACGCTTATCGATGAAGGAGAGAAAGCTGCATTCGAAAAGCTCGACCTGATTCGCTCCGCTGTCCCTCGATCAAAACACTGGTTCAACTTGAAAGACCTTTTTAAATCCCACGCGAAGCCTTCCCATCCTGTGACTTAATATACGATTTCACAACCGGATCAGTTGCTGCTCCGTAACAATAAGCTTTTTAACTCATTGCAAGGTAACAACATCATCAAAATCTCTCGGCCTTCTCTTTGGTCCCCTGCGTGTGACGGGTCGGAAAGGATAGGATCTCATCGGCCTATACGGCTACACTTTAGATTCTAACTTTTCAAATCTGAGAGATTATCTCTTAGAACGTTTACCTTGCTTATATACTTGGGAAATTTTGCATCACTTTACTT
>JAFGDM010000244.1 GCA_016932115.1 Deltaproteobacteria bacterium | reverse complement strand
CCCCCATGCTTGGTGCTTAAGGTGTTTTCAAAAAGCCAAAGTGTTACGAAATTTCAAATATGTTTGGCTAGTATTTTAACTTTTTGAAATGGTAACAATTCAGCTGTTTGATATAGTGAAGCCGGCGGCCCCGATGCTTGCGATTTTTCAAACAGCGAAAATGGTACCGAAGCAAGTTTTTATGGCTTATACGTCAATTTTTCCAGCGCGCTTTTCCCGGAAGGAGGTAGAGGCATGACAAGTGTATTGCTTGATTACAAACGGGTACTTGCGGTCGATGACGAGCCGGATGTCCTTGAGACCATAGAAGAGCTTCTTTACATGTGTGAAGTGGTTAAGGCTTCATCTTTTGAGGAAGCCAAGGAAATCCTGGAAAGGGAGTACTTTGACATCGCGATCCTGGACATTATGGGTGTGGACGGCTACAAACTGCTTGAAATCGCCAATCGCAGGGGAATCACAGCCGTCATGCTTACGGCCCATGCCCTGAGCCCTGAGGACACGGAAAAGTCCTTCAAGGAAGGGGCAGCCTCTTATGTGCCGAAAGAGAAAGTTTCGGAGATCACGACTTATCTGAGTGACGTTCTTGAAGCGAAAGAACAGGGAAAGAGCACATGGTCGCGATGGCTCGACAGATTCGGTGCTTTCTATGACAGGAAGTTTGGCCCGCGCTGGAAAATGAAGGCTCAGGAGTTGATCGAAAACGGCGGCATGTGGGAGTGATTTTGTCGATAAGAAAGGTTTTTGCCGTTGCGGTTGCAACGCTGCTGCTGGCGGGCGGGCTCGCTTCGGGATCTTCAGCGTCGGCCGCCCAACGTTTAAAGATCAGCGACTGTTACAGCCCCCTGAACCTCAAACGCCCGCTTCGCCCCCAAACACGGTACATCATTCTTCATACGACGGAAGGCGACCTTGAGGGATCGCTCTGCAAGGTCAGGCGTTACGGGGAGGCTCACTATTTAATCGCCCCCTCAGGAGAGGTCTACAGGATCATAGATCGACGAAGGATCGCAACCCATGCGGGAAGAAGCATGTGGGAGGGGCGAAGCACTCTTGATGATTTTTCTGTCGGCATCGAAGTCGTCGGTTTCTATGACCGGGACATAACGACGGCTCAGTACACTGCACTGCGCGAGCTGCTGCGACAATTGAAAAGCCTTTACCGCGTCAAGGACGAAAAGATTCTCACCCATTCAATGGTGGCCTATGGACGCCCCAACCGTTTTCATTCCAAAAAACACCGGGGCCGGAAACGATGCGGGATGATTTTTGCTCACCCGGAGGTGAGGAGACGCCTAGGCCTTTCTGCCGGCCCGACCCATGATCCTGATGTGGCGGCCGGAAGACTGATTGTCGCAGACCAGGAACTACACGGCTTTCTCTACCAGGAAGCTACAGTCCTGGCGGCATCAGCCGTATCCGGGCTCCAAAAAAGCCTTTCCATCCGACGCTCAGGGGATTCCATGGTGATCGAGAAGGGGATCAATGCTTGGCGCATTGCCCGTGAAAAATATGATGATTCGGACACGGTATATGTTTATCCTGATGGAACAAGGTTTCGGGGAAACGAAATCCGGGAATGGAGCAATATGCCGGTTGGGACAAAGGTCCTTTTCCTGGACGATTGCCGGGAAAGGGAGCAGGAATTCGAGGGTTTTTTGGAAATCGGCAAGGACGGAAGCTCGGCGCGTGAGCTAGCGGGAGATCTGTACGCGGATAGAACGACGATTTACTTTTTTCCCGACGGACTAATCCGAACCGGCGAGGAGTTGACGAGCACCGCGTCTCTGCGCAGGCTGCTCAATTCCCCGCCCAA
The DNA here is from genome assembly GCA_016932115.1 of Deltaproteobacteria bacterium. GTDB lineage: Bacteria > Desulfobacterota > DSM-4660 > Desulfatiglandales > HGW-15 > JAFGDM01. The sequence continues at coordinate 2,128 of JAFGDM010000244.1, read as the reverse complement.
AGGCACCCGTTTGCTTGTCGGCTACGTTTACGGAGGCTATGTCCAAAAAGAGCGAGCCGCATCTCGGATCGCCGGAAAGACATGGAATTTTCCTTCCACATTCTACCGCCTGCCCGACGGGCGCATCGTGAGCGGGGATGGAATCGACGACAGGGCTATTCCCGCACGTACCCTCGTATTCATGATGAAATAAAGCGTTTTGTAACAACTTAGCTGTTTGAAAAATCGCAAGCATCAGCGCCGCCGGCTTCAGCATTTCAAACAGCTAAATTGTTACAGCGTTTTCAGTAGAAAAAATGAAGCATAAGGGTCAACTTCTGATCAGTCGTGCTAGGAGGAGAGTGCGAGTCCCTCAGCCTGGGAGCGAAACCTAGGAAATTGTCGCCTCTAAGGGAGAGATGGACACGCTCGGAGAGTCGCTGTCGGTAGGTAAGAGAAATATCCAGGATATTCTCGTCTTCATTATCGTTAAGAAATGGGTCCGGATATGTGCTGAGAGGCAAACGTAAATCAGTGGAAAGGGACCACCCGCCCGAGGATGAGAAAAGACCGACGTGTAATGCGGCAACAAGTTTCGGGAGCGCGGCGCTGCTCAGGGAAGGGCCGTAATCCAAATAGGACAGGGAAGGAGTGACCAGAAAGCCCGCAAGGGGTTTTATATCGCCTGCGACTCTCAGCCCCTGCGCATACGTTTTTTCCCTTTTATAAAGAGTGTGGGCGCCCAAAATCGGGCGATCGGCGGAATAACTTTCCTTATCCATGAGAGAGAGACTTTCACGGAATACTGTAAAGTGAGAAATCAAGGACGGATGAATCGCCGTCTCGTAGTCAAACTCCCTACGTTGTGGTTTCTCTCCGGCGAAAGATCGTACCGACGGGGTTTCAAGAAAGGACTTTGAAAAGATGGAGAAATTACGTTTTTCATATTGGAGGAAGCCGTTTTCTTGCCGGTCTAAAAAAAGAGCTGTTTCAGGATTAGTGTCCTCAGCCATCATTTTATCTCTTCTCACAGGCCGCTTGGCGGAGACGATCTTTGATCGCCAATAGGGCGAGGTCAGCTCGGAAACAATCACCCCCTTGCTTCTTGATGCGTGAATGAATTTCCTGTCGGAAAGATAAATGCCGACGTGATTGATGGCTCTTTTTTTACTCGAAATCGAGAAAAATATAAGATCGCCTGTCCTTAGCGAATCCAGGGATGTTACGACAAGTTCCGAGGATAGGGACTGTTCTGACGATTGGTGGGGGAGAGCGATGCCGAAAATTTCTTTATAGATCACTTTGACGAAACCGGAGCAGTCAAAGCCCCTTTTTGATGCACCGGCTTTCCTGTAAGGGACTCCGATGTATTTTGTCATATCCGCCCGGATCGTAGCATCCGTAAGAAGCGCCGTCTCAACACGGCCTGGTGAAAGGCTGCTTGTACTCTTCTCCTTAGCGAGGGTCTGATGACACGTAAGGCTGATCAGGACAAAGCCGCTTATCACTTGAAGGCAGAGGATGAAGGTCTTCAGGGTCGAACGAGTCATAAGCCTTTTGGGGAATTCTGTTGCCGAGAAACTAGACTACGCAGAATCGAATGTCAAGGCAAATACCGGGGTGATCACTCGGCAGGATAAGCAGGACGAACAAGGAGTTTAAGCCCGTCCGAACCCTCGACCGTGATCCATTCTCCTTCCTCAACCCATAAGCAAGGATCTGCAGCCTCGGCAAGCCAGAGTTCGCCTCCAATCTGCACATAGCCCGAAGGGGCGAGCTTCCGGGTGACTCGACCCTTCTTTCCGACCATGGAACCTGTTTGCCCCGGGTCGTCCCAATCATAGGCGTGCCAGACAAAGGGAAATAAAGCAACGTCTTTCAAAACCCAGAGTCCAAGGGCAATCCATACATAGCAATCCGGAAAGACGATCCATCTTTTAATCAGAAAAACAAGTGCTACCGCCGCAGCGAAACCCGGTATCTGGAGGAGCGTATAGCGCAAAATAACTCCTTTGGACCAGGTTCGCTTTTTCATACTGTTTTGCTTATCGTTTTGCGATGATTTCCAAAACAATTTAGCTGTTTGAAATACTGAAGCCGGCGGCCTGATGCTTGCGATTTTTCAAACAGCTAACTTATTACCGTTTGT
>JAFGDM010000243.1 GCA_016932115.1 Deltaproteobacteria bacterium | reverse complement strand
TGGGTCAAGGTGCGCCCGTTTCCGCCCAAGAACCGATCAAAATCGGGGCCATCTATGACTTTGCCGGAGGCTGCCACATGTACTCTGAAACAGGAGTCAAAGGCATCAAAATAGCCCTGGAAGAGATCAATGCAAAAGGCGGCATCCTGGGAAGGAAAGTGGACCTGATCATTCGTGATACGGAAGCAAAAGTGGATGTGGCTGTTCGAGAGGTCAAGGATCTGATCCTTCGAGAGAAAGTCAATTTCCTTATTGGACCCTGCAGCAGTGGAACCGGGCTTGCCATGCAGGTCGTTCATTCCGAATACAAGGTCCTGAGGATTTCACCCATCGCCAACACGGAGGCCCAAACTGTAGACAAGTTCTCGCCTTACTTCGTCCAAGTAGTGCCCAACACTTACATGGAAGCGGTTGCGGCCACGAGGTACCTCCACAAGAAAGTTCCGAAAGCCAAGAAGTTCTGCACCATCGGGCCTGATTACGAGTTCGGCCGAAGGGAGGAAACCGCTTTTGGCGATGAGATCAAGAAACTGGTCCCCGATGCCGAGATCGTCTATCAGGCTTGGCCGAAGCTGGGTGAGAAGGATTTCACCGCTTTCATCACGGCCATTATGGCCAAGAAGCCGGATGCGGTTCATGGATCACTTTTCGGAGGAGACCTGGTTTCCTTCACCAAACAGGCGGCTCCCTACGGTTTTTTCCAGAAGACTCCTTTCATTGCTCTCTATGACTTCCCCGTGCTTCTTGCTTTGGGGCCGGATGCACCGGAAGGGACCTTCGGTTTCGGAAGAGGGTGTTTCTTCATGGACCCGAACCCGAAGATGATGGAGTTCGTAGAAAAATACAAAAAGGCTACGGGAGACTATCCTGACGGGTGGGCCGTCCAGAATCATGATGCGGTCTACTTGCTGAAAGCAGCGATTGACAAAGCGAAAACGATCGACACCGAGGCGGTCATTAAAGCCATAGAAGGGATGCCCTTTGAGGGATTGAGGCAGCAGTTCTCTGTCCGGGCTTTGGATCACATGGGAACCGTCCCTTGTTATCAGGGAACGATTGCCAAGGATCCCAAGTACCCTTTTAAAATCTGGACGGACATCACCCGGGTCCCTGGAGACCAGGTCATCCGGCCCGAAGCGAGTGTCCGGGAAATCTGGAAGAAAACAGGCGTTGTCCGATAAGTTCAAATCGCAAAAGCCAAACGCCTAATCCCTAACATTTCGGGCATCGAGTATGTCATTTGACGTCCTCTTCAGCCAGTTCATGAGCGGAATTGCCCGGGGCGCCTTGCTCTTCCTGGTCGCCTCGGGCCTCTCGCTCACCTTCGGCGTCCTGAGGGTGCTGAACTTCGCCCATGGGTCCCTGTACATGCTGGGGGCCTTTCTTTCCTACAGCATTTGGAAATTCCTCCTGATGCCGGTTCTCGGTTTCTACCTGGCCGCCGTCATTGCCGCCCTGATTATGGGGGGCGTGGGCATGATCATTGAATTCGGCCTGCTCAGACGGCTTTATGCCCGGGGCTGGCCGGAGCAACTTCTGGCTACCTATGCCATTATTTTGATCATCACGGACCTGGTCAAATGGGCCTGGGGAGGGGAGTTTCTTTCTATTCCGAGACCCAGGCCCTTTACGGGCGCTGTTTTCCTCTTCGGTTTCCCATTCCCGTCTTACAACTTTTTCATCATTATCCTGGGATTAGGCCTCGTTGTGTTTCTCTGGTGGCTCGTGTACAAAACACGTCTCGGTGACATCATCCGGGCGGCGGCACAGGATCGGGAGATGGTTTCCGCCTTGGGAATCCCTATCCCATGGCTTTTTACATGGATCTTTGTACTGGGCGCCGCGATCGCAGGATTGAGCGGAGCGGTCACCGCTCCCTTCGGCTCCGTTGCCCTGGGCATGGATATTGAGATCATCATAGAATGCTTTGCCGTGGTCGTGATTGGAGGAATGGGAAGCCTTCCCGGAACCCTTCTGGGTGCTTTCATCGTTGGGCAAGTCTATGCCTTTGGAATTCTGTTTAAACCAGAGCTTGCTCTAGCCTTTATATTCATGGTCATGGCCGTTGTGCTGATCATTCGTCCCTGGGGAATCTTCGGAAGACCGGAAAGATGACAATGGAAGATCACCACATAGAGGGAAAAGATTCGTGGATTAAAAGGGGATGGTGGCTGATTCTACTGATCATCGCCTCCTTTCTTGCCCCGACGGTTCTGTCGGAATTCTATCTCTCGGTTTTGTGTGAGGCCCTGGTCATGAGTTTGATGGCATTGAGTTTCAATTTTCTCTTTGGCTACATGGGTCAGCTTTCCTTTGGTCAGGCTGCATTCTATGGCCTCGGTGGCTATACGGTCGCCATGCTTTTGACCAAAGCTCATTTCAATTTCTGGCTGAGCATCGTGGCCGCCGTTCTGGTGGCCGCTTTGGTCGGTCTCGTGGTCGGAATTTTTTGCGTTCGTCTGAGGGGGATCTACTTTGCCATTTTAACGCTCGCTTTCGGTCAACTGATTTTCACCATTGTTTTTAAATGGCACAATTTTACAGGAGGGGATGATGGGATCCAGGGGGTCTTCCCTCCGGAGTTGCTGAAATCCCCCATCGCTTATTATTACTTTATCCTCCTTGTCTTTCTGGTTTCCGCATTTATTCTGTGGAAGATCATTCATTCTCCCTTCGGCCATACCGTGGTGGCGATGCGCGAGAACTCCGAAAGAACCGAGTTCCTGGGCATCCATATTGCCAAATACCAGTTGATAGCCTTTGTCATTGCAGCGGCCTTTTGTGGACTCGCCGGAGCGATATGGGTTCCCTTCTACCGGTCCGTTGCGCCTTCTTATCTCACCTGGATCAAATCCGGAGAGCCGGTCATGGCGGCGATTCTTGGCGGTCCTCCGATTTTCTTAGGGCCCATTCTGGGCATGTTCGTCATGACCTTCTTCCATGCCTGGGTTCTTGGTTTTACGGTTTACTGGCCTGTGGTCATGGGCGCTCTTATACTGGCCATTATCTTTTTCTTGCCGGGCGGAATCCTCGGTTTCGCGCAGGAGAAAGTTAGACAGAGAAAAGAAAGAAACCATCAACTGCAGAAGAAGTGACATGTTGCTTGAAACTCAGGAAATAAGCAAGGAATTCGGGAAACTCAGAGCGGTGAGCAGGGTGAGCCTCGGGATCTCCAAGGGGGATATCCATGCGATCATCGGGCCTAATGGCGCCGGAAAAAGCACCTATTTTAATCTTATCACAGGGTATCACCGAGCCACCTCCGGAAGGGTGCTATTTAAAGGGAAAGAAATCACCGGTCTACCTGCCTACCGTCGCTGCAGGCTCGGGATCACCCGATCTTTCCAGATCACCAGCATCTACCCAAAGCTCACCGTGTATGAAAGCGTTTTAATGGCCCTCTTATCCCAGCGAAAGGTCACCCTTACCTTCTTCTCACCTGCAAAAAAATTCTTTAGAGAAGAAGTGTGGGGTATCCTGGAAGACGTAGGGCTGGCCGATCAGGCAAGTACCTTAGGAGACTCTATCTCTCACGGCGACAAAAAGCGATTGGAACTGGCGGTCACTCTCGGCACGGAGCCGGAACTGCTGCTTCTGGATGAACCCACCTGTGGGATGTCTCTTGAGGAAACAGAAGTCATTATGGGTCTTATCAAGAAACTATCGGTCGAGAGAGGCTTAACCATACTCTTTACCGAACACGACATGAGTGTCGTATTCGGAATTGCCAGACGGATATCGGTGTTGCACCAGGGTGCCTTGATCGCTGACGGGTCTCCGGAAGAGGTCAGAGCGAGCGAAGAGGTTCAGAAAGTCTACCTGGGGGGCAGTACATAAGATGCTCGAGGTGAAGGAAATTCATAGTTACTATGGCACGAGCCATATCCTTTTCGGCATCTCTTTTGGGGTGAAAGAGGGAGAAGCGGTCTGTCTGCTAGGAAGGAACGGGGCTGGGAAGACCACGACCTTCAGGAGCATCATCGGCCTCACGCCGCCGAAATCGGGAAGCATTCAATTCCGGGGAAAGGAAATCATTGGGAAACCCCCTTACCGTATTGCCCAGATGGGCATTGGCTATGTGCCTGACACTCGCCGTATCTTCCCCGATCTCACCGTTAGACAGAATATCCTTGTCGCTCGGAGAGAACACAAAGGAGCGATCTGGGATTTGGACCGAATCTATTCTCTTTTTCCCAAATTGCAATCTCTTGAAACCCATATGGGAACTCAACTGAGCGGGGGAGAACAACAGATGCTTACGGTCGCGCGAACCCTGATGACCAACCCCGAACTCCTCCTTCTGGATGAACCCGGTGAGGGTCTTGCCCCTTTGGTTATTAAAACCATGGAACAGCAATTGGGCGAGATCAAGAAACTGGGTTTGACCATGCTCATCTGCGAGCACAACGTAGGGCTCGCAATCAACTTGAGCGACAGGGCCTACGTCATGGACAAAGGAATGATCCACTTTCAAGGCACGATAGACGAGTTGAAAAAGCACGAGGAAGTCAGAAAGAAGTACCTGATGGTTTGAGACCGACCTCCTGTCCCTGCGAACCGATCCGTCGCACCGCAAGGAATCCCCTTCTCTAAGGAGTGAAAAAGCCCTTTGAGAAAATCATTTTCTCTTTCAACTCCCGTGCGCCTTGTGGTGGTTGTCCTGTGCCTGGTCCTGCTGGGAACGTGTGCTTTGCGTCAGGTGAAAGAGGAGAGTCCGGTCAATCTGACTGTTCTGCACACGAGCCGTGTGACCGGCCAGGTGCTGCCCTGCATGACCTGAGAGGAGAAGGTGCTGGGCGGTCTGGCCCAGCGAGCGGCCTTTGTGGCACAAGTGCGAAAAAGCAAGAACCCGGTGACCGTCTTGGATTCAGGGGATCTTTTCTTTTCCTCCCTGCAAAAAATGCCGCCCGCACAGGCTATGACAAAGGCTCGTCTCATCGGCCGTGCGTATCTGGAGATGGGGGTGACCGCCGTCAATGTGGGAAGCAGGGATCTGGGGCATGGTTTGGATTTCCTCCTCGAGCAGAGGCAGGCCGGCCTCCCGTTGATCTCCGCCAATCTCAGAGACCCGGTGACCAAAGCGCATGTGTTTCCTCCTTACACGATGGCGGTATATAGCGGAATTCGGGTCGCCTTTGTGGGACTGACCGGCCAATTGGAGGACTCGGGGAACATCAGCGAAGTGGGAAACCGCTTTGTGATCAGCGACCCTGTCGAAGCAGCCCGTGAGATTCTTCCAAAGCTGAAAAGAAAGACGGACCTTGTAATTCTTCTGTCGGATCTCGCGCTTTCTCGAATCCATGAAGTGGTCAAAGCGGGGCGTGGGATAGATTTTGTCTTAGGAATCCGGGGAAGGGCCCTTTCGACGAAACCTCTTAAAAAGGAAGCCGCCTACTTTTTGCAATCGACTCCTAATGGGATCTATATGGGTAGGCTTGATCTTGGAATTTCCAGACCAGGGTATCCGTTTGAGGATGCCGGGAAAATCATTGAGATGGAGGAAGAGCTTCTTAGTCTCGATCAACACCTTGAAGAGCTTAAAGCGCAACTGGGGGGGCCATCCGAAGAGGAGACGCAATTCAGGATTGGTCTGGTCAAAAAAAGAAAGGCTGGAGTCGAAGAAAATATACGGCGAGCCTCCGCCATAGGACGGTCGAGAGCAAACCGCTTCAACTGGAAGCTGGTCCCCATAGATCCGGCAGGACCGCAAGACTCGAAAGTCAGAGAATGGATAAGAGAGGCCCAGATCAATGAAGACATGCTTTGGCTGGTTCCGGAGCGTTGTGAGCCGGAGCCCCTGCCGGAACCCTGATTCAGGTGGTGGATTTGGGGAAGGGGGCATTTTGAGGATGACAGGCACAGGGAAGTATTACTTAAAAATGAAACCAAATCATTTCTAGGAGATTGGGGTATGAGCAAGCGATTGCCCTTTAAAAAGGTAGCGGTAGTCGGCACGGGAATCCTGGGCGCCCAGATTGCTCTGATCGCTGCCCACAGAGGATACAAGGTCAAGGTCTATGATCCTCGAGAGGGCGCTTTTCAGCAGACTTACGAGAAAATCCGCACTGACCTTAAGGCGAAGAAAGTGAAACCAATCATTCCATGGTCGGAGTGGGCGGCTTGTGCACAGGCGGTCAGACAGGTGGCGAATCTTGGTAAGACGGTGAAGGATGCTGATCTTGTCATCGAAGCGATTCCAGAGAACCTCGAATTGAAGACCGCTGTTTTCAGAGAGCTCGGAGAAAAAGCACCCGCCGGCGCCATCCTGGCTACCAACAGCTCCTCCATGCCGGTCTCCCGGTTCGAGGGTGTGAGCGGCAGACCTGAACGCTGCCTGAATATCCACTTTTATTTTCCTCTCCAGGGCGTCAACATGGTGGACCTCATGGGAGGAACACGGACCCTCCCTGAGGTTCTCGAGAAGGGAGCGGACTGGATTCGGTCGATCGGCTTCATCCCCTTGACCGTGAAAAAGGAACTTCTTGGTTTCTGCTTCAACCGCGTGTGGAGAGCGATCAAACGGGAAGCTCTCTACATGTGGGGGAACGGGTTTGTAGATTATCAGGATGTGGACCGGGCCTGGATGGTTTTCACCGGAATGAAGGAAGGCCCCTTTGCTCTCATGGACAAAGTGGGCTTGGACGTGGTGTGGGATATCGAGATGGTCTATTACAACGACTCCAAAGATCCGAAGGATCATCCGCCCACAGCACTCAAACAAAAGATTGAAAAAGGGGAACTGGGAGTCAAAAGCGGCCAAGGCTTTTACACTTACCCGAATCCTGCTTATCTGTCTCAAGGGTTTTTGAAGCCTTCAATGTAGGAACCAATGATGTATGAGGGTATTCGGTGCAAATGGCATGGTCGTTTAGGGAGGAGCATATTCGACAAGAAGATTTTCGAAGCAGAACACTAAACAGGAGGTTCTCTGTCATCCGAAAAGGTGATCTTGTATTGTTTGATCTTCTTGTAGAGATGGGTTCGATGGATGCCCAGGATGGAGGCGGCGCGGGATTTGTTGTAGCGGGCAATTTTTAGGGCCCGCAGGATAGCTTCTTTTTCCGCTCCCGCATGGGCGTCCCTGATAGAAATGGCGGATGCCTTGGAAAATTTTTTCTGTCCCCTGTACAGGTGAAAGGGGAGGTCTGAGAACCGGATCCTGTCTCCTTCAAGGGAGGAGACGACCCTTTCCAGGACATTGAAGAGTTCCCGGATGTTGCCCGGCCAAAGGTAGTGATAAAGAATGTTTTCCACCTCCTCCTCCATCGTGATTTCCGGCAAGGAGGCATCGGCTTCAATTTGCTTCAGATAGTGCCTGGCCAGAGGCAGGATGTCTTCACGCCGCGCTCTGAGGGGCGGAATGTGAAGGGGTATGACATTGAGCCTGTAGTAGAGGTCTTTTCGAAAGCGTCTTTCAGCCAGCATTTCATCGAGGTTCTGATTGGTCGCTGCAATCAGGCGGAAATCCGAGCGAATGAGAGTGGTTCCTCCGACCCGCTCAAACTCCTTGTCTTCAAGGACCCGGAGGAGCTTGGGCTGCATGGATAAGGGCAAATCACCTATTTCATCCAACAGGACGGTGCCGGATTTTGCAAGTTCGAATTTTCCGGGTTTGCCATTGGACCTGGCGCCGGTAAAGGCCCCCTTTTCATAACCGAAAAGCTCGGACTCTAGGAGATCCTTGGGTATGGCCGCGCAATTGATTCTTACAAAGGGGTAAATCCTCCTGGGGCTTGCATGGTGAATGCCCTGGGCAAAAAGCTCTTTGCCTGTTCCGCTTTCGCCTGTGATCAGGACGGGAAACTGGGTTGCCGCAGCTCTCGATGCTTCATTCTTAAGGGCCTGGATCGCCTCACTCTCGCCGATGATGCTCTCCAGGGTGTGCCGAGTGGAACGCAGGTTGATGAGTTCCTGTTCGTAGTGCTCGACCTTTGATTCAAGAAGGGAGAGCTTCTTGGCCAACTTGCCCACATCCTGCACGTTCTTGAACATGACCTGGCCGAACACGGCAATCACCTTTCCGTCTTTTCTGATGGGGATGCGTTGTACGACCATGCGTCGACCTTTAATCAGGTGAGAGTGATTGATTTCCGGTTCGCCGGTCTGCGCCACAATGTGCATTCTTGAGTTTTCTATCACCTCGGTGCAGTGTTTTCCGATCTGGGTTATGGGATCGAGCCCGAGGAACTCGCCGTAGGGTTTATTAAAGTATGTGATGTACCCTTCGGCGTCCGTAATCATGATGCCGTTGTGGATGGAGTCCAGAATGCGATTCATGAGGTCCAGTTGCCGGTAAAGGTCCAACGAATCGTTAGGCGTTTGTGAATGCCCGGCGCCTCTTGGCAAGTCGCCTGCGATCTCCCTTGCTTCGTCCATCCTAGTTCCTCCAGGTGTTTTTTCTTTTCCGGGATACCCCTCTATTCGTTGGCGGGCTCCCTAAAGGCTTTTTAGGGAGTCATGTAGGTAATTTGATACAAAGTTTACGGAAGCTTTTGCTCAAGGGCAAGCGAAAACTTGAATAGGTATTAGTTTTATGCTTCAATGCGTCCCGGACTTAAAGCTTTCTCGGTCGTGAGAACTCTATATGGCTTGAGGGTGCCCCGATAGAGGATAAAGGCAAAAGACCATAGAAAGGGAGGTATCTTATGGAGAGCAGAGAAAAGATGCTGGAAGGGAAGAAAATCCTTGTTGTGGATGATGAGCGTGATGTGCTGGATACTCTGGAGGACCTCCTTTCCATTTGCGAGGTGGTCAAGGCTTCCTCCTTTGAAGAGGCCAAGAAGCAGCTTGAAAGCGGTTCTTTTGATTTTGTGATCCTGGATATCATGGGGGTGAACGGCTATGCGTTGTTGGATATCGCGAGGGAGAAGAAATTGACGGCAGTCATGCTGACCGCCCACGCCCTGAGCCCCATGGATACGGTCAAATCTTTCAGGGAAGGAGCGGCCTCCTATGTGCCGAAAGACAAGATTCTTGATATTCCTGATATTCTGATCGACATCCTGGAAGCGAGGAAAAAGGGCACCGGCGTTTGGGGGCGTTGGCTGGAAAGGATGGAAGCCTATTATCAGAAGAAATTCGGGCCCGATTGGAAAGACAAAGATAAGGAATTCTGGGATCGATTCACTTACTATGCATAGAGCGATTTGCCTGCTGAAGCTCTGACTCACTGTAAAGACGATTATAGGAATGCGAATGACATGGCTGAATTCATACAAATCATTATCGGCATCATCTTTTTAGTCCTGGTTTTCATTGCCACGCGGTACGGGATTTTTTTGCGCATCAAAGGGGCGTGCAATTCAGTCATCAAGGATCTAGAGCGGAGGGGTGCCTTTGATGCGGCCTCCGCCGTGGAACTCCCCTATGCCAAGAAGAATTTTTTTCACATCGGGCTCAGAGATTATAGACCCAAGGGTGTGCAATCCTTGCTTGAAGGGGGGATCATCGGCACGACAGAGAGTGGAAAGTTTTATTTGAAAGTGAAACCCGCGGATTTGAGCATTCAATGAGGAGTGCCTGCGTGAGTTTTAAGAGAGACCCCCATGCTCACAGCTGCCGACTTCAGCATTTCAAACAGCTAAATTGTTACGAATCCTGCTTATTTGAAGCAGGACTTCCTGAAGCCTGCCGAGTAAGATGAGGAAGCCGGCATCGCATTGTGCTCCAAGTTTGACGTTTGAGCTCCTTTTTTTATCAAGGTGTTTTTTGTGAAAGAGGAAAGAAAAAGGGTATGCTTCATTTCGGCAAGGGCTCTGTTATTTCTGAGCGTGGGTGTGCTTTTCCATTTTGTGTCTGCTTTTGATGCGGGCGCAACGTGGCTCGTTGACCAAAAGAAATTTCATGTTTCCGTCCACGGCGCTTTTTCATGCCAGGACTGTCACGAAGATGTGATCGGGCGGGACCTTCATCCCAATCCTGAAGACATTGTAAAAAAGCGGACGGAGTTTTTTGATGTAGACCGCTGCTTGGCATGTCATGATGACGTTTTGGACAACCTGGAACAGGGCGAGCACGGATCAAAGAGAATCCAAAACCCTGATGCCTACCGGGAATGCTATCGTTGTCATGAGCCGCATACCCAGAGTCCCCTGCGGGAACAAGCGGGGCTTTTCGACCCGGCCCTGCCGCGCCATGAGCAGTGCGGGGTTTGCCATGAGCAGAAGGCTTCCTTGCCGCCTCTTTCTCAGGAAGATGAAGCCTGCATGACGTGCCACCGAAGCGTCGATTCCGGTGATGAAAAGAGAATCCAGAGTATTTGTTTTCATTGCCATGCCCGGGAAGAAACTCATGCCCGGGAAATAACCGGTAAGAAAGTGGCTCCTATAGAGCCTGATGAATATGATTCGACCTCCCATGCAAATGTTGCCTGCACGGATTGTCATCCTCAGGCAGTCCGGTTCAACCATGGTCAGCAAGAAGTTGCGGACTGCACGCAGTGCCATGAGCGCCATGACGAGAAGGTGGCGCACGAGCTTCACGGCCTTGTCACCTGCGGGGCATGCCATCTTGGCGGGGTCGAGCCGGTGAGGGAAGAAAGGACCAGGCGGATTGTCTGGAAAAGATCTTATGAGCCCGGTGCGTCGTCTCAAATCCATGACATGATCGCTCGCTTTGACGAAAAGGCCTGTCGGAGTTGTCACGTCCAGGAAAACCGGATCGGAGCGGCAGCCATGGTCCTTCCTGCCAAAAGCTTCATTTGCATGCCCTGCCACGCAGCGACCTTCTCCATCGGAGATAGGACGACGATCCTGGCTCTCCTTGTTTTCGCAGCCGGCATAGTCATGATGCTTGCCTATGTGTTCACAGGATCAGGAGGAAATAGGTCCGAGGAACCTGCAAGAACAAGAGACGCTGAGGGCCGGGTCGGCCGGATCGCCGATGCTGTGCTTCTAGATGTGCTTTTTCAAAGGAGGCTGTACCGACAGTCAAGGAAACGGTGGCTGATCCACGGGCTGATCTTTTATCCCTTTGTTTTCCGTTTTTCATGGGGATTCGCAGGTCTGGTCGGTTCCTTGTTGAACCCTTCCGGCTTGTGGGTCTTGAGCATGCTTGACAAAAACAATCCTTTGGCCGGATTCCTTTTTGATTTGACCGGAATCATGATGATGATAGGTCTCTTGATTGCGTTGATTCGGGGAGCTGGAAAAAATTCCCCTCAGCCTTCTGATTTGCCGAGGCAGGATCGCCCGGCCCTGGTCCTGATCGCGGGGGTTGTGCTGGTCGGGTTCTTCCTTGAAGGAATGAGAATTGCCATGACAGGCTATCCGCCGGGATCTCCGTGGTCTTTTATCGCTTACCCCATGAGCATTTTTTTGTCCGGCATCTCATTGAGCGGATGTTACGGGTATGTCTGGTATTTTCATGCGTTTCTGGCCGGAGCGTTTGTCGCCTATATTCCATTCAGCCGCCTGGCTCACATCATTATCGCCCCTGTGGTTTTGGCTTTGAACGCGGCGAAGAAACATTGAGGAGCTATAATGGACGATAGAATCAAGCGGGAATTAATCAAGATCGTAGGGGAAGAAAATTATACGGAACGCCTCATTGATATGGTTTCCTATTCCTACGATGCTTCAGAACATTTCCACAGGCCGTCCTGCGGGGTCTGGCCGGATAGGACCGAACAGATCTCAGATATCATGAAGTTGGCCAATCGTGAACACATCGCGGTGATCCCGAGGGGTTCCGGCACCGGGCTTTCGGGCATGGCCATTCCTGCCAAGGGAGGAATCGTCCTTGACCTTAGCCACATGAACAAGATTCTTAAGATCAGCATCGAAGACCGCCTGGCCATTGTGCAACCAGGGGTAATCTATGAAACGCTGGCGAAAGCCCTTTCTCCTTACGGGTTTTTCTTTCCTCCGGATCCGGCCAGCGGTAGTGTGTGTTCTCTTGGAGGAAACGTGGCGACCAACGCAGGAGGAGTCAAGGGGGCCAAATACGGGACAACACGGGACTATGTGCTGGGCTTACAAGTGGTTCTTCCGGACGGCCGAATCATGCGAACAGGATCCAAGGCAATCAAGAGCGTATCAGGGTACGATCTGACGAGGCTTCTTGTAGGGTCGGAGGGGACACTCGGGACTGTAACGGAGATTACGCTGAAGATCAATCCGAAACCCACGGCGACCAGCACCGCCATTGCCACATTTAACAACCTTGAGGACGCTGGGCTTGCAGTAAGTGAGATCATGCACAGCGGGATCCTGCCGAGCGTTCTGGAAATCCTTGGTCGGGAGACCCTGGTTGCCATTAACAAAAATACGGATTTGAATTTGCCGGAAGTGGATGCCATGTTGCTCTGCGAGACCGATGGATACACGCGGGAGGAAACCCGTTATCAACTGAGCAAGGTCCTTGAGATTTTCAGAAAGAATCATGCCGGGGAAGTCAAGGAGGCAGGATCGGCGATTGAGGCTGCGGAATTATGGAAGGCCAGAAAATCAGCCTATGCGGTGCTTGCCAGGATAAAAACACACTTTGTTCTCGAAGATGTTACCGTGCCCATCAGCAAAGTGGCGGCCATGCTGCAGGGGGTTAATGAGATTGCCAGGAAATACAACCTCCAAATCGCAACTTACGGCCATGCGGGAGACGGGAACCTTCATCCGCAGATCCTTTATGACGGCTATGACCCCGACCAGGTCAGACGGATGGAAGAGGCCAGCGGGGAGCTCTTCAAATTGGCTGTCGGTCTTGAAGGGACTTTGACGGGCGAACACGGCATCGGCCTGTCAAAAGCGGCCTACATGAGCCTGGAGCATGATCCGGTAGCCATGGATGTGATGCGTTCCCTGAAGAGGCTGTTTGACCCGAACAATATTCTCAACCCCGGGAAGATGGCGCTGGA
>JAFGDM010000242.1 GCA_016932115.1 Deltaproteobacteria bacterium | reverse complement strand
TGGTGCATATGTTTCTCTTGGGAAAGTAATCTGCGGGGGTAGATAATGGCTAAACAGAGAAGATGGTATGACGGAATGTTCAGCACAGAGGACTGGTGGGCAGTCTGGATCGGCCTTTTTTTTGTCTTACTTGGCCTTCTGGCAGCAACAACCGGCGTTGACTCAACTGGCTGGATAGTAAAGTTCTCCAAATGGGTGGACATAACAAAGTCATTTAAAGCCTCTCACAAGGGGTTATTGGGTCCTGGAGCGTCTCTTATCCTGAGTTATATTCTTCTTACTCTTGCCACCTGCACAGGGGCCAAATTCATGAAATGGGGTGTGAAGAAGTACTTTGTAGCATGGACCATAATTTTTTGGCTGACAGTGATCTTCTACATCATTGGCGAAAATGCATATATCGCGGCAACCTCACTGGAACGGAAGAAATATGGCATTGATTGGAGTCTCTCTTTGGGCGGGGCTTATTACATAATAGCGTTGTTTGCCGGACTCTTCATCGGAAATTTGACCCCAAAGAGGTTCAGGACCTTCGTGAGAGAGGCGGCAAAACCAGAATGGTTCATTAAAGTTGCTATTGTCTGCCTCGGGACCAAATTGGGGTTGAAGGCCATTGAGGCCACAGGTTTTGCCATGCATCTACTCTTTGCGGGTTGCTGTGCCACAATAGCCGCTTATCTCCTTTTCTGGCCCTTGGCTTACACAGTGAGTAGAAAAATCTTCAAGCTGACAAAGGAATGGGCAGCATGCCTGGCTTCAGCAATCTCGATTTGCGGGGTTTCAGCCTCAATCGCCACGGGCGGAGCTATCAGAGCAAGGCCTATAGTTCCTATTATGATATCGTCACTCGTCGTTGTGTTTGCTGTTTCAGAACTCATAATCCTTCCGGGATTACTTACCACTTATTGGTCAAATGAGCCGATAGTTGCCGGAGCGAGCCTCGGATTGACCGTAAAGACTGATGGGGCTGATGCGGCAGCAGGGGCAATACTTGACGAGCTCATAAGAGCAAAAGTTGCTGCGGGAGGCATACACTGGGACGAGGGATGGATATTGGCCTCGGCGATAATGACAAAGATCTGGATAGACATGTTTATAGGCATATGGGCGTTTGTACTGGCCGTGGTCTGGGTGTGGTACATAGAGAGAAGACCGGGGGAGAAAGTTCCAAAATCTGAGATATGGTTTAGATTCCCAAAGTTTGTTCTTGGATATTTCATCGCATGGTTCATGGTTATGGGCCTTGGACTGACCGACATCATCCCATTCAAAGACCTTGAGTTTGGAATCAAACCGATTGAAGGCGCTTTGAGGACGTTCTTTTTTATGCTGACGTTCACCAGCATAGGTATCGTCACAGATTTCAGGGAACTCGCCAAAGAAGGGCTCGGAAGGCTGGCCGCGGCTTACGGGACAGTTCTCCTGATCATCATATTACCGATCGGATTGTTCTTGGCATGGTTATTTCACCATGGCATGAGGCCACCGACTGTTCCGTAGCCGAGAGGCGTACATCAAACTCAGAGGCCTTGCCCGGATTTTTTTGGGGCGCGGCCCCTAATCTTCCACGCGCACAATTCTGTTAAAATAGTGGTGACTATACTGACGTATCCACACCGGAATGGTGGAATTGTCAAAGGCCATAAACATATCGAGTTTTTTGCCCTTTTCGAGGTAGCCCTTCTCTTTGACGAGACTTTTCAGTTTATTATCCAGCTTTTCCAGCGTCGAAGCCTCTGCATACAAGGCGTCGTTGCGTGCAATCCAGTTTTTTCCGTCGTGTGTTACGATCAACTCGATCACGGTGATATCCGGTGGAAGATTTATTCTAACATGAAAAACCTGGTCCTCTGGGCCAGGATTCTTTATTCTTCTATGCCCCCAACCTCTTATAACATGTCACGCAGCATTCGGGCATTTTCGAGTGAACCTGCTCAGGTTTTCCCGTCTTCCGGGGATCAAAGAGGTCTCGGAATTTCAAGTACTCCTTCTTGTTCCAGATCCGGGTCAGGCTTTCGTTCCGTATGTTGCCAAATGACATTCCTCTTAGCGGAAAAGATTGATCTTTAAAGGTGTGCCGGGGAGTCTTGCCGTGAGTGGCCTCGCGATTTCCACAGAGAACGGGGTTGGTAAGGACGCACGGGACGACCTCACCCTCAATATTGATAACACAGGCTTTGCGGACATTTTCACGACAGCACACAGATGCCTCCTCAAGGCCGGGGCCGTGATAGTCAAAGACAATCTTTTCACGGGCCGCTCTTTGTTTGATCTCCTCCAGTGTGTTCCGATAATAGTCCATGCGCTCCGTATCATTGAAAATGGCCTCTGCCGAAAGTTTTGGATCAACGATTAAGGTCAGGTTGCTGGCCACGATCTGTTGCGCTCCCACCTTTCTTGCGATTGGGAGGATCTCTCTGAGTTCATGAAAATTCGATCTGAGCATGAGATAGGCCAGGTGCACTGCGGGGACCTGGCTTTTCATTTCGGCCTTGATCTTGTGAAGTATTTCAAGGTGGGAAATGACCCTATTAAGATTGCTCCCTTTGCGGATCCGGTCGTTGGTTCTTGCGGTGGTACCGGCAAGGCTGATGCCTATAATGTCCAACTGCAAGGCAACCAGGGTTTGAATCGTATCTTCAGTAAGAAGCATGCCGTTTGTGGTAAACCCGACGCGTTTTCCCCGAGCCTTGCAAGCTCGGACCATTTCAAAGAAGTCACTATTAAGAAGGGGTTCTCCCCACCCCTGTAGGTAAACCAGGTCCGTGTATCCCAGAAAAGGAATCAATTCGTTAAATAGCTCTATGGGCATGTGTCTGCTTACCCAGCGGTTTCTCATTATGGTGTGGGGACAATAGATACAGGACCCGTTGCAGTGGGTTGTTATCTCAACCTGGACCCAGTCCAGGGTGGGGCTGCTAATCCTGTCGAGTTGTCTTTTGGCCCATTGAAACATGTGAAGCCTCCCAGCCCTTCCGGGCGGGGCTTGCGGGGAGCAGGCCGGTCAAATCAGTACTGTCCAAGATAACCGCTGCTTTTCCATCACTCCGCTACTCCATTAGTCCAGGAGACCTTTGCATAACCCTTTGAGCTCATACGAACGAGTGAGAAGGGGTTGTGCAAAGGTCTCTCCAGGTCCCACGCCACATGAACCGCAATAGCGAGCGCATTCCCCGTAGCTTGCTGCGGGGTTAGCGAGCGAATTATAAAATGGCAGCGTTCCCTACGGTCGAAGATTCC
>JAFGDM010000006.1 GCA_016932115.1 Deltaproteobacteria bacterium | reverse complement strand
TTCGGGATCTTATCATCCATATAGACATTGATGGCAAAAGAAAGGGTGCGCGAAATGAGATCGGCCGTCCTTGGAAGGGCCTCTCTTCCGTAAAGGCAGCGAAAGGTGCCCCTTTCGTCCCTGAAAGGATGCCCTGTTCTTGTAAGGCTCTTTCCCTCCAGCAAATGCTCCCACTGCTCATAGTAATGCCAGGCATTCTCATGCCAATAAATCGTCCCGACGCCTTCTTCAGCGAGAGCTTTATGAAAGGCACCTGCTTTATCCCGATTGGGAAGAAAGAAGGTGAGAAACGTGGCCGTATCTCCTTCAGGATCAGGGATGTCTCGGAGGGTGATTTGATCAATGCGAGACAGGGCATCCCGAATCCTGGCCTTATTTTCCCGTTGCTTGGGGAGAATGATCCGGTCGAGTTTTCTCAACTGAGCGAGCCCCAGAGCTCCCTGGAGTTCCATCATCCGGAAGTTGACCCCGATGAAGTTTCTTTTTTCCAGTCCTCTCGACACCTTAGGGTTGTGGTCATGGCCGTGATCGTGGTACTCGGAAGCGTTTATGTAAAGATTCTCGTCATCCGTGATCACCATCCCTCCCTCACCGGTCGTCATGGTTTTCACGGAGTCAAAGGAAAAAATTCCCATATCACCGAAGGCCCCCAAGGCCTTTCCGTGCCATTTGCCTCCGCAGGACTGGGCCGTATCCTCGATGACGGGGATATGGTTTTTGATGGCCACCTTCACGATTTCTTCAATCCGGGCCATGGATCCGCACATGTGAACAGGCAGGATCGCTTTTGTGCGCGGGGTGATACGGCCGGCCAGGTCGTCGGGATCAAGGCAGAGGGTGTCGTCGATTTCCGCGAATACGGGAATTGCGCCGGCATCGAGAATGGTTTCCCAAGTGGCGACGAAGGTGAAACCCTGGGTGATGACTTCATCTCCCGGCGAAATACCGAGAGCGGCGAGAGCCACCCGGAGAGCTGCAGTTCCGGATGAGACGGCAAGGGCATGTTTCACGCCGCAATAACGGGCGAATTCCTTCTCAAAAGCCCTGACTTTATAAATGCCCTCCCGTTGTTCATCAAATCCATATCGAAAGAGCACTTTTCGTGACAAAACATCGAGGATTTCATTTTTTTCTTCTTCTCCAACCACTTCATAACCAGGCATAGGTTCCTCCATTGGGCGGGATCTGCAGACTTCCATAAAAAAATTTGGACTGCCTTTTCGGTTGGAATTTCCTGTGCGGCATACTGGTAGGACTTCTCTGCAGGTTCCTTTCTCCGGTCCTGCCAAAATCATTTTCTGAAGGTCTATAACAACCGATTAGCGGCCCGCGCGCCAAACACAGCATTATCTCAAGATATGGAAGAGTTCAAGGCTTAAAAGTGCTTTTTTGCCAACAATTTAGCTGTTTGAAAAATCGGAAGCATCAGGGCTACCGGCTTCAGCGTTTCAAACAGCCGAATTGTTACCTTTTTTAAAGGTCTTTGGAGTGTTTTTCATTATTGCCCCTGGAAATCTTCCGAAATTCTGATAAAATAGGAACGGATTTGTTGCAAAGGTGTAAAAGGGTAATATTTTATCCCAGTTTCGCCATTATAACGGGTGCAGGTTAACCGTTTCCAAAGGAGGTATCAGGATTGAGTCCTTTTTATAAAAATCTTGCCTTGTGGCTAGTCATAAGCCTCATGCTTGTCATGCTTTTTCAGATTTTCAGGCAACCCGAAAGAGTTAGTGCCGCTCTCAGCTATAGTGAATTCCTGAACATGGTGGAAAGCGGAAAAGTGGTGCAGGTGACCATACAGGGGGAGAATATTTCCGGCATAGCCTCACACGGGCCTTTTAAGACCTATGCTCCGAAAGATCCTGAACTCATCTCACTTCTTAGAAGCAAGGATGTGAAGATCACAGCCAAACCTGATGAAAACTCTTCATGGTATCAGGTTTTTCTTTCCTGGATTCCCATGCTGCTTTTGATCGGAGTGTGGATATTTTTTATGAGGCAGATGCAAGTCGGGGGAGGCAAGGCCTTGTCCTTTGGAAAAAGCAGAGCAAGGCTCATGACGGAGGTCCATGAGAAGGTAACCTTCGACGATGTGGCGGGGATCGATGAAGCCAAGGAAGAACTCCACGAAATTATCGAATTCCTTCGCGATCCGAGGAAATTCACCCGATTGGGAGGTAGAATTCCCAAAGGGGTCCTCCTGGTTGGAGCGCCGGGGACCGGCAAAACTCTTTTGGCTAGGGCTATAGCCGGCGAAGCGGGCGTGCCTTTTTTCAGCATCAGTGGCTCTGATTTTGTGGAGATGTTCGTGGGAGTCGGTGCTTCAAGGGTTAGAGACCTTTTCGTGCAAGGCAAAAAGAATGCACCGTGCATCATTTTCATTGACGAGATCGATGCCGTTGGTAGGCATAGGGGGGCCGGATTGGGCGGCGGGCACGATGAAAGAGAGCAAACACTGAATCAGCTTCTTGTGGAAATGGATGGTTTTGAGTCCAACGAAGGGGTGATTCTCATTTCCGCAACAAATAGACCGGACGTTCTCGACCCCGCCCTTTTAAGACCCGGACGATTTGACAGACAAGTCGTTGTTCCAGTGCCTGACATTAAGGGCAGAGAAGGAATTCTCAGGGTTCACAGCAAGAAGATTATTCTTGGAGACGACGTGGATATTCCGGTTCTTGCGCGCGGCACCCCCGGATTCACCGGCGCCGACTTGGAAAACATGGTGAATGAGGCGGCCCTGATGGCCGCAAGGCGAGGGAAAGACAAAGTGGAGATGGCGGACTTTGAAGACGCGAAGGACAAGGTGCTGATGGGCACCGAGCGGAGGAGCATGATCATCAGCGAAGAGGAGAAGAAAACCACTGCCTATCATGAATCCGGTCATGCCATGGTGGCTCGGTTGCTTCCCAAAACAGATCCGATCCACAAGGTGACGATCATCCCTCGGGGTAGAGCCCTGGGTCTCACCCAACAACTTCCTCTGGATGAAAAGCACACATATCCTAAAGAGTTTTTGCTGAACACCATTTGCATTCTCATGGGCGGTCGTGTGGCTGAAGAGATTGTTCTGGGTGTTCAGACCACAGGAGCGGGAAACGACATTGAAAGAGCGTCAACTCTTGCCAGAAAAATGGTTTGTGACTTTGGCATGAGTGAAAGCCTTGGTCCTCTGACCTTCGGCAAGAAAGAGGAACAGATTTTTCTCGGCCGGGAGATATCCCAGCACAGGGATTACAGTGAATTGACTGCTCAAAAAATTGATGAGGAAGTGAGAAAAATAGTGAATGATTCCTACAGCAAGACGAGGCGGCTCATAAACGACAACATCGACAAGCTCCACGCCCTCGCCGGCGCATTGCTGGAAAAGGAAACCCTCGACAGCAAGGCGATCGACGCCGTGTTGGGCATGACGCAAGAGGAGACAAAGAAAGATGAAACCAAACAGGGGGTTGCTCAAACTTGACCGCTTTCTCCGAGCAGTCCCTTGTTATCTGCTGGTCCCGCTTCACCCTTTCGCTTGACGGGCGAACCCATGTGATGGGGGCTTTGAACGTCACCCCTGACTCCTTTTCGGACGGGGGCCTTTTTCTTGACAGAGATCGGGCTATCGAGCAGGGCATCGCCATGGCCCGGGAAGGGGCGGACATCGTTGATATAGGAGGGGAGTCCACGCGTCCTTATTCAGAACCGGTCGGTTTTCAAGAGGAACTTGACAGGGTTCTTCCTGTGATCGAGGTGCTGAGTAAAGAAATTGATGTTCCCATCAGTGTTGATACGATCAAGGCAAGAGTGGCAGAAGAGGCACTTCTGGCGGGGGCTTCCATAGTCAATGATATCAGCGCCCTGCGGTTTGATCCCGAAATGATTCGTGTGGTGGCCGAGGCTGGAGTACCGGTGATTCTCATGCACATGAAAGGGATGCCGGCCCACATGCAGGATCATCCCGAATATGATGATCTCTTTGGTGAAATTATCACATTTCTCAAGGATGCTTTGAAACAAGCTCAACAAGGGGGCATCCGGAAAGACTTGACCATCGTGGATCCGGGTATAGGATTCGGCAAGACCTTTGACCACAACCTGATGATTATCAAAGAACTCAAAAAACTCCAATCTCTTGAAAGGCCAATACTTATTGGGACATCCAGAAAGGCATTTATCGGCCACATCCTAAAAAAAGATACGATGGAAAGGGAAACGGGTACAATGGCCACATTGGCTGCCGCTGTTATGAACGGCGCCCACATTGTGAGGGCTCATGATGTGAAAAAGGCGGTAGAGACCGTCAGGATTATCGATGCCATTAAAAGGGGCAGCGTTTAGAAAAGAGCAGGCGGTGAGCAGCATACAGCCTGTTCACCGACTGTGGCATCGGCCGGTTTATTCCAGCACGAAAAACCTGGTCTTCAAGGCCAGGTCAGAGTTCAGCGGCTCTGCCTTGCGAAATGAGAAGGCTCTAAATTCGAAGCACGAAATGCGAAATCCGAAACAATACATAATGACAAAAATTCCAATG
>JAFGDM010000241.1 GCA_016932115.1 Deltaproteobacteria bacterium | reverse complement strand
TCGTGGAGTTAGGGTATCCAGGAGCGCAGGTGGCTCGTTTTCTTGGTGTCACCACTTCGGCCGTAGTGCGTGCCGCCAATTCCGAGGAATTGCCGAAGATTGGAAGCCACCTATAATTCCATTGAGAAACAACGTCCCCTTTCAGGAGCGCACGAGGAATTGCCGAAGATTGGAAGCCACCTATAATTCCATTGAGAAACAACGTCCCCTTTCACGATGGCCATTTCAGCCGAAATGCTGGATGAATTCCAGGGGGTCCTCGAGGGAAAGAAATTCCGTTACCCTTCGGATATTGCGCGAACCATTATGCATGAACTTCTGGCCGTTTCATGAACTTCTGGCCGTTTCAGAACTGGTGCGGCCAAGGATGAAGGTGGAGCAAATCAAGACTGATCCTGCTGATAATCGAATCCTTGAATGTGCGCTCGAAAGCGGGGCTGCCTGCATCGTGAGCGGAGATAGGCACCTCCTGGAACTCGGTCGGTTTGAAGGCATACCCATTCTTGACGCCGCCGCCTTTCTTGCGAGGCAATGACTGCACGTGGCGCCCATTTCGAAAGAATTTCTCCTTTCACCATTTGGGAGAGCTCTTTTTCCTGCCAGCTCCTGTGAGTCTCCACGCTGTCCACGCTCACCGCCAGAACTTCCGCCCTCAATTCCTTGAACGCGGGGAACTTGACGGCAACTGCCGCCAGTTCCGTCGGTCAGACCGTGCTCAAGTCCGCCGGATAAAAGAAAAGCATGACCCAGCGAAGAGCTAGATGGGCTCGTTACAAGTCAGGACAGCCGGTAATTCAAAAGGGCAGCGTGAGGGAGTATGCGTAGGCCCCTCTTTTCACAACCATGCTCAGAGAGGTCATGTGATGCGATCGGCTGATGGCTTCCTTAAATTCATCCATCCCCGTCATCGCCTGATTGTTGATTTGCAGGATCACGTCCCCTGCTTTCAGCCCGATTCTACCCGCCTCAGAATCCGTTTTGACTTCCTCGACCATAATACCGGCCTGACCTTTCCCGCCCCGATCTGCAACCTTGATACCAAGACGGCGGTAAAAGAGCTCCGGCGCGAGCTCCAGGGGAAAGGAGGAAGCTTCCACCGGGAGGTCAATCTCTTTGCCCTTTCGAAAAACCCTGAAAGCCAATCGTTCGCTTGAAGTATACTCGCCCAGTGTCTGATGATACGCATCAGGCGAATCCACGGGGAACCCCTGCAGGCTGACAATGACGTCTCCCTTCTTGATCCCTGCACGTTCGGCGGGGCTGTCGCGATACACATCACTCACGAGTATGCCTCCTTTTCCCTCCGGCACGCCAAGATGCACCTTGAGATCCTCTGTCAGTTCCTGAAAATCCAAACCGATCCACGGGGGGCGAACCTCGCCGGATCTGAGTAACTCCCTGACAATCCTCTTTGCCTTGTTGATGGGGATGGCAAAACCGATCCCCTGGGCCTTCTGGTAAATCGCCGTGTTGATCCCGATAACGTCGCCGTCGATATTGAGCAGCGGGCCTCCGCTGTTTCCGGGGTTGATGGAAGCGTCGGTTTGGATGAAATGCATGTACACCCGATCCTCTGCGCGAACCGAACGATCCAGAGCACTGACCACGCCGGTTGTTACCGTATGGGTCAAGCCGAAGGGATTGCCGATGGCAATCACGGTTTCCCCGATCATCAGGTCATCGGAATCTCCCAGCTTTGCCTCGGGTAGTTTTTCCTTTGCATCGATCCTGATGACGGCAAGATCTGAGCGGGGATCTGAACCAAGACTTCTCCCCCTATATTCCTTCTGATCCGAAGTAATCACCTTGATCTCCGAAGCCCCGGCCACCACGTGATAGTTGGTCACAATATATCCATTTTTTCCATCCATTATGGCCCCTGATCCTAAGCTCGTGCGCCGGTATTCCCTGGAAAAGAATTCAGGGAAAAAGTCCTTGAAAAAATCGTCTCTCCCAAACGGGAAAAAAGGGCTTATTCTCTCTTGTACCACGGTACTGATATTGACAACAGCCGGGCTGACTTTCTCTACGGCAATAACAACCGGGCTGCGCCGCTGAGAAGCCTCGACATTGGAGCAAGCAAGGAACAAGGTGAGCGCGACCGCTATGGCATACGTATACTTCATGAATCGACCTCTTTTGAGAAATACCAGTGTCAAATTGGAGCAATCAGCAATCAGCTTCCAGATCTGCATTTATTCACCACGAAAGCAGGGAATCAAGGAAGCACGACAAAAACCATAACCTTCTGCTTATGTTCTTCCAACTTTAGGCACTTTAGTGCATCGTAAATATTTCAGGCACTTTTTCTAAGAAACTCTCCTATAATATCAATGAGCTCGTCCTCGTATCCGGAGTAGAAATGATCCGCCCCCTGAATCACCCGGAACAGGGCTTGGTCGTTCCACCCAGGCAGCATCTTTTCCACTTTTTTGTATTCGGCGATCTCATCCCTTGTACCGCAAATGACCAGTTGGATCTTCGGGCTGTAACGCAAGAACTCGAAATCAATGAAACTCACAGGGGGCGAGACCATGACCAACCTGGAAGCTCCCTGAAATTTCTTTAAACCCAAGGCATTTACCCAGGCGCCAAAAGAATAGCCCACAAGGTCCATATTTTTCTTCCCCAGCGTTTGAAGCGCTGCTTCGACATCGTTTTGCTCCCCGATTCCTTCGCCGAAAGATCCCTCGCTGTTTTCCACGCCCCGGAAGTTAAACCTGAGGGTACTGTTCCCCGCATCTTGATAGGCATGGGCGACGGCCCTAACCACATTATTGTGCATGGTACCCCCGTAGAGAGGATGAGGATGGCAGATCACCGCACCTCTTTCTCCATCGGCTTCTTCCAGCATGCCTTCAATTTTGAGCCCTTCCGCTTCGAAAAAAATTTCTTTTTCTGCCACTGTTTTCCCCCTGTGTTCAAATCATCAATAGCTATTTTCTTTCTAGCTTCCGGTGGGTTTTCCTGTCAAGAGAAGCTTTCCAAAACAGATTCCCCACCTTGCTCAACGATCCCTCTATTCTTCGTCTTTGCTCGGGCATATTCCGTGTTATTTCCCTGAGAAAAAAAATGTTGCATAAGGTTTTTGTTATGATAGTTATAAAAATTTTCTTGCTTATGAGAGCTTTATAGAAAAATCTGATGAGCCTAATAAGGCGAAGCGGGGCGGTAAAAAGAAAATCACGATCAACCGCTGACGCCATTCTCTACAGAAGAAGTTCCGGCTTTGTAATGCGATTTAAATCAAACCCATCTCAAGGAGGTCTTGTGTGAAAAGCAAAGTTATCTCAATTGTCATGACAGCGGTTTTTGTTTCCCTAATCAGCGCCTGGGCTTCTGCTGATGAAGTTTGGCTCAAGAACGGAGACCGCCTGACAGGCAAAGTTCTGTCCCTTGAAGGGGGAGCTCTTGTTTTCAGCACGACCTATGCCGGGGATATTTCCATCAGATGGGACGAAGTGGTCAACCTTAAGACAGAGGAACCTAGCAAGGTTGTTCTCAGCGACGAAACAACACTGAAGGGCCCAATTTCACCGGGGCAAGGTGGTAAAGTCAGTGTAAAACCTGAAAAGCTTGCAGAGCCTGTTACCACGGATCTTGCGAGCGTAAAGATCATCAACCCAAAACCCCCCAAGCCGCCTTTAACCACAACTCTCAGAGTCAATTTGGGAGCCGGCTTTGCGACCGGCAACACCGATAAAGAGGACATCTATGCTGACGGCGAGTTTATGGCTCGCACGGATCAAAACCGCTATACAATTGGAGGCTTGTATCGGCGAGCCGAGAGCGATAATGTAAAAACAGAAGATAAAACAATGGGTTATATTAAATATGATCACTTTTTCACGAAAAAATGGTATGCCTATGCCAATGCAAACGCTGAAAGGGATGAATTCAAGGATCTCGACCTCAGATCTACCCTAGGCGTCGGCGTCGGCTATCAGATCATTGACTCTGAGCGCACCAATCTATCTCTTGAAGGGGGTGTGAGCTACGTGAACGAAAACTATGTGATTGCCGAAGACAACAGCTTTACAGCGGGAAGATGGGGGCTGAGGTTCGATCACTTTCTGTTACCCAAATCCCTCCAGTATTTCCTGTATCACACAGGTCTCCAAAGTCTTGAGGACTCGGAAGACCTTCTGCTCTTCACCGAAACCGGCTTCCGTGTTCCTTTCTACAAGAATCTGAATTTGACGGCCCAAATGAACTGGGAATATAATAAAAGCCCATCCGCCGGAAAAAAAGAGAGTGATTACATTTACCTCTTTACCATCGGCTACCAGTGGGCGAAATAGTCTTATCTACAGAAAAGATGCTGAACCATTCAGAACTTTTAGGAGGAAAGGAGAGAAAACATGCTGAAGGAATTCAAGGAATTTGCTATGCGTGGCAACGTTGTAGACATGGCCGTAGGCATTATCATCGGCGTAGCTTTCGGGACCATTGTCAAATCCCTTGTGGATGATGTGATCATGCCACCTATCGGCCTGCTCCTTGGCAGTGCTGATTTCTCAGATCTGTTTATCACCCTCAAGGAAGGAGCAACAGTCGGTCCTTACCTCACCCTTGCAGCGGCAAAAGAGGCAGGCGCAGTCACACTGGGCTACGGTGCCTTTTTCAACACCATTATCAGCTTCTTGATCGTCGCCTTTGCCGTATTCCTGCTGATCAAAGGCATAAACAAGATGAAGAGGCGGCAGGAGGCGCCAGCTGCAGCGCCCACAACGAAGGAGTGCCCTCACTGTCTGTCTACCATTCCCATTAACGCAACCAGATGTGCGCACTGCACGTCGAACTTGTAGGGAACCACTCGGACTCTCACAAGAGGG
Source organism: Deltaproteobacteria bacterium (assembly GCA_016932115.1). Lineage (GTDB taxonomy): Bacteria > Desulfobacterota > DSM-4660 > Desulfatiglandales > HGW-15 > JAFGDM01. The sequence goes on along the minus strand of JAFGDM010000241.1, from coordinate 1,603 downwards.
TGTCCGACAACCAGGCTTTTTTGGCGATAATCTCCCCTCCTCGCCGAATATCCCGGTCGCGGAGGCAGGAGGGGAAGGGTGAGATTTGTCGGCGTCTGGGCGTCTGGTGTTTTGAAGATCTCTGGGTGGGGCTGTGGGTAATCTCCTCTGTCGGCCTTGCGCTCTCCGCAGAGGGGTTATTCCGTCAGCCAAGGATTTTCGGCCTTCTCATGCCCGATTGTTGAAGCCGGTCTCGAGCCATAGTCGTGTCCCGGCCAAACGACGGTTTCCGGAGGCAAAACCAGCAACCGTTCCCGGATCGAGCGCATAAATTGGTCATAAGAAGAGCCCGGCAGATCGGTCCTGCCGATCGCCCCCACAAAAAGCGTATCGCCGGTAAAAACGTGAGCGTCATAGTGAAGGCAAATCCCTCCGGGGCTGTGGCCGGGCGTGTGGATCACCTCAAGAGAAATGTCTCCAATCACAATTCGATCGCCGTCATTGACCGTGATGTCTGCCCGGGGCGAAGGCGTGAATCCCCACTGTCGAGCCATAGCCTCGCCCTCCGGCGAATTAAAGACTTGATCATCCACTTCGTGCATGACAATCTTTGCACCTGTGAGGGCTTTCACCTTTTTGTTCCCGCAGGTATGATCCGCATGTCCGTGAGTGTTGACAATATACATGAGGGTTAGCCCCTGTTCCTGCATGTGATTGACCAATTCCGACTCATTTCCTGCCGGATCGATGAAAAGGGCTTCCCGGGTCCTTGGGCATGAAACGAGGTAGCAGAAAACCTCCATAAACCCCACTTTGATCTGTTCAATGTTCATCGTATTGCGTCCTCCCGACCGAGGCTTTTGGTAAAGGCCGGACTATTCCTCGAACCTGTTAAAAAGGCTGACCATATCCGCCTTGAGCGCTTCAGGCACCAGTTCCAACTTGTCTTTGGGGAGCTCCACGAATTCCCCTGTGGCCTTGGCCAGAAGTTGCCGTCTTTCATCAAAGACTTCCGCGATTGCCCCGATAAGGGGCTCGTTCTTCTCCCTTGCGAGACGCCCTTTAACAGTCAGAGGAACCTCAACAAGGACAGGCCGGATATATTTTATTTCCATGCGCCGCGTGACAAAGAAGATCCGCCTAAAATAAATGATGGTCCAGGACATGACCTCGTCGAGAAGGGTCGAGATGATGCCGCCGTGAGCCATGTTTTCCCAACCTTCATGATATTTGTTTAGGGTGACGTCCGTGCATATGCTGTCATCGGAACGGTAGAACTGAAGGTTCAGGCCGATGGGATTCGCCGTCCCGCAGGCAAAACACGAATGCCCCTGAAGTTTTGGAATCTCGATACGCTCATCGTTCACTAAAATAAACCTCTTTCAAAAAGAAAACGCGCAGGTTGCATATTGTCCGTTGTCCGTTGTCCGTTGGTTGTTGCATTCCATTTGTCATCTGGGTTTTGACATCGGGCATTTCTCTGTATTCTGTATTCCAAAATTTAGGCACTTTAGCGCACTTTAGATTCTAACATTTTAAATCTGAGAGGTTATCTCTTAGAAAATTGGTAACACTTTGGCTTTTTGAAACTCTTCGATTCCGGCGTTCGGCATGGGGGTCCCTC
>JAFGDM010000240.1 GCA_016932115.1 Deltaproteobacteria bacterium | reverse complement strand
GTTCTTAAAGCAACTTGGGGAAGAAGGATGAGGAGGCAGCCTTTCTAATCCCTTGATATCACTGGAACCAAAAAATTACTTGACAGGGGGAATATAGGACGTCCCCGTGGACGTAGGCCGGATAGAATGCATCAGCCTCGCAGCAGCCCGAGCGAAAAACACTTAAAGATAGCAAAAGCAACGTGTATCTGTTAAGTTAACGGCATTGGGACCGACCCCACTATCACTACCAACTACCCACTACCAGAAGTTTTATCAAGACCATATGGCCTACTCCTAGGAAGCCGGAGAAGGGTATTTACAGTTGTGGGCGCACACAGGAAATTGCTGATAATTCTTTAGCGTAAATTCCGGCGGGGAAGCAAAAAAAGAACTTGACAATAGAAAAATTTGGTAGTACCAATGGAATGGTTCACATCTAGGAACGACTCATGTTTGAAAAAGTCCAACCGAATCAAACCTACCATCTGGTTGCAGGTCAAATCGAAGAGGCTATTGTCTCAGAACGCCTCAAACCTGGTGACAAACTTCCTCCTGAAAGGGAGTTGATGAAACAACTTGGTGTAAGCCGCAGGACAGTGCGCGAGGCATTCCGAATCCTGGAGCAAAAGGGGCTGATTGAAGTTAAAACAGGCACCAAGGGCGGAGCGTTCATCAGGGGGATGACCACGGAGCAGGTGAGCGAGAGCCTGGCTCTGCTGCTCCGTCTCAAAAAGGTATCCTTGTCCGAGGTGGGAGAATTCCGCCATGATCTGGAGGGGATTGTCGCCGGCCGAGCTGCAGAGCGCGCTACACGCGAGGACGTGAAGTCCCTGTCTGGGCTTCTTGCCGAGGCAAAAGCTTTGCTCTCAGAAGAGAGCTTTGACTGGAAAGCATTCATGGATGTGGATAGACGAATGCACATGGCCTTGGCAAAGATTGCTAGAAATCTGATTCATGAGTCGGTCTTGAGGACGATTCATGACAATATCCACAAGTACTATGAAAGCTACCTTCCCAGGGGGAAGAAAGTGGTCGATCAGAATTTTCGCGATATGGTGGACCTTGTGAAAGCTGTCGATAAAGGGGATGCGAAGAAAGCATTCTCGGTCGGAAAGAAACACGTGGAGCGGGGCATGAAGTATATGCAAGAGATGGCTGCCAAGAATGACTACTTATGTTCATGAGGTCTAAGCCGGTAACTTTTGATTGAGAGGGGGAATATACGGTGAGTGACTTTCTTTTCAAGAATGCAACTGTGGTTGACGGCACGGGTAAACCGCCATTCGAGGCGGATATTCTCGTTGAAGGCCCAGTCATTCGTCAAGTTGGGAGAATGGATGGAGCAAGAGCGAAAAGAACTGTTGACGCCCAAGGCCTTGTTGTTTGTCCGGGATTCATTGACATGCATTGTCACGCTGATTTTTCACTCCCGATCGTACCTTCAGCCGACAGCTTGGTGCACCAGGGTATAACCACCGCCGTTGTGGGTCAGTGTGGTTTATCTCCTGCCCCCTTGCCGCAATCGAACCGGGAAGAAGTCATTGTGGGTCTAAGCGCTATTCTTTCGGAAGTTGAAGAAGAGATCCCTTGGTCTGAATGGTCTTCTTTCGGAGATTATCTGCTTTTTTTAAGGCGTCTAGGCGTTTCCCTCAACGTGGTCCCTCTGGTGGGCCAAGGCACGATACGATCCGGCATCATGGGCTTCAGAGAAGGCCGGGCGAGTGAGGAACAGATGAAAGGCATGCAAGAGGAAGCCGCAAAAGCCATTCAACAAGGGGCATGGGGTTTGAGCACCGGTCTCATTTACCCTCCCGGTTCCTACGCCTCAACCGATGAGTTGAAGGAGTTGATGCAGGTGGTTGCCCGAGAGGGCGGGTTCTATTTCAGCCACATCCGGGGTGAGTCGGAGACCCTTGTCGAAGCGGTGGCTGAGGCCATTCGGATCGGACGAGAAACCGGAGCTTCTGTCCAGATCAGTCATTTCAAAGCGGCAGGCCGACAGAATTGGGGGGAATCCAAGAAAGCCCTTGCACTCATTGATCAAGCTTGCAAAGAAGGCCTCGACGTTTACACGGACATGTATCCATACACGGCCGGGAGTACCACCTTAGTCGCTTTTCTACCGGAGTGGGCTCAGGAGGGAGGCAAAGAAGCAGTTCTGGGGCGGCTCTCCGATTCGGCCATTCGGATCAAGATGACCGAAGATATGATGAAAGGGGGATTTGCCAAGAGCGTGGAGTGGGATACGGTGCTTATCACAGGGTCCCCAAGAAAGCCTGAGTACCAGGGTCTACTTGTATCGGATCTGGCAGCAAGGGTGGGCAAAACGGCTCATGTTTGGATTTTCGATGCTCTCTTGGAAACAAATCTCCAGATCCATATTGCGCTTTTTGCCATGTCGGAAGACAATCGCAAACGGGAGATCAGACACCCTCTGATGACATTTTGCACTGACGGCATGGGGTTCACCGCAATGGGCAGTTTGCCGAGGAGCCTGACGCATCCGCGCAGCTATGGCGCTTTCCCAAGGATCCTGTCCCATTACGTGCGCGAGGAAGGGATCCTGTCCCTCGAAGAGGCGGTCCACAAGATGAGCGGTCTGGCGGCAAAGCGGTTGAATCTCAAGGATCGAGGTCTGATCAAACCCGGCACGGCGGCGGATCTTGTTGTTTTTGACCCCGTAAAGGTGAGGGACAGGGCGACCTATGATAATCCGCACCAATATGCGGAAGGAATTCTGGAAGTCATTGTGAACGGTGAACCGGTCATTCATGAGGGATCTCATACCGGCTCAAGGCCCGGTCGCATCTTGAATCGCTTATAGGATCTGGGCGGAAACCCTGGGAGGTAAGATTGGGCTGGTTCGTGATCGTCGCCTCGGCATTTTTCTTAATTGCAGGCTCTGCTTTGGCCTACGTCTTCGGCGCGGCTGCGGTTCTTTCCTTTATCGCCTTGGGCAAAAGCCAATTTGTCGCTATTTTACCGCAGCGAATCTTCAGCCAGCTCAACATCTTTGCGCTTATGGCCATGGTCCTCTTTATGCTGGTCGGAGAAATCATGGGACGCATGGGGGTTACAAAGTACCTAATTGACTTCTCCATGTGCCTCGTGGGCCGGTTCAAGGGGGGGCTCGGCCACGTGAACATCATGACGAGCGTTTTTTTTGCAGGAGTTTCCGGGTCCGCCGTGGCAGATGCAGCAGCCCTGAGCAATGCCTTGGTTCCAGCTATGCGTGAGCAGGGGTACACCAACCGTTATGCCGGAGCGGTAACCGCCGCTTCCTCGATTATCGGACCCATTATTCCCCCAAGCATTATTCTGATATTCTATGGTGCTCTGATGCAGACGTCCATCGGCGGACTGTTCGCAGCCGGTATCATTCCGGGTTTGGTCCTGGCTGTATCCTTGATGGCGGTTAATGCCGTGCTTGCTCACCGGCACCATCATCCCGGGGGACGAAAAGAAGATGTGCCTCCTATTTTTAAAACCTTGCGCCGCGCACTGCCCGCTTTGAGTCTACCCCTTATTATCCTCGGGGGCATTGTGCTGGGTGTAGTCACGCCCACTGAAGCAGCAGGCGTGGCTGTGGTGGTGGCCCTGGCCGCAGGTGCCTATTATGGCGGGCTTTCGGTAAAGAGTCTTTACATGAGCATGGAGCGGACGGTTGTTCTAACCGGGAGCATCTTTCTGGTCATCGCTGCGGCCTCCTGCGTGGGTTATGTGGGATCTCTTCAACAGTGGCCCCAGCAAATCGCAATGCTGGCTAACGAGACGGGTTTAACCGGAGTAAAATTTCTACTGCTGGTGAACCTTATATTCCTGGCTGCAGGCATGATCATGGACATTCCCATGGCCCTTGCCCTCCTGGTGCCTCTTTTCGGGCCGGCCTGTCTTGCCCAGGGGGTCCACCCTATTCACTTGGGCATCATCCTATGCTTGAATCTGACGATGGGGCTGATTACGCCTCCCGTTGGAGCCTGTTTAATAGTTGTTTCGGCGGTAACGGGCGAGAATTACTCGTCCCTGGCAAAGGCAATTCTGCCCTTCATTTGGGTTGAAATCATAGTCCTGCTGTTCATCATTCTGGTGCCGGATGTGAGCCTTTATTTACCGCGCCTTTTAAATCTCAGTTAACTGAAAAGGAGGAATTGATCATGACAAGATTGAGAAGAAGCGGTTGGTGTTTAGTGTCTTTTGCCTTGGTATTGGCGATTTTTTGTGCTGCAGACGCAGGGGAAATCAAGATCGCCCTGGATTGTCCGCCTGATTTGAACAAATGCGGCACCTACGTCTTTTCCAAGGCTTTTTCCGATCACTTGATCGCGAGCGGCCTGGCTGTAAAACTCTACCCGGACCAAGCGCTTGGAAACGAAGACGAGAAGCTGGATCAGGTGAGCCAAGGCCTGCTTGAAATTTCCAACTCCTTTCTCGGGAAAACGGGTCAACTGGACCCCACGGTTTTCGGTTTCAACCTTTATTATCTGTTTGATTCTCTCGAGCATGCAGACAAGGTGATTGCGAACACGGATGTGTTGAACAAAATTAATGCGGGGTTAACGAAGAAAGGGGTCCGCCTCCTGGCCCTCGCCTCCGTGGGGTCCTTTAGCGGGTTTGCAAACACGAAGCGCCCGATCAAAACGCCGGCGGACATGAAGGGCTTGCGCATGCGGGCTATGGACAAGGTCCAGACGGAATACCTTTCCGCCTGGGGCGCCTCCACGGTGGTCGTCGAGTGGGCGGAGATCTACAATGCTCTGCAGACCGGGGTGACGGACGGGTATATCAATCCTGCCATCGTTCCGGTGATGTTCAAGCACACGGAACTTCTCAAGTATTACTCGGACGTCAAGGTCGGTGTTCCTTTCCGGGTCATTATCTGTTCAGAGCGATGGTATAAGGGCTTGAGCGACAAGGACCGCAAGATCGTGGATGAAGCAACAGTAAAGGGTGTTGCCGCTAATCGGGAATGGCAGACCCGTATGGAGAAGAGCGACCTTGACACCCTGAAGGCCGCAGGGGTTCAAGTGTACCAGAACACGGTTGAGGAGAGAGAGCAATTCGCAAACATCGCTAGGCCGCTCTATGCCAAGGTGACATCCCCGGAGATCGCAGAGATGTTCATCAAGGCGGCTGAGAAAAACCGGTGACAGAAGGCCATGGTGAAAAGGGGCATTCTGATATTCAGTGACAGGCTTGACCGGTTCTGCCGGGGCACTGCTGTGGGCTTTTTTTCGGTCATGCTCATACTGGTCATTTTCCAGGTTGTCGCGCGCTATCTTTTTCAGTCCGTTCCCGTGTGGACGGAAGAGGCGGCACGCTATTGCATGGTCTGGGGTGGCCTTCTGGGAGCAACAGCGGCGTTTAAGGCGGAATCGGATCCTCGCCTTATCCATCCGCCCAAGTCGGGCTCACGATTGAAAATTGCAGCATCCACATGGGGTAGGGCGATTGCTGTGGTGGTGTTTCTGGGTCCTGTCCTCTACCACAGCGACAAGTTCCTTGTGCGCTCCTGGCACAGGACGAGCGAAGCGATCGGAATCTCTGTCGCATGGGTCACGCTGGCTGTGCCGGCAGCGGTTGCCATCATCCTCTTTCACCTTGCGGCAAAACTGCTTGAATCGGGCGCGGGAAAGGCGCCTAAGTAAAAAGGAGATAAGGAAACCTGCAGCACATTGTCCGTTTGATTGTCTTTTTCTGGAAAGGGAAAAACAGGAGGTATAATTCATACCGGGCTGACCGCGCATGGAGCCGTTCAATGCAACAAGTTTTTTCAGGAGGCATGAGGAATGAAGGCCAAAATAGCTGTTTTAGGTGGAGGACATGGTGCACACGCAATGGCTGCCGACCTCAGCTTGAAGGGGTATGAGGTCAACCTTTGTGAACTTCCTGAATTCGAGGAGGGTTTCCGTGTGACGCTTGCGAGGCAAGCAGTTAACCTCATTGATCCCTGGGGTGAATTGCATTGCGCGAAGTTGGGGCTGGCTACCACGAATTTTGAAGCTGCAGTGCGGGATGTCGAATATATCATGATGAATGTGCCCGCCGTTGCGGCCAAGGCATTTTTCGAAAAAGTGATTCCCTATCTGATGGATGGTCAGGTACTGATCAAGTGGTCAGGAAACTTTTCGGCCCTGTCATTCGCCAAAATGCTCAAGGAAATGGGTGTGGAAAAAAGAGTTACCCTTGGCGAAGGACACACGCTGCCATGGGGCTGCAGGCTTATTGAGCCCGGTACTGTGCAGATCATGGTCTGGGTCACCAAGCTTTTGCTAGCTACCTTTCCCGGGAAAAATGTCGAGAGAATCCTTGACGGTGTGAAGGCAATGTACCCGGTCTTTCCATCCGAAAATGTTTTGACTACGAGTCTTAACAATTTGAACCCTATTGTCCATCCCATCGGCACGGTCATGAATGCGGGCTGGATTGATACGGTGGGCGAAAAGTTCTATTTTTACAAAGATGGAAATACGCTCTCAATATCCAGAGGAATCAAGGGGATTTTCAAAGAAGTCTCCAGTGTAGCTGAAGCTGTAGGGACAGAAATGAACACCTATCCGGAAGAAGATTTCTGGAAGAAGAGTGCCATCATGTCCTCCTACACCAGGGCGGTTTTTGACAAGGAAGGATGCGTGGCAAAAATTTCTGGGCCTGCATCCGTCAAGAGCCGATATATCACCGAGGATATTCCCTTTGGGCTGGTTCCCATTCGAAAGCTTGCTGTACAATATAATACTTCCACCCCTTTGATCGATGCTGTCATAAATTTAGGCTCGGTCATAAATCAGACCGACTATATGAGAGAGGGCATATCTTTAGAGGAGATGGGTATAAGCGGGCTCAGCCGCGATGAACTGAAACATTTCCTCTACGAAGGTGACGAGTAAGACCATCCTAGTGTCTGCTGGCGATAAACGTTGATAAGTGTAATGCTGGCTTTGTGATTCGAGTAAGATTGCTGGCCCGCAGTCAGTCAAAGAAAGACATGAGGAGATTATCATCTTCAGCACCAAGCCTGTTTTTCATCCACCCTCTTCGGAAAGAAACGGGAATGCCTCAGCAGCAGTCGTAACCGTGGCTATTGTGGGGCTGCCCCGAAGAAAGGAATACAAAGCCTTCTATTTTCACCGGAATCGTGCTTATCCTGTGAGTACTTTCTTTAGGTTTCAGATCACATAGGATGTCTGTGACAAGACCCGGAAGCCGGGCCTGAAATTTGTCGACGATAAGAGTTCGCTTTTAGCGGAGAGAATCTGCGGGACGTCCTTAATTACTCAAATAATCTCCTTTTTGGGATTGCGTTATTGAATTATTTAAGGGCGTCCCATTCCTTGATAACGCTGCGGATCATCCGCATGGTTATGCAGGAACTTCGCAGTAGGTTGAGTAAGAATGTGGTACGGGGATTGTCTCTCCGTCCTCACGCATGCCGTCGAGATGGAACTGAATGGCACCCCGCATGGTCTGCTCAACCTCATCTCGGGTCTTGCCGGTTGCGACGCAGCCGGGAAGATCTGGAGAAAATGCGGAGTATCCCGTTTTAGTTTCTTCAACAATGACAAGATATTTTTTCATTTCAACCCCGCTTGTTTGAGGATGCTATTGAGTGTTCCGGGAGCGATATCATCGCCTGGCTGACCAGCGATGGTGACACGACCAGGCTTGGATGTATGCTTGTACTGTCGATGACTGCCGCGCGTGGCAACCAAATACCACCCATCCTTTTCGATCACTTTGATTGCTTCCCGAACCTTCATTTTTAATCATTATCAAATAATTTTGGAACTATCAACTCCTGCATAATCGCGGCGCTGGACGAAGGCAGCGCATGGTTGTGAGGCGCGCAGCGCCGAGCAGCCTGCGGATGATGATCCGCATGGGTAGGTAATCGAGCAAGTGACGGGTATTCCTGAATAGCCCTTTATCAAAATATCAAGACCGTTCTCGCTCTCGAGATTTTGCAATCCTCCATTCTTTTAGCAACCCGTTTAATACATTCCACATAGGGACCTTCTGCATATATTGTCTGTAAGCTTCTCCGAATTTAGAAATATTGTGTTCTCCCTCTTTTATGGCAGACAACCAGAAGCAGAGGACACACACTATGCCTAAAATGAGTGAGAGAAAAGACTGAAAAACTAAAATCAAAGCGATGGACCAGATTGCCAAGCCAAATGTCATCGGCTGGCGAACAATGCGATAGATGCCTGAATCCAAAAAAACAGTGGTTGCATCCAGCTTGCCACCCTCCGGGTTTCCTTTGTGCTTTAACATTTCATGAGATGTCCATTCTAAATAGGCGGAAGGGATAAAAAGAATAAACCCTATTATCTTTAGCCAGAAGATATCTAGACGCTCCCAATAACTGAAAGCACCAAGCGACCATTCAATAATCATAATGCTGAAAAATAGCCCCAAACCAGCATGAATAAAAACTTCACTTGGCATACGGTTTTTCATTGCGTGGATTATTTCTTTTATATTGACGATCCATAGAACCGCACATAGCACAACGCAGATTAAATACTTGATCATTAGAAAATACACGTGATATGTATCTTACTGTTTACACAATATATTTTATCTTGACAAGCGTTTTCTTTTGCGATAAGCAAAATCTATCTTTCTGTATATGATGTCAGTTGCGATGAATATACATAAGTTTGTTTTTGAGGGGGAAAGATATTCTCATGTTCACAGAGAATCTGCGGGACGTCCTTAATTACTCAAATAATCTCCTTTTTGGGATTGCGTCATTGAATTATCGAACCACCGGAGATGGCTCTCGACATCGGTCTTCAACTTTTGACGGTGCTCGATCAGTTCTGCAGGGTTCGGCGGTCGAACCTGCCGCCACAGAGTTGCGGCGACGTCTTTTGCGATTGCGATTGCTGGCGAGATGAGGATTTCGAGTCCCAATGGTCGACCTCAGTGTCCTCGACAATGCTGCTAATCAGCCGCGCGGTTTTTGCGTCGGCTGAATTAGCCTTGTTATGTGTACGCTTCATCGTCCATTGATCGATTCCATGATCTGCTTGAAGCTCTCGACACCGGCTTCAAGGTTTTCGATTATCTCTTCGGCCAGCACATCCGGATCGGGCAGGTTGTCCAGATCGGCCAGGCTTTGATCCCTGATCCAGAAGATATCCAGGCTGGTTTTGTCGCGGGCGATAATCTCGTCATAGGTGAATTTACGCCATCGGCCGTCGGGGGTGTCTTCCATCCAGGTCTCTTTGCGCGTATGGCGATTTTGCGGGTTGTAGCAGGCAATGAAATCCTTGAGGTCGTCGTATGCCATCAGGTTTTTCTTTTGGGTGAAATGGATGTTGGTTCTGAAATCGTAGAACCAGACCTCCCGGGTCCAGGGGTGTTTGGCCGCGGGTTGATTGTCGAAAAAGATAACGTTGGCCTTGACTCCCTGTGCGTAAAATATGCCGGTGGGAAGCCTCAGGATCGTGTGCGGGTCGGTATTGTCCAGGAGTTTTCGCCGAACCGTTTCACCGGCGCCCCCTTCAAAGAGCACATTGTCCGGGACCACCACGGCCGCCCGGCCGGTGGTTTTAAGCATGGTGCGAACGTGCTGGACAAAATTGAGCTGCTTGTTGGAGGTG
>JAFGDM010000239.1 GCA_016932115.1 Deltaproteobacteria bacterium | reverse complement strand
TCCACCCCGAATACTCTTCGTTTTGCAGTTTTAAGAGGGACCCCCATGCCTGATGCTTGCGATTTTTCAAACAGCTAAATTGTTACCAAAATTCGATATCATACAGTTCAATATTGTAGGACAATTACTTACCGCTTAAAGTCTGCACAGGGGGAGTTGTCATGGGATGGACTGGAAACAAGGGCGGGACCCAGGATGCATGATTCCCTTCGGCCTGAAGTTTTAAGCAGGGATTTGGCTGACACTTTGTTTTCATCCCATATCCACTACCATCCCACCATCGATTCCACCAACCGTTTTGCAAGGGACCTGGCTCTTGCGGGGGAGGCCGAAGGGGCCCTAGTGGTTGCCGAAAAGCAGACACAAGGGAGAGGAAGGAGAGGACGATCGTGGCTTTCACCGGGAAAGGGGAATCTGTTTTTCTCCGTGCTTCTGAGACCGGATTTAACCCCTCAGCGTGTTTTTTCGCTCACCATGATCCTGGCCCTTGCGGCAATGGAGGCGGTTAAGAGCCTGAGTGGCCTCTTGCCGAGAATCAAATGGCCCAACGACCTTTATGGAGGGACGAAGAAGTTGGGCGGTATTCTCACGGAGTTTTGCGTGACCCACGGGGCGGTGGATTGGGTTGTCCTTGGTCTCGGTCTGAATGTCAACTTCTGTCCGGAGGAGCTGGCCGGTCTTGCGACGAGCATTCTGGATGAAACGGGTATTAAGGTATCGAGAAATGAATTGCTCGTGGACATTGTCAAAGGCATGGGAACGGCCTACCAAGAAATCCTGTCCGGCAACTTCGAGCCCTACTACAAGCGATGGAACGAAGCGTGTTTTATCTTGGGCAAAGCGGTTATAATCGAATCTGAAAGGGGACGGATTTACGGAAAGGCTTTTCGCATCGAACCAGACGGCGCCCTCATTGTTGAAACACGTGAGGGCGAGCTGCGGCGAGTTGTTGCGGGGGATGTATCGCTCAGACTCTCTTCCTAAGCGAAACCGTATAGCGGTGTAAAGGAATAGGGACAGGGGCTGACCGAAGCGATTCAGGCTCGAAGCTCAGAGCCAAAAGGCAATCCGTTAGAAAAGGAGATCATAATACTCTGCGGGCTTCCAATGAGCGCAGAAAAGTGTTGAGTGGGGCGGGGGAGAGAGTTTTATGTCAGGCCCAAAGCTTCTCGTCGTGGACGATGAAGAGGATATTCTGGAATTGCTCCGATTTAACCTTGCCGGTGAAGGCTTCCAGGTGGTGTGTGCAACCACGGGCGAGGAAGCTTTGGGGAAGGTGAAATCCGATATGCCCGACCTCATTCTGCTGGATCTCATGCTTCCCGGAATCGACGGGCTGGAGGTGGCAAAGCGCCTTAAGAGCCTTCCCGAGACCAGGGGAGTTCCCCTGGTTATGCTTACGGCCAAGGGAGAGGAAGAAGACATTGTGAAAGGATTGGAGATAGGTGCCGATGATTACATTACCAAACCTTTCAGCCCAAAAGTTCTGGCCGCAAGAATCAGAGCGGTGTTGCGCAGAAAACAGACAACGCCTAAAGAGGGGAAAGAGATTGTCTCCGTCCATAACCTTATTATTCATCCGGGGAGGCACCAGGTGCTGGTTAAGGGAAAAGCGGTGGAGCTGACCTTTACCGAATTCGGGATCCTGAATTTCCTGGCGAGAAGGTCTGGTTGGGTTTTTACCCGCTCCCAGATCGTCGACGCGGTCAGGGGAGACGGATACTTTGTCACCGACCGGGCTGTGGATGTCCAGATCGTGGGTTTGCGCAAAAAGCTCGGCAGCGCTGCACAACTGATTGAAACGGTGCGGGGGGTTGGATACCGGTTCAAAGGTTAGCTAAGTTTCGGTAGAAATTGCAGGCGACTTAAGGAAGAGTATGGATTACTGAACATCGAAAGACGAGGGGGCAACATGGCTAATATCATGAAGGAAGGAGAAAGGGTCAGGCAGGCAGTGAAGTGGATTTCCGCTGAAAAAATGGAGGATGAGGCAAAACCTATCCGAAAACTCATCCAAGATGCGGCGATGCGATTCAATCTGTCCCCCAAAGAAGAAGTGGAGTTAACGCATTTCTATCAGGAGAAGGAGTAAGGGTTCAGAATGCCGGAATGTCTCATGGCTCTGCGAAGCCCGAGGACGAGACGAATGTAGAGCCACACAAGAATAGGAATGAGAAGCGTTCCGGCAAGAATAGGCACCCAAAATCCCTCTTGTTGCCGGTGAGTTAAGCCTACCCGAACCGAGGCGGCGCCGAGTAAGAGGCCGTAGCACAAAAGAAGACCGGCGCAGAGAATCAGTAACTTGAAGAGGGCTTTTTTGATCGAAAAAGATCTCCGAGCCGTCATTGCTTGCCCTCCATCAGCTTCTTCATGAGAAAGTCGACCTGGTTCTTTACTTTTTTGTCCACCTTGATCTTGTGGTCTATCACTTCGCTTGCGTAGAGGATTGTGGAGTGGTTTCGATTGAGGGACCGGCCGATCTGTTCCACAGTCATTGCGGTGAGTTGCCGGCAAAGATAGACGAAGATATTTCTCGGGAATGCGTGGATTTTCTTTCTCGACTTGGATGCGAGAATAATAGGATCCACGTTGAAATACCGGCATACCAAGCTCTTAATGTCATCCATGGTGATTGAGCGCTGGGAGGGCAAATGGCACTGAAGAACCTCTTCAGCCAAATCCTTATCTATCCTGGCGTTAAGCAGTTCTGATTTGGCCTTAAGGCAGCTCAGAGCGCTTTCCATCTGGCGGATATCCCCTGTAAGCTCCTTAGCCAGCAGGTCGATTACCTCCCCGGAGAGCACCATAGCTTGCTCGGAAGATTTGCTCTGGAGGATCTTCGCTCGTGTTTCATAGTCCGGCTTTTCCAGTGTGGTGATAATACCGGAGGTCAGGCGAGATGAAAGCTCTCCGGTAAGATTGGGGATATCTTTGGGGAGCAAGGAGCTGGTGAAGATAATTCTCTTTCTTTCGTCGGCTAAAGCATCAAGGGTGTAACCCAGTTCGAGTTGGGTTTTTTCTTTGCCGCTAAGAAAATGCACCTCTTCCAGGAGGAGGACATCGCATGAGCGTCGGTATTTGTTTTTGAATTCTTCGATGCGGTTGCTTTTCAATGCAAAAATCATCTCGTTCACGAAGTCTTCAGCCGTAATGTAGTATACCCTTAGGGCCGGGTTCGATTGGAGAATCGCATGGGCCGTTGCTTGAGATAAATGGCTTTTCCCAAGGCCTGTTTTTGCCAGGATGAACAGAGATGAATAGGGCATAGAGGCGTTCATGGCGAGGGCCTTTGATGCGGAGTAAGCAAATTCGTTGCACTTACCAACAACAAACCGATGAAAGGTGAAATCGCGATTAAGGCTACGAAACCCGTTTTTCTTGTGCTCGGGGACGTTAATAAGAGCCAACTGCTTCGGTGCATTAAGAATACCTGGGGGGGGCGCCTTTTTGGACGGTGCTTCCACTTTCAAGGCAAGACGATAATTCTCGCGACCATGACGGTTGAGGTTATCCTGGATCAGCTTTAGATAGTTTTCAGAAACCCAATTGAGAGAGAACTTATTGGGGCAAACGAGCTCGATAGCATGGTCCTCTTCTCTCAAAACCTGCAAAGGGTCGATCCAAAGTGAAAAACTTTTGTCCGGAAGTTTTTCTCTTAATAGACCTTTCAGCTCTTCCCAAATTTTTGCCATGGCTGCCTCGAATTCCAAGAAGAATAAAATAGCCTTGATCTCAACACAGCCTCTTCTCAAACCTTCTGATCCCTGTCAAAGGGGGTGTGCCGCGGAAAAGATTTACATAGAGGTTCATTCTCAACAATTCTTAAGGTCTTAAAATGAGGCGTTAATTTTATGACAAATACTGAATTCCTAGCCGTGGGGCGGAAATAGGCGGTCGGGTGAATTCTTCCGTAATTCAGGGGCTTCGCTTTTATTTTGTATAGGTGTATAAATGTATTCACATTCTTTGATCTTTCAATTTCTTCCTTTTTGCCTCATTTTCGTTTGATTTCTTTTATTTGATTGCCATTTTTTCGACCGACCTCAAGGAATGCCGCCTTATTACGGGGCTTCCCTTGCCTGAAGGCGTCCCGAGGGGTAATTGTGAGAATACAATCCCGTCGTGCGGTTTCAGCTTGCGATGAGTTTCCACTTGTATTTCCATTACCAGAGAGGGTATGATTTTTTCTATGAAAAAACTTCGATTAGCGGTTATTGCCGGGGGATTTTCAGGCGAAAGGGAGGTGTCTCTTAAGAGTGGGGATGCAGTTGAGAGGTGTCTGGACCCGGACAAATATGAGGTATCAAGGTATGATCCGCGGGATGGACTTGCCCTTCTCTTGGAGGACCGTGAGAAAATCGATCTCGCTTTTGTCTTGCTCCACGGAAAGTACGGAGAAGATGGGTCGATCCAGGGGTTTTTAGATTTGCTGCAAATTCCCTATGTGGGATCCGGGGTGCTTGCAAGCGCGATGGCCCTTAACAAAAAGGTGGCAAAAGATATATATCGATTTGCAGGACTCAGGGTAATTGAGGATGTATGCCTGACTGTGCATCAGGCCTTTTCCGTTGATCAAATCCTGAAGAATTTGGGTCCGTCTACGGTGGTAAAACCTGTTTCAGAAGGCTCCAGTCTGGGGGTGGCCGTTTGCCACGATGCGGAGAGCCTTGAAAAGGGGCTGGAACAGGCTTTCATGTTTGATGAAGAAGTCCTTGTCGAGCGCTTTGTGCGGGGTACGGAGGTCACCTGTTGCGTCTTAGGAAATGATGTTCTCTCCACCCTTCCCCTGGTTGAAATCGTTCCAAGCGCAGAATACGCTTTTTTTGATTATAAGGCGAAATATACCCCGGGGGCCACTACGGAGATTTGTCCCGCCCGGGTCTCTGCACGCTTTACGGAAGAGGCCCAGTCCGCAGCTAAAAGAGCGCACCGGGCGTTGGGTTGCAGGGTCTGGAGCAGGACGGACATGATGATCCACAACGGGGATGTATATCTTCTAGAAACCAACACTATCCCTGGCATGACGGAAACAAGCTTGGTCCCTCTTGCCGCCAAGGCGGCAGGGATTTCCTTTCCCCAGTTTGTGGACCGGCTCATCCATCTATCCCTAGGAGTCCGTCGGACCTTTTATAGAACTCCGTAAAAAAAAGTGCCTGCCTTATCGGTCGCAATTGCTTGTGCAGCGGATAACTATGAAAGCGCCACCGTTTGTTCCCTGTGGACTCGGCAAGATAATTTTATGAATGCCCATAGATAACATATTGATATAACTATATATTGTGGAAAGTGGTCGAATAAAGTAGGAGTTTATTCCGGGACTTCAGATCGCCATTTTTGCGGAGAGAAGTTTTTGACATGGATTGAATGGATTGAATGGCCGATGAAATGGGCAAGTGCTATAACCAATTGATAATATTAGAATAATTTGGATATGTTTCACGTGAAACATCCGTTACTAGTTTTCAATTTTTTGAAATG
>JAFGDM010000238.1 GCA_016932115.1 Deltaproteobacteria bacterium | reverse complement strand
CAATGATTTGGCCCTTGCCGCTGAAGTCAGAGCCTCTATCATGGACATCCAATACGATATCGATGTTCAGGCCGATGACGGGCATGTGTTCGTGCAAACCCATGCCTCACCGGCGATGCAGCAGGAACTCAGAGAGAAGATTCAGGCCATTGTGGGACGAATACACGGCGTGAAAGATACGACCATTAGGCTTACACGGATTACTCCCTACGGGGATTGAACAGAACGGTGATGGCACAAAAAAAGGAGCGTTCATGAGCGTTGTCTCCGTTTTCAGCGCTTCCTTTTGCCGTGAAGATGAGTTCATCGAAAATCTTCGTCGGGCAACTGGGTACGAGCTATTAAATGACGAGATGATAGTCAACCGTGCCTCGTCATTGTGTTCGATTCCGGCAGAGAGGTTAAAACGCTCTTTTTCAACAAAGACATCGGTTTTCGATGCTTTCACCCGCGAACGGCAACGCTTCGTCACATGGCTCAAACTGGCTCTTGCGGAATACCTTCAGGAGGGAAGATTTCTGCTTCACGGTTTTTCAGCCCATCTTGTGCCCGAATCGATTCGACATGTCCTTCGAATTTGCCTCATTGCAGACACGGCCCGCCGCGTTGAAGATGCCTCGCTGTATTTCGGCATCAGTGAGACGGAGGCCGCTGTGCGCATCAGTGAAGAGGATCACAACCGGGCATTCTGGGTTCAGGAACTCAAGGGCATTAGTGATCCGTGGAATCCTGATCTCTACGACATGGTGCTGCCCACAAACAAAATCGATATCCGGGAAACCGTCGAACTGGTTAAACGAAGTCTGAGCGCGGAGGCCCTTCAGGCTTCAGGACTCTCCAGGATGGCTGCCCGCGATTTCTTGGCGGCGGCCCGGATAGAAGCGCACCTGGCCGGTGAAGGGCATATCGTTAAGGTCAGCGTGAAGGAGGATGAAGCCTTTCTGACCATTGACAGGCCCGTGCTCATGCAGGAGCGCCTGGAGGAGGAGCTCAGGGCCGCGGTCCGGACAGTGAAAATTTTTAAAAATGTTAAGGTGGAAACAAAACCCGCGGACGAGCAAAGTGAAATATATCAAAAGTACCACCATGAACTGCCCTCAAAGGTTTTGCTTGTAGATGACGAAAGGGAGTTTGTTCAGACCCTTTCCGAGCGTCTGGGTATGCGAAACATCGGCTCTGCAGCGGCTTTTGACGGCGAAAGCGCCCTGGCTCTGGTACGGGAAGACGAACCGGAAGTCCTGCTTTTGGATTTAAGGATGCCCGGAATTGACGGCATGGAAGTGCTTAAAAAGGTAAAATCCGAGCATCCGGAAATCGAAGTGATCATTCTTACAGGGCACGGCACGGACGTAGACAGGAAACAGTGCCTGCAATTGGGTGCCTTCGCCTACCTGGAAAAGCCCGTGGATATAGAGTTGTTAAGCGACACCTTAAAAAAGGCCAATGAAAAAATGCGCTGCAATACCGTTAAGAAACCTGTCTGAACCCTTTGAAAAGCGTGTGCCGGTCCGGGATTTCTTGAGGTAATCGAACATTATCAAAATTGGCTTTAAGAAAGTCGTTACCATGTCTTTTTTGCAACGTCTTAAACCCGATTTCTGGGACTACCACGATGTGGCATCCGGACCTTACAAACACCTGTTTAATTTCCGACGCATCTGGTACCTGAGTGTCCTTTTGACCGCCGGAGTAGCATTTGTCCCTGTCTGTTTTCTGGCTGCTATTGATTATCAGGTAACCCAGAAAGCCATAGAATCGGAAAATGTTCTGCGCACGTCTCGTTTGGTTTCCAACACCCGGCGTAGCCTCTCTTTCTTGCTCCTGGAGCGCCGTTATGCCCTGCACTTTTTGGTTAAAGACAATCCTCTTCAATCCCTGACAAGCCCTGGACGGCTTGATGAGGTCTTAAAAAACTTGCAGGAAAGCTTCGGAGGCTTCACCGATTTAGGAATAGTCAACGCTCTGGGTCGACAAATCAGGTACAGCGGCCCCTATGGATTGACAAATGTCGATTACAGCCGTCAGAAATGGTTTGCTGAAGTAGCGGATCAAGGCAGTTACACAAGCGACGTTTTTTTGGGTTATCGTCAAAGTCCCCATATTGTTATAGCAGTTAAACACCAGCCGCTGAACGGGCCTATGCACGTCTTGCGCGCCACCCTGGAAGCGGAGCGCTTTCACCGCGAGCTTATGCCTCTTGAGCAAGGAGTCGGTGTTGATCTTTTCATCGTAAACTCGGCCGGTGTCCTGCAGACGCCGTCAAGGAGATACGGTAGGATACTCGAAAAGATGTCCCTGCCCGTGCCGAAATATGCCTCTACGACCCAGGTCTTTGAAACCCAAAGACCCGACGGTGAAAAGTTGCTTATCGGGTATGCCTACATTGCGGAAACCCCCTTTATTTTGATGGTCGTGAAAAAAAAGGACGATTTAATGCGACCCTGGTATAAAGCCCGCCGGCAGCTTATCACCTATCTTCTCATAAGCATCACCTCCATCCTCATCGTCGTCCTTGCAGTATCCACTTACCTTGTGAGCAAGATTCACACAGCGGACCAGACCCGTGTGGCAGCACTGCATCAGGTGGAATATGCCAATAAAATGGCGTCAATCGGCAGGCTGGCTGCGGGAGTCGCCCATGAAATCAACAATCCTCTGGCCATTATCAATGAAAAAGCCGGGCTGATTAAAGACCTGCTTCAGCAGCAGGATATCATCGCCACCCGGTCCAAGCTGTTGGCTCAAACAGACTCCATCCTTGCATCGGTCAAGCGTTGCGCCACGATTATCAGAAGACTTCTGAGCTTTGCCCGTAAGACGGATTCCACCTTTGAAACAGTCGAATTAAAAAATATCATTGAGAACGTGATCGGTTTCTTGGGCAAGGAAGCCGAATACAGAGGAATAGCAACAATTCTTGATATCGCACCGGACATTCCGCCGTTCAAAAGCGATCGGGGTAAGTTGGAACAGATCTTTCTTAATCTGGTGAACAATGCCTTTGCAGCTCTCAAAGACGGCGGCTACCTAACCTTTGAAGGCCGCAAAATATCCGAAAATATTGTAGAGGTCGCTGTGATCGACGATGGATGCGGCATTCCGCCGGAGGACATTAAACGGGTGTTCGAGCCTTTTTTTTCTACCCGCACCAAGCAGGGAGGGACGGGGCTAGGTCTTTCCATCACCTACGGCCTCATTCAGGAAATTGGAGGAAACATAGGTGTTGAAAGCCGACCCGGGAAAGGCACCCGATTCACATTAACATTACCATTGAATCCGGATATAAAAGTCAAATGAAAACAATTCGTGTGTTGCTGGTCGATGACGAAGAAGAACTGGTGGTCACGCTGGCCGAGAGATTGGGATTAAGGGGTATTGAAGCCGACTGGGTGACAAACTGCGAAGCGGCTTTAGAAACCGTTAAGCATAAACATTTCCACGTGGCCGTTCTAGACATCAAGTTGCCTCGCATGAGCGGTCTTACGCTCAAAAGAAAAATCGAATCCCTCGCTCCCGATATGAAGTTTATTTTCATGACCGGCCACGGATCAAAGGAAGATTTCGAGGAGGGCACAGCAGAAGCAGGAGATTCTTACTATTTGCTGAAACCGGTCGATATTGAGTCACTGGCTGACAAAATCCGGGAAATCGTTTGATAGAAAACACTACACAAAAAGCATCCCGGGAAACTTACGCCTACAGGGAGGTGTGACGTGGTCTCTTTACTGGATATGGCCTCTTTAGAGGGCTTGCGGTTTTTCGGCCGCATTTCGGCTTCTATTTCCCATGAACTCAAGAACACACTGAGCATCATGAACGAGAGCGCCGGACTACTGGAGGATTTGGCTCTCCTGGCCGAACAGGGTAAGGCTCTGGACGCATCGCGGGTTAAAACTCTGAGCGCGTTAATCAAACGACAGATCCAAAGGACGGATCAAATCATACGGAACATGAACCGGTTCAGCCATACCGTAGATGAGCCGTTAAAGGAGATCGAACTCCTCGACTTCCTGGAATTCGTTCTGGCCGTTTGCCGCCGATTGACGGCGGCTAAAGGGATCGTGATACAGGTTACGCCCAAGGGCCGACCCCTCACGGTTGTGACCAGGCCCTTTTTTCTCCACAGATTGATCTGGCTGCTTCTTGAAATCGGGATGGGGTTTGCCGGCAAAGCAAAAGCATTGACCTTGATCCCTGAAAAAACAGAATCCGGTGTTTCGATCCGACTTACAGGTCTCGAAACACTTACACCCGAAACAGATCGGATCTTCCCGGAAAATCAGGAGCAAACACTGCTGACTCTGCTTGAAGCCAGATTAACAATGAACCTTGAGGAAAAGAGTTTTGCCTTGGTTCTGCCGCAAAGAATAAAGGATGAAGGCGTGGGTGGAGCAGCATAGGTGATTTCATAAAGAGGAGACAAACCATGTCGATCAAAGTACTCTTGGTAGATGATGAAAAAGAGTTTGTGGATCTTTTGGGTGAAAGAATGTCTACCCGTGGAATGGAGGTAAGCTCCACCACTTCCGCCGCGGATGCCCTTAAGATTGCGGAAGAACAAACCTTTGACGCCATTGTTCTTGACCTGATGATGCCTGAAATGGACGGCCTGGAGGTCCTGAAAAACCTTAAAGTCAAAAGACCCGAACTCCAGGTCATCCTCCTTACAGGTCACGGAACCATTGAAAAAGGAGTGGAAGCCATGCGTTTGGGTGCCATGGATTTTGTGGAAAAACCGGCAGATCTGGATGCATTAACCGAAAAGATCAAAAAAGCCCAGGCCCGGAAAATGATTCTGGTGGAACGTAAAGTAGAAGAGAAGCTGCGTGACATTCTAACCAGCAAAGGGTGGTAGAATTGTCTTGACAGAAGAATCGAGAACTGCCACTAATAGACAACCTGAGCCCACGAAGGGCGGTCGGAATCTATTTGGAGTTTCAGCAACACACGGTAATACGGCAATAGTACGGTGAAGCCTCGGCGGTAACGCCTTACGAATAGCGCTCCATTCCGATTTGAAGCTTTTGTAATGCGAGGTTTCGGATTCGCACAAGAGGCCTGAGCCTCAAGAAAATTGGAGAAACATGCCACGAAGGTCTTTCCCGGATGAATTCCGGAACGTCGTGGCTTTTTATTTTTTGGAGGGTTACACAATGAAAAAAAGCTGGATAATTCTTCGTCTGTT
>JAFGDM010000237.1 GCA_016932115.1 Deltaproteobacteria bacterium | reverse complement strand
GGGAGCTGAGAAGAACGCTGGAAGGCGACGATGTAAGAGCCTACCTGGCCGAGCTGGTCAAAAGAACCACCCATCATGATAATATCCAGGTCCTGACTCGGGCGGTCGTTGTCGATCACAGCGGTATTCCGGGCCTTTTCAAAACGGGGGTTCAGGCGGGTCCCCAGATGTTTTACCGTCAGATCACCCATGGGGTTACGATCCTGGCAACGGGGGCTCTTCCCAACCGACCCCGGGAATACTTTTTGGATGAGCACGAAGCAGTGATGACTCAGCTGGATTTGGACAAAGTGATTGAGGACGATACAGGAAAGGCTAAGAGCTGGGGAAAAGTCGTCATGATTCAATGCGTCGGCTCCCGCTGTCCTGAAAACCCGAACTGCTCTCGCATATGCTGCCAATCCGCGGTCAAGAATGCTTTAAGGTTGATAGAGATCAACCCATCCATCCGAGTGTACGTTTTATATCGAGATATGCGGACCTATGGCTTTCAAGAAGACTATTATCGAAAAGCGCGAGAACGCGGGGTTTTTTTCTTTCGTTACAATGAGAAGGAGAAACCTTTGGTCAGGGTCAACGGCCGCAAAATTGATGTGGCCTTTAAGGACCCCATTTTGGAAAGAGAGATGGAAATCTCGGCGGATTGTCTTGCCCTCAGCACCGGTCTTGTGGCGGATGAGGAAGGGGCCGAAGATCTGGCTATGATTTTTCGCCTTCCCCGAACGAATGACGGATATTTCCTGGAAGACCATGTCAAGCTCCGTCCGGTCGACTTGCCGGTTCCGGGATTTTTTGTGGCCGGCACGGCCCACGCCCCAAAATCCATTCGGGAGAGCATCGCTCAGGCTCAGGCCGCTGCGGGGCGGGCGCAAACCATGCTGGCTAGAAGCGTCATCAATCTCGGGGCCGCTGTCGCAAAAGTGGACGGCAAGAAATGCGCTGCATGCCTGATATGCGTTCGGGCATGTCCTTTTGATGTGCCCTTTATTAATGCTGAAGGCTACTCTGAAATTGATCCGGCGAAGTGCCGAGGTTGCGGGGTTTGTGCCGCCGCCTGTCCGGCCAAAGCCATCCAGCTTATGCAGTATGAAGATGATCGTATCCTGGCTAAACTCGACGGCCTATTGGAAGGGGTGCTCCAGTGAAAACCTTTGAACCTGTTATCGTGGCGTTTTGTTGCCACTACTGTGCGTACACGGCCGCAGACATGGCCGGGAGCATGAGACGTTGCTATCCGTCCAACATCCGTATTATCAGGGTTCCCTGTTCGGGGAAAGTGGATGCTATTCACATGATGAAAGCTTTTCAGAAGGGTGCGGACGGCGTCTACGTGGCCGGGTGTTTGGAAGGGGACTGTCATTTCAAGAATGGTAATACCCAAGCTGCGCGCCGTGTGGCCTATGTGAAGCGACTTCTTGATGAAATAGGCATCGGTGGGGAGCGACTTGAGATGATCACCATGTCCGCGGGAATGGGTGAGCGATTTGCCTCAACTGCATCGGATTTTACGGAAAAGATCCGCCGCTTGGGACCTAACCCTATAAAAGGGCTGAAAAAAGCTGAGGCTGTTTAAAACTAATATCTGTCGCGAAGAAGAGAGGGGACCAATGATTACTGCTGAACAAAAACCCATCCAGGAGATCATGGAATACGTAAGGCCCTATAGCCGAATTCTCCTAGTCGGGTGCAACGAATGTGTAACCGTTTGTGCCGCGGGGGGTCGCAAGGAAGTGGGTCTTTTGTCCTCCGCGCTTCAAATGGCTTTCATGCAGGAAGGGAAAGTCCTGGATGTAAAAGAAATGACCCTTGAACGTCAGTGTGATCCTGAGTATGTCGAGGAATTGGCAGGAAGCATCAATCAAGTGGAGGCTGTTTTATCCATGGCCTGCGGGTGCGGGGTCCAGGAAGTGGCCAGGCGATTCAAGGAAAAGCCGGTTTATCCCGCACTCAACACAAAATTCATGGGAGCCTCCGAGCGCCAGGGTGTGTGGGCCGAAAGATGTCAGGGCTGCGGCGATTGCGTGCTCGGATTGACCGGAGGCATATGCCCTATTGCTCGATGTTCCAAGCGTTTGTTAAACGGCCCTTGTGGGGGTTCGAGCCATGGAAAATGCGAGATTAACCCCGACGTAGACTGCGCATGGCAGTTGATATGGGACCGTTTAAAGGCACTGGGGCTCGAGAAACGCTATGAAGATATTGCGCCCGCCAAAGACTGGAGAGCGAGCCGGGACGGGGGTCCCAGAAGAATTATCAGAGAGGATCTGGCATCATGAAAACGCAGAGCGCACTGGAGAAAGTATTGGCGGCAGGTCACCTGGCGGTTACCTCGGAATGCGGTCCTCCGCGAGGGGCTTTGCCCGACAAGATCAAAGAGAAAGCCGAGTTGCTAAGAGGATATGTGGATGCCATCAATGTTACCGACAACCAGACGGCCATGGTTCGCATGTCGAGTTTCGCCGCCTGCCTCTTTATCGGACAAATGGGGTTGCAGCCGATTCTTCAAATGGTGACCAGAGACCGGAATCGACTGGCCATGCAAAGCGACATCATCGGTGCATATGCCCACGGGATCGACACAATGCTTTGTCTCACGGGTGATCACCCCTGTTTCGGGGACCATCCGATGGCGGCGAACGTTTACGACCTCGACTCAATCCAGTTTGTTCAGATGGTCAAAATCATGCGAGATGAAGGAAAATTTCAAGGAGGCGACGAAATCCAGAACCCCCCGAAGATGTTCATCGGCGCCGCCGCCAACCCATTCGGCGATCCCTTTGAATTGAGGGTCGCCCGCCTGGCCAAGAAAGTGAAAGCCGGTGCGGATTTTATCCAGACCCAGTGCATTTATGATCTCGACAGGTTTGAAAAGTGGATGGAAGGCGTTCGGGACCGGGGTCTTGACGAGAAGGTGAGTATCCTGGCGGGGGTTACTCCATTCAAGTCTGTGGGAATGGCAAAGTACATGAAAAACAAGGTTCCGGGCATGAGCGTTCCGGATGAACTTATTAAGAGGATGAGCGGGGTCCCCAAAGACAAGCAGCCGGAAGAGGGGATCAAGATTTGTGTGGAAACAATGCAGAGACTCAAAGAAGTGAAGGGTGTCCGGGGCTTTCATCTTATGGCTATTGAATGGGAACAAAAGGTTCCGGAGATCGTTGAAAGAGCGGGGCTTCATCCGCGACCTTTGGTCTAAACTAAAACAATAAAGGAGGTTAGCCCATGGATAATAAAACACTGATTTTGGTGGTGGATGACGATCCCGATCTCGTGGAAGCCATATCCATGAAGCTTGAAAGCGAGAATTACCGGGTGGCAAAAGCCTATGACGGTATTCAGGCCTGGGATAGGATCAGGCAAGAACGGCCAAATCTGATCATCCTGGACGTGATGATGCCAAACAAGAACGGCTACCAGGTATGTGACGAACTAAAAAAAGATCCTCAGTATTCCAACATCACCGTGGTGCTGCTGACGGCCGTGGGAGAATCTGTTACATCAACCAAGTATACCCATATGGACGGGAAAACAGCACTGGCTGATGAATTTATTCCTAAACCGATCGATTTAGACAGCCTCATGGAAATTGTTAAGGACTACACCCGTTGACAGCACCGCAGAAAAGCGGGAAGGCTTAAAATCATGGGCGAGAAGATTTCCCTGGACGGCATGAACGTGAGGGGCAATCTGGCAAAGGTTAGCCTTGACTACCCTTTGAGTGCCGGACAATTTACAAGTGATTTCCTTCGTCTTCTGACTCAAAACCGTGTGAACATGAGTTTGCTCATAACGGAGGAATGGCAGGAGCGGGGTGACACTACATGCTGTGTGCCGGGGGCGGATGTCGAAAACATAAGAGGCTATATGTCTTCAAGCCCTGAACTGAAGAGGCTCACAGAGTTCGTTGAACCTGTCGCTTTGGTTTCCATTTTTCCTCACCGTTCCAATATGAGGTCGCTGGGTCTTACCCTGGTCGCCTTTGCCCGGACGAACATCTTTCTATATGGTTTCTGTTCCTCCCTTTCCGCCGTCACATTCATGATCGATCACAATCAGTTAGAGGAGGCTTTTACCGCCCTGGAGAGTTTTTTTGATTTTCCGGGAGAAAGGACCCGCAAACCTCAAACCTGATCCCCCTTCGGTATGCATTTTGGAGACAACCGCTTCATATTGGGAATCTCGGATAAAAACCTACGGTTTTCAGAGAGTGAAGGATCTTTGCCTCTTTGAGTTAGCCGTTGATCGTTGTCAAACAGCTCTTCTAGGACATGCACTCTGCCGACTGGGGGAGAGGGGAATTGCATACCTCTTGACCTTTTCCAGACTCACGTCTGATGGATTTATTTTTTCCTTTGTTATTCCTCGCCTCTTTGAGAGCAGCGTGCGCGATCAGCTTCACCATGAAACTTCCCTTGGGGGCGATGAAATCACCCGTCGGGTTATCCCGGTGGAGCTGGTGTTTTTCCACGGTCCACATTTCGGGGACCGTTACGGCATTGCTGAAGCCGCTTTTCGTGCCCTGACCGACAATGGAATCAAGGCTTTTGCGAGCGCATGCTCCGGGTCTTGTATCTACCTTGTACTGGCCGAGGGAGAATCAGAAGGAGCGGTTCAGTTCCTTTCGGGAACTTTTGAGATTCCCAGAGCTTCGTCCCGGAAAACGGATCGTGTGAGCCGGACATAACCCATGAACGAAAAAAACAGCGAAAGAAAGGATTGGCGATTGAGGGTTTTTGACTCCCTCTCATTCCCTACGCTCATTCTCAGCCCGGACAAAACGATTGTGACGGCCAATCAGAAGTTTCTCGACAAGTACGCCGTCAGCTTGGAGGGTCTCGCCGGTAAAACCTGTCATGAGATTTTTTATGGCTCCAAAATCGCTTGCTCGATGAATGTCTGCCCCCTTTCGAAAGTGCTGGATCATAAGGAAGGCCACTCGGTTCTCACACAAGTGAAGAATCCCCAAGGGGAGGAGGATTGGGAAGATCGGGTGTTTTCCCCGATTCTTGACGACAACGGCAAGCTCATTTACGTGATGGAAAGCATACGGGACGTTACCAAGATTAAGAGCCTGGAAAGAGCGCTCAAAGAAACCGAGGAACTTTTTGAAAAGGTCATCCAAAGCTCAGCCAGCGCGATTGTTGCTGCGGACAGGGACGGAAATATCCTGATGATGAACCGGGCGGCTGAAGAGCTCTTCGGTTTCACCGTCCGTGAGGTAAAAGGGGAAA
Organism: Deltaproteobacteria bacterium; assembly: GCA_016932115.1. Classification (GTDB taxonomy): domain Bacteria; phylum Desulfobacterota; class DSM-4660; order Desulfatiglandales; family HGW-15; genus JAFGDM01. The sequence continues at coordinate 3,746 of JAFGDM010000237.1, read as the reverse complement.
AGAATGTGATCGATCTTTACCACCCCGGGAAAGCCAAGCAAATTATGCGTGATATGAGAAACGAGAAAATCGGGGGCAAGGGTCGGCTTCACATGGCAAAAGTGACGATCTTAAATGCACGGGGCGAGGAAATTCCCGTAGAGCTTTCCGCATCCATCATCTATGAGGGGGAAAAGGAAATAGCCACCATGGGGATATACAACGATCTCAGACCCAGGTTGGCCGTTGAGAAAACTTTAAAAGAGGCCCAGGCACAAATAGCCCATTCTGAGAAAATGGCATCCATGGGCCAATTATCAGCCGGGATCGCTCATGAAATCAATAACCCTCTTACCGGCATCCTAATGTATGCTAGTATGGCTCTTGAGAATACGGCAAAGGACGATCCGATGGCCGAGCACCTGACCTATATTGTGGAGGATGTGAACCGCTGCAAGGGTATTGTGCAGAACCTCCTTGCTTACAGCCGGCGCTCAAAGCCGACCGTCGGCATTATAGCCCTTAATACCCTGGTTGATCAAGGTCTGAACCTTATTCGCGATCAGAAACTCTTTGGAAACATCGTGGTCCAAAAAGAGCTTTCCGACGAGATGATTCTCATACGTAGTGATCGAAACCGTCTCACTCAGGTAATCATTAATTTGGTGATGAACGCGTGTGCCGCCATGAACGGGGAAGGCATCCTGACCTTTCGGACTTACCGGGATAAACCCAACAAGAAGGCCTTTTTGGAAGTCTCCGACACAGGGTGCGGCATACCTCAAGAGAACCTGCCTAAGATTTTTGATCCTTTTTTTACTACCAAAGAGCCGGGCAAGGGTACCGGCCTCGGCCTGAGTACTTCTTACGGCATTGTTCAGGAGGCGGGGGGCCGCCTTTTCGTGAAAGAGACAGGTGCAGAAGGGACGACATTCCTCATGGACTTGCCCCTCTATGTGCCTCTGGATTATCCTGATGAGGCGGATTCACAAGATTGGGCCGACAACGAGGGAAATCTGATATGATGAGAGAGGAATCAAAAGGAACGAATTACGGTATCAAGATCCTGGTCGTTGACGATGAGAAACGCATCCGGGATGCGTGCCGTGCCATGCTTTCAAATGAAGGATTTGAAGTAGCCCTTGCCGAGAACGGCTTTGCGGGCCTAAAAAGAATTGAAGAAGAACACTTCGATATTATCCTTTTGGACTTAATGATGCCGGGAATGAGCGGCATCGACCTGTTGACCCATGTGAAGGCCAAGCACCCGGACACCCTTGTAATTGTCATTACGGGCTACGCTACATTGGAGCACGCCATTGAGGCGATGAAAAAAGGAGCCTTTGATTTTATCTCCAAGCCTTTTTCGCCCAAAGATTTGAGGACCGTCACCGCCAAGGCCATCGAGTATATCCGAACCCTTGAGGACATTGCCCATGAAAAATCCCGCATGGGAGTACTCATTAATCACATATCCGACGGTGTAATGGCTACGGACATGGAGAGGCTGGTGGCCTTGGCAAACCCCGCGTTTCTTAGAATGATCGGATATCGGGGGGAAAGCGCCATTGGAAAGTCCGTGACGGATCTTATCCGAAATGAGAACTTGCTTCAAGTGATTGAAAAAGCGCTGTCCATGCCTGCCGAGGAATTTGGGGAAGTTACGGAGGAATTTGCGGAAGGCGCTCTTACGGATACGGAAGAAAGGGTTCTTGCCGTTCGATGCGTCCCTTTCAGAGACCGGTTGCACCGGAACTTGGGAACCGTCACGGTAATGCATGATATTACTGCTTCGAAAAAGATGGATCAGATGAAGTCCGACTTTGTTTCCATGGTGGCTCATGAGATCAAAAGTCCTATGAACTCCGTTCTGGCTATGGTCAAGGTGATTCAGGATGGTTTGGCCGGAGAGCTTACGGAAAAGCAACGGGAAATGCTGGGCAGGATTTCAGAGAAGATAAAGGGTCTGGCTGATCTGGCCGCCGAGCTTCTTGATCTTTCCAGAATTGAATCGGGTCTCATCACCATGGAAAAGGGGAGACTTCAGCTCGAACCCCTGCTTCGTGAACAGATTGAGTTTCACAAGGCGAAAGCTCGAAACAAGCATATCAGCCTTAGTATGGATCATGTTCCGGAACTCCCTCCTGTCTTGGTGAACAGCCGCTCAATTGAAGAAGTTTTTTCAAATTTGATCAGCAATGCGATCCGCTACACCCCCGAGGGCGGAAGCATTGTCGTATCGGCGGGCGTGGAACAAGGCTATGTGCTCGTCAGTGTCAAGGACAACGGCTTCGGGATCGGAAAGCAAGATCAAGATCGGATCTTCGAACGCTTTTACCGCGTGAAAAACGACCAAACCCGGCTTATCACCGGTACGGGCCTAGGTCTGGCTATCGTCAAAAGCATTGTGGATGCGCACAACGGAATGATTAAGGTTGACAGCGACATCGGCCGGGGATCAACCTTTAGTGTTTATCTGCCCATTATGCAACCATGAAGGGCCGCCTATTTTCCTTTCCACTGAGGTTTACGTTTGGTCAGGAATGCGTCAACCCCTTCTTTCGCGTCCTCCGTGACACAGAGGGCGGCAAAAACCTCATTGGTGAAAGCAAGGGCTTTACCGTATTCAAGATCTGCCATCCCGTAAAAAGCCTCCTTCCCCATCTGGAGGGCAAGAGGGCTCTTAGCCGCCAGTTTGTTTGCAAGGGCCATGGTTTCCTCCTCGAGCTTGTCTATAGGAACCACCTTGTTTACCAGACCCCATCGTTCGGCATCGCTTGCTTCGATCATATCGCCTGTCATGACCATTTCCAGACACCGTTTCCTGCTTAGAGACCTGGACATGGGAACTGAAGGTCCCATGCAGAAAAGCCCCACATTGACGGCGGTGGCTCCTATCTTGGTCCCTTCGGCGACGACGGCAAGATCGCATGCGGCAATCAGCCCGGCGCCGTTGGCCACTGCGTAGCCGTGAGCCGAAGCGATAACCGGTTTTTTCATTGCTGCGATGATCTGAATCATGCGCTCCATAAGCGTTACCCAATCACGATACTCTTGAAGAGTCTTACCGGGAAACTCGGAGATATCAATGCCGGTGCAGAAGGCCTTGCCGGCGCCTTTGATGACGATGACCCGGACGGAATTGTCCGCGTCAAGTTCCAGCAAGGCGCTACACGTTTCCTGAGCAAGAGCGGTGTTGAAGGTGTTGAACTGGGTCGGTCTGTTGAGAACAATGATTCCGACACGATCTTTATGTTCGACGATAACGTTTTGGTAAGCCATGGTCGATCTCCTCCATAAGACGAATTTCGAAAAAGTCGTTGTCTCCCCTCATTTCACCCGTCCTTATCATTGCTTCGAGCCGCCGTGAGCAGGAATTGCGGGGCTTTTATTATGTTTTTCTTGACGCTGCAGAGGTTCATGACTCTGATAACGGCTTTCAGGTAGCGCTCAGGAAATCCCTGAGGCACTTTCAGATCAATGTGAATGCTGTCCAGAAGTTGTTTGTCTTCATCGAATTCATAATTCATGCTTAACGTCATACCGTCGGAAGGGATTTCCCGGGCCTGGCAGAATTCAACAGCGTAAATGCCCGCGCAGGTCGCGATGGATGCCAGAAAGAGCTGAAACGGCTCCGGTGCCGTTTCAGCGCCCCCATTTTCCAGACTCTGATCCGTTCTTATCATCATGCCTCCGATCTTTGCATCCACTCTTTTACCACCGGGGAAAATCACATCGATTTTTCCTGACATTTTTTCCTCCAAAGC
>JAFGDM010000236.1 GCA_016932115.1 Deltaproteobacteria bacterium | reverse complement strand
CCGTCTTTTCCCGGTTTATCTATGGGGGAAACCCCTGGCCCCGAGCCAATGCGAGGGGAACAGCGGGAGGGGGCAAAACTCCCCCGTGGATAAACCGCAGAAAAGACCAGCCTGGGAGCCTAGGCCGCCCCGGGCGGCCGCGGAACAAGAAAAAGAAAACCATGATCCTCATCAGAGCATCATAGAGATAAAGTGATACACAATTTCAAATATTTTTGGCTAGCTTTTCCAACGGATGACCTGCTTTTTTGGGTCGATCCGGTACTCGAGACCGTTCAGAAAATTCATGCCCAGAAGGCCTTTATATTGAACCTTCCGCCCCTTGTGCGGGATTACACTCGCGTGGATGCCCTCCCTCCTGATGGGACCCACCTGAACGTAATCGAGCTTCACGATGTCGGTGTCGAGGGCCGTTCCGTCGGCTACCATGAGTTTGGCTTTCTGGATGCTCTTAAGCTTCAACCGGTCCGCAACCTCCTGGTGGAGCACCGTGATCGTGGAGCCTGTGTCGAGGAGCAGGAGGACCTCCATTTTGTCATTTCCGTAGCCCAGGGTCACAGGCACCAGGGCGTGAGCGCCTTCCAGAATAATCACCTTGGTTTCAGCGCCCTCGGCCTGCGGCTGGGTTCCGCTGAATTCCGGGGTTTCGAACTCCCAGCGGTCTCCCTCTTTTTTGTTTACGTAATATTTCCCGCCTGCGGCGGTTTTAATGAAGACTCCTTTATGGTCCCTGGACAGGGTGTAGCCGCCCATTTCCCCCACTGAAAAGTACTGGGCATTGCCCGGGTCAATATGCCAGGTCCCGTCTTTGTCGGTCACCAGGTACATGCCGCCTTCATCCTCGGTGACACGGTATGTTCCATCGGCGCAAACAAAAGAGGGTAGGGCCATGAACAAAGCCGCGAGGCAGGCCAAAAGAGAAAGAGCAAGAAAGCCCCTCGTGGACATGCCTGCCTCTATGGGAAGCCTTTTCCCGCACCAACACCCTCTGCTTTCATGTCTCATAAAATCTCTTCTTTCGTTTTGGTCATCCGTGTTTGTTTTGCCTCGTCGTGGTAGGAGAGCAAGTGGATTCAAATGGAACCCTTTAGAAGAAAAAAGATCTTGAATTTGGGAAGCAATCTTAAACTTCAGGTCCGGGCCGGGGATTTCGTTTCTCTCGAAATATTGTGCTTATGAATTTTTTTCCAAAGGTTTTTGGGACTTAGAGCCAGCATCTTCGCAGCTTCAGTCTGGACCCCTCCAGTTTTCTCCATGGCCTCGATGATGAGCTTCTTTTCAAGCTCTTGAACGGCTTCTTTAAGGGAAATCTTTTTTTCCGCGCCGAGTGCTGCTTTTCCAGGCCCCTTTCCGCGTTTCCTCAAGGCTCCGAGCACCTCTCTCTCGCTGATGATGGAGCCGTCGCTCAGGATCGCCGCGCTCTGGAGCGCGTTTTGCAGTTCTCGCACGTTGCCGGGCCATTCGTAAGATGAAAGGACGCCGAAAGCCCTTTCGCTAATCCTTGAAATGTTTCTTCCGAGGAGCGGGTTGATGCGTCCTATCAGGTGTTCGATTAGCTCAGGCAGGTCCTCCGGCCGCTCTTTCAGAGACGGGACCTGTATGGAGAATGCGTTCATCCGGTAGTAGAGATCTTCCCGGAAGGCGCCCTTATTAATCTGATCCTGCAGGTTACCGTTGGCGGTTGAAAGGATGCGGACATCCATCGGCACCGCGTTTTCGGCCCCGGCTTTTAGTATGGTTTTGTTTTCTAAAAGCCCGAGCAGCCTTCGCTGCATCTTGAGGGGCATTTCCGTGATCTTATTGAAAAGCAGTGTCCCCTTGTGAGCAGCCTCGATTTCCAGGCGCGCATTGTTCTTGATGGCATCGGCAAGGCCCTTTTGAGAACCTGACTGCGCGAGCCCAAAGATCTCTTCGGGGATGGATGCGCAGTTGAGCTTGATGAAAGGTCTCTTCGATCTTTTGCTGAGAGAATGAATGATGTCGGCAACCAGGGTTTTTCCTGAACCGCTTGGCCCGGTAATGAGAACGCTCACTTCCAGCGGCGCAACCCTTTCTATGAGATTTTTCATGTGTCGGACGGATTCGCTTCGGCCTACAAATCTCGCTAAGGCCTTCACTCTATCCGCATCATTCAACGCATGGACCCCGGAAGGGCGATCCCCGTGTTCGATTTTTTCGATGGCAGGCCGGCTTTCGATCCGGTCCGTTTCAGGTTCAAGTGCAGCGCCTCTTAGATTAAATGTCCCCGGGTTTTGAAACTCCACCATCCCCCCCGCTCTCCGAAATCACGATTGAGAAATTTAATCACAAATCATATCGTAGAAGTCGACATAGATCAATCAAAAAGCTGAAACACTCCGATTCTCCCTTTGCCTGCTCTCGATTTCTCCGACCTCCGACTCCCGCCCTCCGACCTCCGATCTCCGACCTGTGACCTCTGATCTCCGACTTCCGCCCTCTGACCTATTTTTCACCCTCTCTTCTTGCCGCAAATCAACTTGACGGCGACACCCTGCCTGCCATGGCGTTTGCCGATGAGGAAGATCAAGATCAGGCATGAGCAAGGCGCCTGCGGATGGAAGAGCCTTGCATTGGCATTGGCGGGCAGGTCGAAATTCAAAACAAATTCGAATGATTAAAATACGAATGACCAAAACAATGGAAGCGGGCTTGGTTCCTGTTTGTTTTAGATTCTTACACAATTGATCTGAGGTTTTATCTCTCAGAAGTTTTAAGCTGCTAATAACTCAGTAATTTTCTCTATGTAATCAT
>JAFGDM010000035.1 GCA_016932115.1 Deltaproteobacteria bacterium | reverse complement strand
TTCACATCCAGCAATCAGCCTTTCGGTTGCGCGCGGACGTGAGATAGCTATCAAAAATAATTACGAAATAGGAAACTTATAATCTGAAGAACGTCCCTCTATACGCTGTCGAGATTCACCGTCCGCACTGAATCACTATGCCGCCCGGTGTAGCAACGGAAATCTCTTGTTGACATGATTAAAACTGTGCTAAAAAGTATCGGTAACCCCCACTAAGAAGCTTCTACTTCAACCACCTTTTGAGGTAGCCGTGAAAGTGGATTGTCTTAAGATTCCTTTACAATGCCTCCCTGGGCTTCGGCCTGAGGAAGCTGAATAATTTCATTCTCAAGCTTTCACACCGACACACCTATTGGAGGATGGGGAGTGAAAGTCACCGGCCTAAACCGGAGCACTGACCTCAACTTGTGGAAAAGAGAGAAAGGAGAATCGATTATGAGACATATAGGTTATGTCAAAACAATTATTGTCGTAGTATTTGTTTTCTTTGTTGCTTCCGCTGCTTTTGCCGGCAACCCCAAATCGAAACCTTTCCTGCCCGATATACCCCACATGTGGACTGAAATCACGCCCGGACCAACGGAATTCATGGGTAGGGAGTTGAACCCGACCTGCTCGGGGGCTCCGGGAACTGATCCGACTTTCAAGTTTTTTGTGAAAGGTGGCCCGGTCAACAATTTGGTCGTTTTTTTCGATGGCGGAGGGGCATGTTGGGACACGATGAACTGCATTTACTACCTGACCTACAGTCCTGAAGCTGATGAGACAGTCGAAGACCAAAGTCAGGTCAATGGAATTTTTGACTTTAGCAACCCGGCCAACCCATTTATTGACTGGAACTTCGTTTTCATCCCTTACTGCACCGGGGATATCCACTGGGGAAGCGCCGACAAAACCTATCCCGGCTATTATGGAGAGGACAGCTACACCATCCACCATCGAGGGTTTGACAATTTCCTGGTTGTCCTGAAGTGGATTATCGAACATTTCGAAAAGCCTCAGAAGATTTTTGTTACCGGGTCGAGTGCAGGAAGTTACGGTGCGCTTATGGGATTCCCCTACATTCAAGAAGCTTACCCGAAATCCATGGCCAGCATGTTGGGCGATGCCGGTTTCGGGGTCGTTACCCAAGATTTTCAGGATGTGCAGATTTATAATTGGGGATTTGAAGGCAACCTGCCCGGCTGGATTCCCGGCTTTGAGAGGCCCTTTTCAGACTACAGCATCGCAGAGATGTACCAAATGATAGGTCGATACTATACACATCGAAAAATCGGGCAGTTCACGACAGCCTGGGATGGTACGCAGGCTTTCTTTTACAATGTCATGATTAATACTGGGGATCCATTGGAGTGGGGAAATTTTAGACCTGCGTGGTGCGATTGGCATGAGCAGATGTTGGAAAATGCGTATGTTGCGGCGGAAGCGCCCAATTACAGATACTATGTTGCCGCAGGGACCTACCACACGATTCTGGCGTACCCCGAGTTCTACGAAGAGGACTCAGCCGGTGTTCCATTTGTTGATTGGATCAAGGCTATGGTAGAGAATCAGGGAGGGACAAAGGGCCACGGGGCAATGCCATGGACAAATTCAGAATGCTTCGATTGTGAAGCTCCGATGCCGTGCCCATGACGATTCGCACTTAATAAGCAGTCCCGATAATCGTAGTGCATCCCTAATAAATGCGAGGCGCAGGGTGACTTATGGCTTCAGCTTTTAAATTTTAATGTGACCTACTTGGAAATACCTACTATGCATTTGGAATGCGGAATTTTTGGGTGCCTGGAAGCCGTTAGCAAAGGCACTTATTGAAAAACAAGGAGGAAATAAGTTATGGAGATGCCGTCGGAACTTATCAGAAAAGAGATCTACGAAGGATGGAAGCAATTCGTGGAAAATCTGGAGAAGTCCATGGAGATGCTTGAAAAGGAAATTGACTTTACATCCAAAATGCAAAATGCCTGCACGGCTGAGTGGTGCCAGTTGACTGAACGAACTTTTGATGAAATCAGCAATGCCCTTTTTTCCATAAGCGAGCCTTCTTGGGCGCCGGATGAAGATTCAAAAAAACTTAGAGCTCTCAAGAAAAAGGTGCATGATGTATACGCGAAGTACAAAAACGCGGCCGGAGCATAAGATTAGCCTTTTAGCGCCTACTACCAAAAAAAATTTGAGACAGGCAGGGTAAAGAAGACCCTGCCTTTTTTAGCGAGCACTCAATGGCTTGACGTCAAGGCTTGCCCTTTGCTGTCCTCGGTCCGAACACATTGGAGTTACACTTTTTTCGGAGACCCGCCGTCACAAGCGAGAAATGCGAGGCGATCAGATCGCTCTTACGCCGTTTTCAAGTGCCGAAATCAGCGCCCCGGATCAGCAAAGAAGTCTCCAAGCAATTTCGAATACCGCCTAAAAAACTCATAAATCTCCTCGACAGTATGGTTAATACATGATGATGATGATGTTGTTGCTGCACGTCGCAGAGCTGAAATGGAGGGATGTAGTAAGAAAGGGCGGCGCACCAAATCGATGGTTATAGAACCAAAACGAAAGGATATGGCAACATGAAACAATGGTATGAAGAACTATTTGAAAACTACGGAATGAAATATGATAATGAGTGCTTCACCCAAGGTACCATTGGTGAATGCGACTTTATTGAAAAAGAGATAGATTATGATAAAAGCTTGCGAATACTGGATATTGGGTGCGGAACAGGCAGACATGCAATCGAACTGACAACAAGAGGCTATGCTGTTGTAGGGGTCGATCTTTCAGATTCGCAATTAAAACGAGCAAGAGAAAAGGCATCCGTACATAATCTGCAAGTCCTTTTTCAAAAGCATGATGCCAGAAATCTTCCATTCTCACATGAATTCGACTTGGTCATCATGTTGTGTGAAGGAGGATTCTCACTGATGGAGACCGATGAAATGAATTATCAGATTCTCCTGAATGCCTCCAACAGCCTAACGCAGAAAGGGAAACTGATATTTACTACTCTTAATGCTTTATTTCCTCTGTTCCATTCCGTCAAGGATTTCCTTGATTCAAGCGCAAAAGAAGGAAACGCAAAATGCGGCAGCATTTCTTTCGATCTGATGACTTTCCGGGAACATAGTATTGTGCATGCTGAAGATGATCTTGGGAACAAAAAAGAACTCCATTGTAACGTAAGGTATTATACCCCATCGGAAATAACCTGGCTGTTAAAAACCCTTGATTTCAATACCATTGATATTTTCGGTGCGAAACTTGGTAATTTTAGCCGGGACGACAAATTATCGACCGAAGACTTTGAGATGCTGGTAATAGCAGAGAAATGATTGTGAAAAGTCAACAAATTGTTACAAAATGATTTTTATATTCTAGGGAGCTTATCTGTGCCTACTGATTACCACCTCCTGCCTTCTGAGGATGCCATTATTGAAAAAAAATCGTCACCCAAAGGTCTGTTTTCTAAGGGTGTAATGGAGAGACCCCCAAGACGTCCGCAAGAAAGCATTTTCGCACACGGCCTGGGATTGCTTGATGTGTTTATAAAACCAGAATCAGTCGATCACTGTCATTACGACGTAATCAGAAAGCGATGAAAACAGCCGCTTCCGGACTTAGGCGCCTGTACCGGACATTGCTCAGGCCTTGACGGGATAACGGCATTTCACGGCATTAATCGCTTGAGAGGAAAGAACACGCAGCCCCAACATGCAACGATCCCGGCTGCAGGCCCCGCAGGACAATATAAGTTTGGTTGCGGTCTGTGGTCCGAATCAGGTCTTTTTAGTGATTCCCTGCTTCTTCAGATGATAGAGAGTCGCCCCTACCGGCGCGAAGGAAAGGAACACAATATTAAGGATCGGGATTAAAAAAGGAAGGCCGAAACCAAGATGAAATGGGATCGTTTTCATAAGGAAGTTTAATCTCTTTTTGAAGGGAACGAGGCTCCTTGCCGGTATAAGATCCGTATTGTCCCAGGCGAGGAACACGATCGCCAGCGCGGAGGAGAGAAGGGTCAGAATGGGCCCCAAAGGGGTGATCCATCCGAGAACCATGATCAATAAGGCAATGATCAGCGGAATCACAGACCTCGGTATTTCCTGAAGTATGAGCGTAGCAAACAACCTCCACAGAGGAAGCTTTTGGGGCTCGCTGACGACGCCCGCTATTTTGACTTCGGTGATGCGAACCATGTAGTCCATGACAAGGACACTGAAAAAAAGCTGGGAAATGATAAACGAGACGATCGCGGAAAGGCCGATAAGGAAAAGAGAGGCCAGCCACGAAAGCAAATGCCAGAGCCAGATGAGCCAAAGGCTTTTCGGTTTCGTCCAGACGAGATTCATGAGATCCTGATGATAAGCGAGTATAAGACCGGCGAGCACCGACATGATCAAGAGAAGGAGGGCGAAACGAACCAAACCCCAGAAAAGCAGTTTACCCGTGGTGAGACCTAATTTCAGTCCCCTAAGATTAAACAGCAATCCACTTAAAAACCCCATGCCCCTCCCTCGACAGGCAAACAACAATCAGCTCGGAACAGGGGATCGTATCCCCCCAACTTAGTGTCCAAGCAAACACATTTTCAATAAAAAAGCAATCAAGTACTATTGTAACAATTTAGTGAGATCATGGAAGCCTTGAAAAGAAATACGGCATCTATCAGAAGAACGAGCCCTGCATATCGAAGAATAACATCCGGGCATTAAAGATTCTTTTCTCCGGCTGAAAAGCGTTATCCACAGGGTGAGGATGTTGGTTTTCAGACAAAAGAGGTTGCGTTTCAAGGTGAATAGCATTAAATAAACGACGGGCGCCATCCTAAAATATTTTTCATCATCCTGTAGGGTATGCAACTCTGTTTAATCTGCCACGCACCCATTGAAGAGTAGCCTTGGTTGTGAAATGACGGAAATTAAACTTGAGCCGAGCCTTTCGCACTGTATTGAGACCGTTGCCAAAAAAGAGTACGAGAAAGTGCTGAGTCTGCTCCTCGGCGGGAGGCAAGAAGATAGCCTTTTTGATGAGTTGGAATTGTTAAGGCTGTTCTTGGAATCGGCCGACTTTCGCCGACTTCGGAGCCGGTGCGAAGAATCATTGCTAGCGGGTAGGAGAATTGAAATCACATTGAAATCAACCGTCGGAGTCCCCCCCTATGAGGTTTTGATCAGGGAGACGTAAAGTTGCCGATCTTGACCATATGGGGCTCATTCGGGGTTCGGCACGAGACATTTTATTTTGACACCGGCGATATCCGAGCAGTCATACCTTAAGCATTTTCCCTATTCGTTGCCGCTCCTCCTCTCTCACTTCCCTTCTCAGAAGTTTCCCCACTTTGGACTTGGGAAGCATGTCCCTGAATTCCAGATACTGGGGAACCTTGTATGAAGCCAACCGCTCATTACACCACTTCAGTAGATCCGAACCGCTTACGCCTCTAACGTCTTCTTTGAGTACGACAATGCCCTTAATGCGCTCACCTACTTTGGAATCAGGGACTCCCACCACACATGCCGCAACAACAGCGGGATGATCCTGAAGAACAGCTTCGATTTCAGAGCAAGATACCCTGTACCCCTTGCACTTGATAATGTCCGCACTCCTGTCCACGTAGAAAAGCCGGCCTTCTTCGTCCATCATCACATAGTCCTTCATGCGGTACCACGTCTTGCCATCGATGTCCACATAGGAGACGGCGGTCTCCTCCGGCTTTTTCCAGTATTCCTTTGAAATGAATTCAGAAGTGACCAGCAGTTCTCCCGGAACCCCCGAAGGGACGGGATCAAGGGTTTCCGGATCGACAATCCTCGTTTCCCGCGAGCTCAACGGAAGGCCTATGCTTCCTTCAACAGGTTCACGGTCCAATGGGCTCATGGCCGCAAAACCCACCTCCGTGGCCCCAAAAACCTGATAGATGGGAACATGGAATTTCTCCTTCCATCGCTTGTAGACCTCCAGAGGAAGAACATCACCACCGCTCCAGCAAAATCTCAATGAGCTGAGATCAAAAAAGTCCAGTCGATCGTTTTCAAGGATCATTCTATATAAAGTCGGAGCTCCGAGGAACAATGTTCCCCGGTACTTTTCTATGGCTTTCAGAATCGCATCTACGACCGGCATAGGCATGAGGACAGCCGTGTTGCCTTTGGTCAAGACCATGCCCAGGACTACGCCTTGAGCCATCTGGTGAAAAAGGGGGTTGACCATGACAAAGACCTCTTGTCCTTCCCTGATATGACCCTCCCCTACATTTCTTATTTCATTCACGAAGGAGACCATCCCCCTATGGGTTGCGATGCAGCCCTTGGGAAACCCGGTCGTCCCCCCCGTGTAAAGAATGTAACTTAGATGACCGGCAGGATCAATGTCGATTCTCGGAGGATCAGGAGGATATTTTCGGAGCAGGTGTCTGAAGGAATAGATGTGATCCCCTTTTTCAATCATCCCGCTCGGGACCTTGTCAAAAAGGGCGCCGATAACTCTCTTGTAAAGTGGAACAAGATCCAGATAGCTTGTGACGATAGTTCTTTTCAGACAAGTTTCGGGAAAAACTTCCTTTACGTATCGGAAGTTGGTGTCCATACAAAGTATCGTTTCCGCTTCCGAGTCATTGATGAGGTACTTGATCTCATGAGGCGTGTATATGGGGGAAACCGGCACCGGTACGGCGCCTATTTGCTGGGCGCCGAAATAGGCAATCAGGAACTGCGGGCAGTTGGGAATATAAAGCATCACTTTGTCATTGTCCCGTACTCCCAAATCAAAAAGCGCTGTTGCGAACCGGTTGATGAGCTCTTTCACCTTTCTGTATGAGAAGCTCTCCCCCAAGTAAACAACGGCCGACCTGTCAGGGTACTTCTCGCAGGCCCTGTCAAACCCAGCGATAACCATCTCGTCATATTTGCCCACTGAAACTCCTTAAAAATTGCCTCTGAGGGTTCAAACAGTTATGCCCTTTTCGACCCTTAATGGGACACGTTTCCAGCCCCCGCGAACGCCTAAAGGCCGAAGTAGGCGGATTTAACATCAGGGTTATCGGTGAGCTCTTCAGAGGTCCCCTCCAGAACAGCGCTCCCGTTTTCCAGTACATAGCCATAATGGATGATCGGCAGGATGGGCCGGGCATATTGCTCGGAAATGAGCGTGGTGATTCCTGTCTGGCTGTTGATGTTCTTGACGGCAACTGCAAGAATCTCTTCCATCAAAGGGCTGAGGCCGAGGAGCGGTTCGTCCAGGAGAAGGAGCTTGGGTTGAGCCATCAGGGCTCTCCCAATGGCGAGCATCTGCTGTTCACCGCCGCTCAGGAAGCCTCCTTCTCTCTTCTTGAGGTTTCTCAGGTGAGGGAACAGGTTGAAAACATATTCCATGGTCTTTTTACCCTGTTCTCTTTTTGCGAGTATCCCGCCAATTTTCAGATTTTCCAGCACCGTGCTTTCCTGAAAAATCCTACGTCGTTCAGGGCAAAGGACAATCCCCATTCTGGCTCTCTCACTCGCCTCAACGGCCATGATGTCTTTGCTTTCATAAAGAATGCTGCCTAGGACGGTAATCCTTTCCCCTCCCCTCATCTTCTCCTTTTTTTTGACATCCAGAATTATACCGGAAATGGTGTACATAAGGGTGGATTTTCCGGCGCTGTTGGCACCGAATACTCCGGTGACTTCTCCCCTTCGGCAGGCCAAATGCACGTTATTAATCGCGATAGCATTCTCATAAAAGACCATGAGGTCTTTTATTTCAAGAATGGTCATACTTTGGTCTCCGTGCCCAGGTAAGCTTCTTTGACTGTCCGGTTATTCATGACCTCATCAGGGGTACCCTCAGCTATCTTTCGTCCAAAGGCCAGCACTACCACCCTGTCGGAGAGCCTGAAAAGCTCTCTCAGTCTGTGCTCAATCATCATGAGGGTGATCCCTTCCATACGTAGTCTTTCGAGGAGAGGGATAAGAGAAGTGATTTCCGACATGCTTAGGCCGGAGAAGACCTCGTCGCAGATAATGACTTCGGGTTTCAATGCTATACATCTGCCGAGCTCGAGACGTTTCAGATAACCAAGAGGAAGGGAACCGGCGGTCTTGTAAGGAACGCGGGCGTCCCGCTCGAAGCCGACTTCTTCCAGTATGTCGATGGCCACCGCATCAATATCTCCCAACTTTCCCGCAGAGCTTCGTTTGACCCTTGGTGAGTTGAGCGGTACGATGAGGTTCTTAAAAGCGGAGAGGCTGTGATAGGGCCTCATGACCTGAAAGGTTCTGGTAAGCCCGAGATTGGCAATCTTGTGGGGTTGAAGGGCGGTGATGTTTCGACCCTTGAAAAAAACCGACCCTTTGTCCGGTTTCACAAAGCCAGAAATCAAGTTGACAAGAGTCGTTTTGCCTGAACCGTTTGGACCAATGATGCCAAGAATCTGACCTGGGGCCAATGCAAAGCTTACGTTCATGATGGCCTGAACCCCGCCGAAGAATTTGGACAGTTCGGTGACCTCGAGGATGGGAGATTCAGCCATGTTTATACTTCTTCCCACTTTTCAAATTGGTGATACTTTCTCTGTAGGATATTCATGATACCCTCGGGCTTGTAAACCATGAAGGCGATCAGGATAAGACAATAGAGAACCACCCTGAGCTGGCCGAAACCCCTGAGCGCCTCAGACATGGGGGTCAGGATAAACGCTCCAAGCACAGGGCCGACAAGAGATCCCATGCCGCCCATCACCGTTGCGGCAATGGGTAGAATGGAGAAATCCATGGCAAAAAGGGAAATCCCCAGCCAACCATAAAGATGGCCGAGGTAGGCCCCCCCGAAGCAACCCAGGAGAGCGGCCATGAAAACGGCCCTAATTTTATAGGCAGTGATGCTGATTCCGGAGGCCCTGACAGCCTGGTCATTGTCTTTGACGCCACGCAGGATGATGCCCATATCCTCGTTGACCAACCTGCGGATGGCAAAGAGAGCTGCAAGGACCGCGGCAAGGATTAGGTAGAGTTCTAGGGATATACTGGGAAAGGTATCCAAGGCACTGATGCCTTCGGTCCCGCCAAAAACATTGAGGGCAATAATGATGTAAACGGCGAAGAGAGGCAACATGAAACTAACAATAGCAAAATAAATACCTCGAAGCCTCAGACAAGGGATCAGCACCAGGGTACTGATGGCAGCCCCCACAATGGTTGCGATCGGGATTGTTACAAAGGGGGAAAGGTGGAAATAGTGATTAAGGAGACCTGCAATGTATCCTCCGATCCCGATGAAAAGGGCGCCTCCGAGGCACACTAGTCCCACATAGGCCGCCAAAAAATCGAAGCTCAAAGCTAGAAGGGCATAAATTCCGGCGGAGCAAAGAACTCGCTGCCAGTACATGTCGACGTAAAAAGGAATGACAAGAAGGCCGAGGATCAATAAAACCCTTGGTGCCATAAGATAAGCGATCTCACTCCAGGAGGATAGGGCGTAGAGGCCTTCGCATCTGACCTTGATGCTTCGCTCCAGCCTTTTCTTGCGCCTTGTCTTTGCAACCAACTTCTAAACCCTTTCTTCGAGTTCCTTTTGTTTTCCAAGCAGCCCCGATGGCTTGAATAGCAGGATAAGGATAATCGTGCCGACGAGGACAACAGACTCCCAAAGGGCGCCAAAAAGAGCAGTGCTGATTTTCATGGCAAAGCCGATGACAAACGCGGCCAGGATCGCGCCTCCCCAACTACCCAGGCCGCCGATGATGCAGACGGCCAGTGCGTAAATGAGAACCCTGTAGCCCACCTCAGCGGTAATACTTCCAAGGGGTAGAATCAACACGGCTGCAAGCCCGGCCAGGGCGGAGCCGATGGACATTGCGATCTCGGCCATTCTGTCGGAATTAACCCCGAGCATCATTGCGGCCTGTTCATCCTGGGCAATAGCCCTGAGGGAAAGGCCGGTTTTTGTGTGATGGGTGAACAAAGAGAGGAGAATTACCATCCCCACCCCGACTCCGATGATGATGA
The DNA here is from genome assembly GCA_016932115.1 of Deltaproteobacteria bacterium. GTDB lineage: Bacteria > Desulfobacterota > DSM-4660 > Desulfatiglandales > HGW-15 > JAFGDM01. The sequence goes on along the minus strand of JAFGDM010000035.1, from coordinate 11,872 downwards.
GGCGTTGATAGTCAACAAAAACGCCCAATAGATTGATTTTGCCTTCAATGAAGGGCTTTAGAGTGTAAAAAGGTCCGATGAAGCCTTTGAACCCGGCAATCCCTTGCATCCGCAACCCTTCCAGGATAATTAGACTAACAGCAAATGAAGCTATGATTTCTGAGGTTGCCATACCCCGCAGACGGATAAGGACGATACGGTAAATGAGGAACCCCAAAATGGCGGCAACGACAAGGGAGAAAATAACCGCGAGCGCATAAGGAAAGCCGGAATTGTTTACAAAGCTCCAGGTCAAAAACCCGACCAGAACATAGATGGATCCGTGGGCAAAATTCGGGACCCGGCTCACGCCGTAGACGAGAGTAAACCCCAAGGCGATGAGGGCAAAGATAATGCTGTTGACGGTTCCGTAAATGAGAATTTCCATTGAATAAAAATCGGGCTCCTGGAGTGTAGAGTGATGAAGGATTGAAATAGCCGATACTCCATCACTTCGATACTCCAGTGTCATTGAACCGCGCTCCGAAACTCGCCTCTTCTTACTCAGAAGATACGGTCGGAAATGCCCGGCATTTTAAACATCACGCTATTTCTTCAGCCAGGGTGGAATTCTTATCTTCCCGGTGGCGGCGAGCTCCGGAAAGACGGCCACTCTCTTTCCGTCCTGCCATTGAACCCAGCATCCTAAGACGCTTGTATTCGGGTCATAACCATAGATAATCTGATGGTTCTGGTCGAATCGAATGGTCCCTCTAACAGCAGGAAGATTTGTTGTGCGAAGGGCCTCAAAGAGCTTTTCTTTGTCCAGGGAGCCGGTTCTTTCAATGGCGTCCTTGAGGACAAACAGGGCTTCATAGGCACTCACACAGCCGGTGCTTCGTGGAGGAATACCCCACCTCTTGGAAAAGCTGTTGTAGAACTTCATGTGGAGAGGCGTCACGTTACCCGGAACATTTCCTGCTTCGGAGAGGGTCACTATAGTATAAGCACCTTTGCCGTCCGTAGCTTTCCAGAAACCCGGATCTTCCGCCGCACCGATAAAGCCGATCGGCAGTGCAGGGACTTCCATGTCCGACCACTGCCTCAGAAGAATGGAGGTCTCCGGTGAATAGGCCCAAATGAAAAGTATTTCAGCTCCCGCTCGCTTGCACTCGTTCAGGGTTGCGGAATAGTCGGTTGCACCGATGGGGTGCTTGGCCTCGCCTACAACCTTCCAACCGTCTTTGACGGCAAGATCGCTTACGATTTTAGCGGCTGCCCGACACATGGCGCTGTCATCGATGGAGACGAAAATTTTTGAGAAACCGTGCTCTTCTTTGATCTTGCGCAGAAGGTCGACCGCCTCTTTGATATACCACTTTACACTGCCGCTTTCCCTGAATGAAAAACGATATTTTTTCAAGTCGGAACCGACCTTCTGATCCCAACCGGGCGTGTAGCAACCAATGGAGACAACGTCCAGCATCTTGTATTTCGCATAAAGGTCTAGAGCGGCTAATCCGCATTCGGACATGCACGGCCCTCCTGCAATCATGTCCACCTTTTTCTGGAGGATCAGTTTCTCGATGGCCAGAAGAACTTCACTCGTGGGGACACCGGGTTCTTCATCCCGTGTGTCGATGATCTCGAGCTTGATGGGGCGCATTTCATTGCCGACTTTGACACCCCCGGCCGCATTGATTTCTTCGGCAGCAAGGATCATCCCGCGCTCACCGTTCTGACCGTAAGCGCTGGCTCGCGGAACAGGGGCGCCGATGAGGATGGGTTTTCCCTCTTTCTGCGCATGCACTGTGGCGATTCCAAAGGAACTGATCAATGCGGCGCAAAGAATTAGAATGGAAATGGTGAAGCCGATTTTCTTGCTCATGATATCCTCCTTTTTTGAATGGCGTTTACGCACGTGGCCGCACAGCGGTCCGACTGTTTCTCTCCAATTGCCTTCCGCCTTGTTCTCTTCCTATGGAGGCCGAAGATGACAGGCGTGAGTGGGAATAAGTAAGGATATCATCTGACATTACAGCTAAATCAGCAGACTTCCCCGGTTCGATAGAATCGATCTTATCCTCTATAAACCTCGTCCATGCGCCGCCTATCATTTATAGACAAACCGCTTCTTCCCTGGAAATCGATTGGTAACGTTCAAAAGTGTTGACTTGGAACCGACCCCCTCTGAACAGGGCCGGGACCTTTTCCTGCGTTCCAAGGCCGTCAGCATATTTCCGGTCGCCATCCGCCACAAGGACTAGAATGGATACATCGAGAGTACCGCTGCGCCCGTGCAGCTACCCAAATAATACCGCTATCCAAAGTGATGAAATTCAAAAATGGCAAAAGCTAGGTTGTTTGTCCGGTACATTTCCGCATGGAAGCTGATACGTTGGATGATACAAGCAAATTCGGTTCACGAAAATGTGTTCTTCTTGAGGTTAACTTCGATGTCGGCAATATTTGCCGAGAGGATTATGATACTTCAATTCCGTTGTCAAGGAAATAACGAAAACTCGTAACAATTTGCCTGTTTGAAACACTGAAGCCGGCGGCCCTGAGCATGATGCTTGCGATTTTCTAAACAGCTAAATCGTTACGAATAATTGAAGTCAGTCCGGCTCAAATTGAGAATCTCTTTCTAAAAGCCCTCAAGAGAGGCGTGAGGGTTCTTTCCGGAGCTTTCATGTGCTTGAGTCTCTCCTGAATCTCGTCATCCGTGATTCTTACCTCCAGCTTTCTCTCGGGAATATTAATGTCGATCACGTCTCCGTCTCTAACGGCTCCGATTGCACCGCCGTTATAGGCTTCCGGTTCGACATGGCCGATGCAAGGCCCTGTGGTGGCCCCGGAAAACCTCCCATCCGTCACCAGGGCCACCCTCTCATATCCCGCGCCTTTGATGGCATCCGTGGGTGTGAGCATCTCCGGCATCCCTGGTGCGCCCGCAGCCCCCTGGAAGGGCAGCACGACCACGTCACCCTCAAAAATCTTTTTGGCTTCAAGGGCATCAATGAGTTCTCTTTCAGAGAAAAACACCTTTGCAGGACCTGAATGAACCTGCATTTCCTTGTTAACGGCCGTCTGCTTGATAACGGAACTCTCGGCTAGATTGCCTTTTAGTACCGCTATGCCCCCCTGGGGATAGTAAGCATGCTCGGGAGCTCGAATTACGTCGTCATTCAGCACGCGGCCGTTTCCGGCGATCGCCTTAATGGAAAGGCCGTTGACGGTGGGAGAATCCTGGATCTTGTCTTCGAGACGGTTCAATACGGCGGGTATGCCGCCGGCCAAGTCGATATCCGCCATTTCATAATTTCCGGCAGGGATAATAGAACAGAGATTGGGCGTCTTTCGCGAGATTTTGTCGAAAAGATCCGCGCTCAAATCCATCTCGGCCTCCTTAGCAATTGCCGGGATATGAAGCACGGTATTGGTGGAACCACCCATGGCCATATCCACCATAATCGCGTTCTCAAAAGCTTTCCTCGTCATAATCTCCCTGGGCCTCAGGCCTTTTTTCACAAGCGCCACAATTTTTTTCCCCGTTTCATAGGCCTGGACTCTTTTAAGCGGGTCCAGGGCGATTGTGGTCGCGCATTTTGTCAGAGACATTCCCAGAACCTCTGTGACCACGGCCATGGTGTTGGCTGTGTAAAGGCCCACGCAGGATCCGGCCCCGCACGCCATTATCGAAAGCATCGCCTCCGCTTCTTGCACGTCCATCTTGCCCGCCTTAACCTGGCCGACAATCTTGAACCCTTCAATGGGATGGTGTTTGAGGCCTCCGATGACATTGGCTTTCATCGGACCTCCTGTAAGGATAACAGCGGGCAGATCGAGGCGGGCTGCGGCCATGAGCATGCCGGGGGTAATCTTGTCACAATTCGTCACCCCAACCCATCCGTCCAAGGAATGAGATAGGGTCATGAGTTCGATGTTGTCTGCCACATGTTCCCTGCTTGGAAGACTTAGCCGCATCTCGACAAACATGGCGACACCGTCGCATATACCGGGCACCCCCCACTCGAATGGAATGCCGCCGGCATCGATAACGCCTCGTTTAACTTCCGCGGTCAGATCATTCAAATGCACGTGCCCGGGGATAATATTATTGTAACTGTTGGCAACGCCGATAAACGGCTTCGTCAATGCAAAATCTTCCTTCTTTAGCCCTGCCGACATGAGAAGTGCTCTGTGGGGCAAAGTCTCGATCCCTTTTTTAAGAATATCAGAACGCATAGTTATATGATCCTCCGATAATTATTTGCTTCCTTGTAAAAATTTAGCTGTTTGAACAATCGCAAGCATCAGGCATGGGGATCCGTTGTCATTTCGACCACAGGGAGGAATCTAGTTTTTTTAAAGCGTTATGCTCTCAAGATTTCTCACTTCGCTCGAAATGACATAAAAAAGGCAATTTTTACGAGATCATCAACCTTTGTTTTTAACCTTTAACTCTTCACTACGAAAGATTGACCGACAAGCAAGGATAAAAAGTTGCACAGGAGTTTTTCTATTACCACAAAAATAGAACTTCAAGAAAAATTTTGCTCCAGAGTAAAAATCTTATTCCCATGCAGGACTCGAAAACAGGGAGGCGGGTCCAATGGAGGTAAAGATGATCAGTTCTTGATGAGAACCGCCAGATGCATCATGTCCGCGCAACCGCTCTGCGCCAGCAGCCTGAGGGCGTAATCCCTGAACCGGGCATCCGGCTCCACCGCCTTGGTGAAGGAATAAATCAACCTGGTAACCATGGCGGCATTCATGCGCTCCCCATGCCGTGCCGCCATGCCGATCAGATAGGTCTTGAGCATGGCGAAGTTCAGAACCATCATGACATAGTCGTCAAACAGACGCCGGCCCTGATGAAAGCCTAGATCATGATGAAGCACGTGGTTGACCAGGTAGTTTTCCAGCATGAAGGCGTAATGGTCGAAAAAGGGTTCATAGGCTTGCTTGAAGGCCAGGTCGTAGCGGCGGCCGATCTCGTCGGTAAAGGGCTGTGTGCCGGTGTAGTGAAGGCCGGCCAGGCATTCGGCGGCACAGTCCCTGAAGGTTTTGACCCGCACCCAAGGGGCCATTTCGTCATGGAGCCGTTTTACAAGCTGAAGTTGGAGACCGGACATTACGGGCGCGTTTTCCATCCGATCCATCCATTCGCCCGAATCCACGCGATGTGCAAATTCATCCAGCAGGAGAGTAAGGGTTCCGGTTCCGGATGCGGCATCCGAAAATCCGACCGCCTCCAGGAGAAACCCAAGGGCCATGACGCGCCGCCACAGTTCATGGGTCCTATCTTTCAAAAGGGAGAGGACAAAGACCCTCAAGGCCAAGCCCGAGGCCTCGACCTCAACGGGCTGCTTCGGCTCGATTCCACGCAGCATGCCGGCGGTTGCAGGATCGTGCCGTACTTCGAGGATCTCGATCCCTTTGGGGTTTTCCAATGCGCGGCGCGCGATCTCCGGGCACGCCATGGAAGCGGATAGATCGATCCATGCTTGCCTGGCCCGCAGGTGGCGAGGGAAAATCGCACAGGTATCAGGAAGGAGATCTTGTCCCAGTTCGGCCTGAATCCGGCAGAGACGGCTTGGTGTCAGAAAGGGGCACACCTCGCTTGAGCGCACGAACCTGGCATAGCGTGCGTCGGAGGGATCCTTGCGTATGAGACGCATGACCTTCCGAATGCGCTTGCCGAGCCCTGTGGAGGGCAGTTTTCCATAGCGCCGGTAAGATACTTTATCGACGATGATGTCCCACCCGTAGCAGCAGTGGTCCTCGCATTCCGGGCCGATGCAACTGAAATCCGGCAGATACGCCGGCATCTTCAACACCGTGTGTTTGTCTTGCATAGCAGGATCGGGCGGCCCTTTTTCAGCCCCATGACGGCCGCGGTCGTGATCGTAATCGTGGGGTGAGAAGCTGTGTAACAGGCGCCTCATCAGGCCGGATGATATCTGCGGGGCGGTTTGCGTGTCAATGCGAAAGTTTAAATGTGTTTTAGCTACTTTTCTTGGCTTCGTTAGAAAGAAATATAGGTTTTACGACTTCATCAAGCTTCTCTTACGCTTTATTTCCTGTTAAATTCCTTTGAGCGCCACGTCGCGGGACTGTTGAGTTTTGTAACAATTTAGCTGTTTGAAATACTGAAGCCGGCGGCCCTGAGCATGGGGGTCCCTCTTAAAACTGCAAAACGAAGAAGCCACATCGCTATGTTATGCTTCGGGCAACGGGTGAGGCGGGCGGAGGTCGTCCGGGGTATCGCCGAAAGAGGTCGATCCTCGAAGTTTCCGTGAAGCCTCACCGCCCGCCTTTGCTACCCGGCTGTTTTCATGCTCCACCCCGAATACTCTTCGTTTTTCAGTTTCAAGAGAGACCCCCGTGCCTGATGCTTGCGAATTTTCAAATAGCTAAATTGTTACTGAGTTTTGAATTTCCCGATCAGTCCGCCCGTGTCGTACACGAAAAGTCCCAAAGGATATCAGGCCATGGCAAAAATATTGGTCCTGGACGATATGGCCGAAACCGTTGTTCTCATTCAAACCATCCTGGGCACCAAAGGCCACGACGTGACGGGTTTTACGGATGAGGAGCAGGCGATCGCCTACGCCCGTTCCCGGGACGTGGACCTTCTCATTCTGGATGTTAAGCTCAAAAAACTGAGCGGCCTTGACGTCCTGAGAGAAATCAAGAGGTTGCAACCCCAAGTAAAAGCCATGATTCTGACCGGGTATCCCAGCCTGGAATCAGCCCGTGAGGCAAAGGACCTGGGGGTCCAGGAATACTGTATCAAGCCCATGGAAAAGGAAGAACTGGAAGAAAAAGCGGCCCAAGTGCTGGCTTCATGAACGCCCATAGGAGGGGAAATGACATCCATCACAGGCTATCTTGGATACTTGGCGACCCGGCTTTTCGCTCCTTCCAAACATCTGAAAAAAACCTATGAGGCTTTCCGGCAACTCCTGGAATGGGACCGGCAATGCCATGAAAGCATGGCCGAACTGGAAGCTTTTTACCACGATGAAAAAAGAGGCGACTTCTTTGCCGTCAAAAAAGCCTATGAAACCCTTCATAACGCAGTGCGGGGAATGGTGGAACATTTGGATGCCATGGCCCCTAGAACCTACGAGGCCCTTTTCCCCAGGCTCCACCGCATTGACGCCTCGGTGCGAGCCTCCGCTCTGACGTTGCAGAAACCTGAGGGATCTCCTCCTTTTGTTCTCCCCTTGGAAGAGATCCCTCCCCGCGCCGAAGCGTTTGCCGGCGGAAAGGCGGCACACCTGGCAGCGATCGCCTCAAATCTTGACCTGCCCGTACCAAAAGGCTTTGTCGTCACCTCCAGAGCCTTCAACGCCTTTTGTGAGACCAATCAGTTTGGGCCGGAAATCGAAGCCTCGCTGGCAACCCTTGATCCGGACTCCCCGCTTTCCCTGCAAAACACATCGGCCCACCTGACTTCCCTGATTCTGAAAGGCTCTTTGCCGCCGGGTTTGGAAAAAGCCCTTCAAGAGACATACCATCGAATTTTCGGCAATGCCCGCTGTGCCGTAAGAAGCAGCGCCGTTGGCGAAGACTCGGCCTTTTCCTTTGCGGGCCAGTTCAAAACGGTTCTCAATGTGGACGCAACCCGGCTGGTCGAAGCCTACAAGGAGGTCATTGCGAGCAAGTACTCCCCCAGCGCCCTTTTCTATCGCGTCAAGAACGGGTTTTTGGATCCTGAAACACCTATGGCGGTTCTTGCCCTGAAAATGGTGGACGCCCTCGCCAGCGGTATTGTTTACTCCAGGAGCCCCTTTTCTTCTTCAACGGCCGGAAGCACCATTTATGCGATTTGGGGACTGGGTGAGCTTCTCGTCAAGGGGGATACGGTGCCGGACGTGCTCGAGGTTTCCATCTCCTCTGACCGGCCTCATGTCTTGCACAGGGCTCAGGGCACAAGGGAGCGCAAAGCGGTTCTCACGCTGCAAGGCGGCATTGAAACCGTCGCGCTGGAGGCGACCGAAAAAAACAGCCCACCCATTGACGATCATGAAGCCGCGCAACTTGCAGACTGGGCTCTCCGCCTTGAGGGGCTCTTCAAAAGTCCCCAAGACATGGAGTGGTGCAAAGACCGCAAGGGCCGCCTGCTTGTCCTCCAGTCACGGCCCCTGGGTCTGGAAAAAGAGGCGGAGGAATCCTGCGAACTAGACTTGTCCGGCGTTTCAAATCCCATTCTCATTTCAGAGGGGGACAGGGCCGTTTCCGGAATCGGAAGGGGCAAGGTGGTTGTCGTGTCTTCCCATGAAGCCCTTCATGAAATTCCAAGGGGCTCGGTTCTTGTGGCCCATGCCACACCTCCCAAGTATGCACAGGTGATGGATCGGCTCAGCGCAGTGGTGACCGACCTCGGCGCGGTGGCCGGGCATTTCGCCTCTGTTGCACGTGAGTGGGGCGTGCCCACCCTGGTCAACACCAGGAAAGCCACCCAAACTCTAAAGCCCGGTCAAATGGTGACCGTGGTGGCGGACAGGGCAACGGTATTCGAAGGTTCGGTGCAAGATCTTGCGGAGAGGCCCTGCGAAAAAAACAGACTTCCTGAGAACAGCCCGGTCATGAAGCGCCTGAGCTTCATTTTCGATCATTGCTCGCCCCTCAACCTTTTGGATCCGCAAAAGCCGGATTTTGTCCCTCGAGCGTGCAAGACCCTCCACGATATTGTCCGCTTCAGCCATGAAAAAGCAGTCCAGGAAATGTTCTCCTTAGGGTCACAGGGGATGCGAAGGACAAGGGGTGCAAGGAAACTCATAAGCGACATCCCGGTTACCCTCTATATTCTGGACCTGGAAAAGCCGCGCCCCAAGAGCTTTTCCCTCAGGGGAGATCTTCCCCTGGGCAAGGTTGAAAACCTTGGACTGCGGGCCTTGTGGAAGGGGCTCGGGGATCCTGACATTATCTGGTCTTCGGAGATACGCCATTTTGACTGGCAGGAGTTCGATCGGTTCAGCGCCGGCATAATCAGCCTCGATTCTCAGATGCTGGCCAGTTTTGCCGTCATCGCAAAAGATTATTTGAACATCAACATCCGCTTCGGATATCATTTTGTGGTTATCGACGCCTTGTCCGGCGCAGTTCCGGAGCAGAATTATATTACCTTGCGCTTTCAAGGAGGGGGGGCTACGTTGGAGCGAAGAGGGCTTCGAGTCCGGTTTCTTTCCCGCGTCTTGAGCGAGCATGGGTTTGAAACCGCTTCAGAAGGCGACGGCATCGATGTAAAGCGCCGCAGCATACCGGCGCCCGATATGGAGAAAAAGCTCGAGATGCTCGGGTTCCTGCTAGGGTTCACCCGCCTTTTGGACCAAAAACTTGAAGACATGGGAAGCGTGGAAGTCCATGTCGAGCAATTTCTCAAGAAGTTTCCCCCTGGATGAAGAAAGTCAGGTCGGTCGGCTCACAATAGACCTCCGGATCTTAGGGGCTACTCCTCACAGGGGGGGTTTCGGGATAGGTGAATACTGGAATAATGGATTCAGGACCCTGTAGAAACAGGCTCTTTCACCATTCCATCATTCCATATGTATCGTTTTTTTTCGTGCGCCCTTTTTGAGGGGTCTTATGTCGGGTTATCCTCTATCCTGGGTTACCAGTCAACTGGCCGTGGGCCATGCGCCCATGTCCTATGAAGAACTCAAGGCGATACGCGATCAGGGTATCGACGCCATTATCAACCTCTGCGGTGAATACTGCGATCTTCACCACATTCAGAAAGACTTCGGCTTTGAAGTCTATTACCTCCCTGTAGAGGACAATCAAGCCCCCTCTCTCCAGGAAGTTGAAAAGGCTCTCCAATGGCTGGATGATGCCATCTACCTGGGGAAAAAAATCCTCGTCCATTGCCACCTGGGGATCGGAAGAACCGGAACCTTTGTCACGGCCTACTTGCTGCGCCGCGGTTTCACCATGAAGCTCGCGAGGCGAGAGCTCAGTAAGACCCGCGCCGAATTTACAAGCTTCGCCCAGTGGTGGTTTCTGAGGAAGTTCGGAAAAAAGCAAGGGAAGCTCAGAATCCGGGAGCCCTCCCTCGAAGGGGGCCGCCTGGTTGACCTGTCACCCTACTTTAAAGCCTATGAAGCCCTTGTCGAGGAAGCCGAAGCGCTCTTCCTCTCTTGTGCAGATAGGCACAAAGAGCCTCCCCGATGCGGGAAGGACACGGACGCATGCTGTCATCGTTTCATCACCCTCGAACTGATCGAGGCGGTCTACCTCAACCGGTCCCTGAACAAGAAACTCGCCGGCGGCGCGCGGCTTGAGGCCATCCACAGAGCGATTGACGCCCACAAGATCGCCTGCCGCATCTCGCCGCCAGGCCGAAAGCAGGCTTCAACCCTCTTGGACGGAGAAATCCTTGGAGAAGCCTGTCCGGTAGGGATCTCGGAGGTTCGCGATTACACATGCCCCTTGAGCGTGGGCAAGAAATGCATTGCCTTTCCCTACAGGCCGATTGTCTGCCGCATGTACCGCTCTGATGGAATCACCCCGTATCCATCAGGGCGGATGGAAGAAAAACTTGACGATCTCTCAAAACATCTTTTTATCGAATTGAACGGCACGGTTCTTCAAGGGACGCTCCTTTTCTCCCTGACAAACATTGTGTCCGGCCGGTTTGTTCAGGAGTACTTTCACTTCATCACCACTGCGCCCGCCGCCGCTCCCCCTCCTTGAATCCCAAAACAGTTCCAGGTATAAAATCCATTGACACCGGCCTCATGAGGTTTGATTATACCCGAGGTTTAACGGTTCAGGATTTCAGCGTTACGAGTTGAAAAACGCTGAGACATCTTCTTTTGTAACAAAATATCTTGTTTAATAGGAGTGCACCTGTTGTCCACCCGTCCCATTATCGGCATTACCATGGGAGATCCTGCGGGAGTGGGACCTGAGATTGTAGTCAAGGCCCTGTCCGACCCGGCCCTTTACAAGATTTGCAGACCCATGGTGCTCGGCGATCACGGCGCAATCGCCGCATGGCTCAATAAAGGCGATATATGTTCCATCCGGGAGATCTCACACCCGTTGCAAGCTTCAGGCACAGCAGGTCAAATCGATTTGATCCCTGTGTGTCGCCTGAACAGCGATTGCCTGGTTCCGGGTCTTCCAAGCACGGAAGGAGGAGCCGCCATGGTAGAATGCATCCTTGCAGCGGTGGATATGGCTCTACAACAAAAGATTGCCGCAATGGTCACCTGCCCTATCAGCAAAGTCCTGATGCAGCAGGCCGGCTATCCCTATGAAGGGCACACCCGGCTCATTGCCGAACGAACAGGCACACGGGATTACGTCATGATGTTGGCGGGGGAAAAACTTCGGGTGGCCCTTGTCACGATTCATTGTGCACTAAAGGACGTCCCTTTTTTGATCCAAAGAGAAGGGATACTGAAGACCATCGCAGTCACATACAAAGCGCTCGCCCAAGACTTTGCTCTGAAGACCCCTCGGATCGCCTTGGCCGGCCTGAATCCGCACGCAGGGGAAGAAGGGCTTTTCGGAAAGGAGGAAGCGGAGATCATCGAGCCTGCCGTGAGGGAAGCGGTGAGGAGAGGCTATTCTGTTCAGGGCCCCTTCCCTCCCGACACGATTTTCCACCGCGCGGTCTCCGGTAATTTTGACGCAGTCATCGCCATGTATCATGATCAGGGGTTGATTCCTCTAAAACTTCTTCACTTCTCCGACGCTATCAACGTCACGCTCGGGCTCCCGATAATTCGCACCTCCGTTGACCACGGAACCGCTTATGACATTGCGGGCAAGGGAGCGGCCGACCCATCAAGCCTCAAGGCGGCCGTCAGGATGGCTGTGATGATGGCGAGAAACAGGCTGAACGCCGAACCCTGAACACCGAACTCTTGGT
>JAFGDM010000235.1 GCA_016932115.1 Deltaproteobacteria bacterium | reverse complement strand
TGAGCTGTATTCGCAAAGGAATCCCAAATATTCCGATAACCTTCCGATTTTCTGCCATGGCCAGCTACCTTGGTTCGTGCCCAAATCCATCGATAACATGGCGTAATCCCTAGACGAGTGTGCCGCCGGAAAGTGTGATTCATCCGATAATCGTCCGATATGACTTAAAAATCGACCGATCCATTGTGGCACGTGACACAGGAAAAACGTCAGATATTCGCAAGATAAGTGGTTCGAATCGTAAGACAGTTTTAAATCAAGCTGTCCGACGAAATAGAAACAGATTTCCGCCGGATTTCATGTTTCCGTTAACGCGAGAGGAGATAAGGAACATATCACAAATTGTGATGTGTTCAGAAATCAAATCATAATTGGGCAACAAAGGGGCCAAAAGGCTTTAAAAGATTTAGTTGCTATTTTTTTAACATGGCCGTTTTATGTAAAATTGCAAAGCGATTTTGAATTGAAACGGAGAACTCGATCCTTCTTTATTGACATAAGGTTCACAAAAGATATTAATAACGTACGGCAAACACCTACTTCATTTTCACGCTGATATTGAACGGATTCGTAATGGACTTTGAGTGCTCGAGGTGGTTTGAAATGACAGGGAAACTCCATTTCTCCTTTTGGGGGAGTGGAGTTTTTTGTTCCGGTCTTGGACCCAATCTGCTCCGGGTAAAAAATTAATAAAAGAAACGCCCTCACCAAATGGAGAGAGCCGCAAGCCAACGATGCTGTTGTTAGCGTTAGTAGATTTTTTATCGTGATCTTTTCACCGTAAACGTAAATTGTTAACTTGGGTAGGATAATGTTTTCGTATTTGCCTTCAATCTGTATTTCGGTTTGAAACGGGACTATGAAGGATAAGTAAACACTGCATTTTTCCTTTTCCAGAACAGCATCAGAGCATGATCTTAAGAAATCGACAATTAAAGAAGGAGATCGAGAAGATTAGAAGTACGATATGCACAGGACAGATGTGGTCCCCTTTCTTGTCGTATTTTGCAGCCTAACACCTTTGACCTATAAATTAGGTTTTGAAGGAATCTAAAGGAATTGATGACGCCAAGTACTTTTGGATGGGTGGACTTTGTTGAAGAGGACCGGCGAAAAATGCTGGATGTTGTTCACCTGTTCCGAGAAAAAGATACGCGAGACGAACTCGGACTTGGGACAATTCGCGATGCCTTTGCGGATTATTTGTTTCCCGGTACAAGCACGGTGCAGACGCGTGTCCGTTACATGCTCTTTGTCCCGTGGATGTATCAACGTCTCGAACAGAGAACAATACCTTCCGATCAAATCGACCAAAAGGCAAGAGACGCGGAGTCCTGGCTGATATCCGTCCTTTTGAAGAACGAAGCTGAGGACGGTGTCATCGGAAGTGAAGCAGGGAAAGGCCTGAAGAGGCTTCCCAGTAACATTTACTGGAGTGGCCTGGGGGTATGGGGTATTAGGGTCTTCGAAGGTTCCCAGGACGAGTACCATCGTCACCTGGATTCTTTCTACAGGCTGCAATCGTCCACCTCGCTTTGTGCGAAAGAGGCTGATGAGGAATTCCACGACGCGCGGAGGAGGCCGAACTGGCATCCGGGGCTTCCCAAACCCCCAAGGGGATTCCCGGACAATACCTCTCTCGCCCTCACACGGGAAGAGGCCGTCTATTTGAGGGATCGCATCCTTCATCTCCATGGTGACACCCTGTTGGCGGCGCTTCTTCGCAAGGAAAAGCTGTTCAAAACCAGCTTCCCCTGGGAGCATCCCATCGTCCCCACGCTTTCAGCACACATGCAGACGAACCTTGAACATGCTCGGAACTTCTCGGAGGTCATGCACGGGGCTTCACTACTCTACAACCTCCTTCTCTCAATCAAAAGGCAGAAGGAGGATTGGATCGCCCGGTACGAAAAGCTCTTTGCGGATTGGTCGGAAAAGATCGAGGTTCGTCGAGAGGCCCTCATGGGCTGGTATGATAATATCGATGTCTTTTGGCACTCGACTGCGGTCTCGATGAAGCCGATCGGGTTGCCCACGAGACGTTTTGTTGAGACCTGGCTTGACTTCGCCCTTGTGTCCCCGGGAGCCAGCAGGCTGCCCGTTTGCGCCCCGGCCGCATCAGCCCTCTGCCAAAGAGAAGTGGCCCTCAAGAGAAACCGTGCCAGGTTAGAGAACCCTCGAGCCTTAGAGCTATGGCAGGGTCAGTCCGGGATTCGCCAGTTCAACTACCGCTGGCCCGTGGCGTCAACATTTTGCGAGGATATCTTGAAAGGTCTGAGGGATGGAAAAGCCGCTGCTTGATCCAAGAGAACGGGAAATCTACCTTGACCACCTTCGCCCGCCGCAAGGATACCGGCTGGACGGAGCCATTGCGACCACCTTCTCTCTCGATCTCATGTCCCTGCTCATAGCGCCGGTCGCAATGGCGCTTCAGGCCCAGCGGATTGACAGAAAGACTGCCTTGGACCCCCTGGTCGTTGTGGAGGCGATCCAGCAGGCCGCCGGTCGTTTTGCCGTCTTCTGCCAGAAAGGCCGCATTGCTATCCCGAGACACGACACCTTGCTCTACAGTTACCTCGAAAAATCGGTTATCGAAGTTCATCCCTTAGACCCTGACGGTGTGTTCCACCCTAAGACGTGGCTCCTCCGGTACACTGGCAAGGACATAGCCCCAGTGCAGTATCGCTTCCTGTGCCTGTCCAAAAATCTCACTTTTGACAACTCCTGGGACACGGTGCTGAGTCTGGAGGGAACCCTCGCGGAGCATCGTTCAACAGGGTATGGTCTCAATAAACCCCTGGCAGACTTCCACCAGTCCCTGCCTCGTCTTGCTGCCGGAAGTGTCCGCATACGGGTGAGAGATCTCGTGTCACGGATGGCGGAAGAGGTAAAACGGGTCCTGTTCGAGCCCCCGGAAGGCTTCGAATCGATTGAGAAATTCATACCTGTTGGCATTGAGGGCCACAAACGCTTCCCCAGATTGCCAGACCACAAAAGGTCCCTCGTACTTAGCCCATTTCTATCACCAGGCGGCATTGACCGCATCACGAAAAGCGGGCGCGAGCACATCGTGATCTCCAGGAGCGATTCCCTGGACGGGCTTTCCGATCAAATCTTCGGGAAGTTGAATTCGACTACATCGTTTTACTTTCTGGATGAGGCCGCTGAACGCCCTGAGGAGGAAGACCCAGAGGAAAGCCAGGATGGCACACATCAAGGGTCATCGGAGGATTTCTCGGGCCTTCATGCCAAGTTGATCCTCACGGAAAACGGAGCACAGGCTACGGTTTACACCGGATCGGCCAACGCCACCGGGGCCGCTCTCACGGGGAGGAACGTGGAGTTCATGGTCGCGCTCGGAGGGCTTCGAAGACGGGCAGGGATCGACCGCTTTTTAGGGGACGAGGATGCGGTGTTTTCCTTCCGCAACATGCTGCGTCCTTACATACGCTCGCAAAACGGTGCAAAGGTTTCCACCGAATACGAGCGGCTCGAAAAGGCCCTTGAACTTGGGCGGCGTGCTCTGAGTGGGGCAAACCTGGGAGTCCACATCGCAGGGAACGATCAGGGCCTTTACTCACTCAAGATGGTTTCTACGGATAAAGGTGTGGAACTGCCCGAATCGGTGCGGGGCATGTGTTTCCCTATTACCCTTTCAGAGAACCATGCGCTGGACCTCGCGCCCCTTGCTCGATGCCAAGGGGTGGAATTCCAGGACCTCACGGCCGTTGCACTGACGAGTTTCATGGGGTTTTTCCTTGAAGTGAAAGGGGCCGGGGAAACTGCCCGGATTGCCTTTGTCCTGAACCTCCCTGTCCAGGGGATGCCTGCAGGAAGGGGAAAAGGTATCCTAAGAAGCATTCTTTCCGACCGTGAGAGTTTCATCCGATACCTTCTTCTCATCCTTGGAAATGAAGACGGCCTCGGCTCTTGCGCGGCATGGCGAAAGGGAGAAAGCGCCTCGCAGTGGCAACTTCGGAATATCCTTCCCCTTTTTGAGGAGATGGTGCGCGCTTACAGCAGGGAACCCGAGAAGATCCAGCGAATCGGCCAACTCGTCTCCGACCTTCGTGAGGCCGGGAATTTGGGCGAAATCCTGCCCCCTGGTTTCGAGGAGGTCTGGTCAGCCTTTTCTAACAAAACGGGTCGAGGTGTGGAGTCATGACCGCGAAGACCCAGCCCCCGGATTCTAAGGCACAGCTCGAGATGCTGAAGGACTTTCAGAAAAAGACGGTGAACTACGTCTTCCGGCGCCTGTATACGGACGTGGACCACGTGGACCGTTTCTTGGTGGCTGACGAAGTGGGCCTTGGTAAGACTCTGGTGGCCCGGGGGGTTATTGCCAAGGCCATCGAGCACTTGTGGGATAAGGTGGATCGAGTGGATATCGTTTACATCTGCTCCAACTACAGCATCGCCCGGCAGAACATCAACCGGCTGGACTTCATGGGAAACGGAGACTCGGCCATTGCCGAGCGCATGACCTTGCTGCCGCTCCACACCCGAAAGCTCACGAGCAACAAGGTGAACTTCGTGTCCTTTACCCCCGGGACATCGTTCGATTTGCGCTCCAGCAGCGGACTGATGAAGGAGCGAGCCCTCATTTACCACATGCTCCGGATAGGCTGGAGTCTGGGATCCGAAGCCCCACCCATGAACCTCCTGCAGGGCGATGTGCAGACCAACAACTGGCGAAAGCATCTGAAGGAGTTCCCAAGGAAAGAGATCGACCAAACCCTGACAAAGCACTTCATTCGAGCCCTCAAGGGAAACAATATACACCGCCGCTTCTTTGAACTGGCCGCCCATTTCCCCAGGGCGAGAAAGTATAAGAATTTATCGAAACACGTCAGGCAGCAGCGAAATCAACTCATCGGGGAGCTTCGAACCATACTAGCCAGAAGCTGTGTGGACGCCTTGGAGCCGGACATTGTCATTTTGGACGAATTCCAGCGGTTCCGTAACCTCTTGGATGGGGAGGACGAGGTCGGAAGGCTGGCAAAGGCCGTGTTCGAGTACCCGGGAGCGGATGTGAAAGTCCTCCTGCTATCGGCCACACCGTACAAGATGTACACCATGTATCACGAGCAGGAGCGGGAGGATCACTACGAAGATTTTATCCGGACGATTCAATTTCTTTTTAACTCAGAGGAAAAAACAGGAAATTTTAAAAACCTGCTCGAACGATTTCGGGAAGCCTTTTTGGATCTCAATGCCACAGACAACTCCGAATGGATGAAGATAAGGGGAAAAATAGAGCGAAGACTCCGAAAGGTAATGGTAAGGACCGAGCGACTCTCGTCGTCTGCCCTGGAAGTGACAAAAGGGCTCGTCACCGCTGCTGGCCCACTCAAGCCTTCGGATCTCGACGGCTTCACCTTGCTCGACAAAGTGGCAGGCTATTTAAAAGCGGGGGACGCCGTAGAATACTGGAAATCATGCCCTTACATCCTCAATGTCATGGAGCGGGAAGGCTATAAAATCAAAAAGGGGCTTGCGCAGGCCCTTGAAAACGACTCCGACGGAGATCTCGCAAAGATCTTTAAGAATCAACAAGAGCACCTTCTTTCTTGGAAAAAAATCTCAGAGTACCAGGAGATCGACCCGGCCAATGCGCGACTGCGGGGGCTATTCTCTGAAACGCTCGATCGGGGTGCTTGGAAGCTTCTCTGGATTCCTCCCTCCTTACCCTACTACCGGCCAGACAGAGGGCCGTTTGCTGATCCGCATTTGCAAGACACCACCAAGACCCTCGTCTTCTCTTCCTGGATGGTTGTGCCCAAGACCATCGCCATGATGGTGAGCTACGAGGCAGAGCGGCGCATGGTGAATCTCTTCGACGAGGAAGCGGAGTATAGCCGGATGCGCTATCGTGCGCGCCTACTGGAATTCAAGGCATCCCGTGAGCGGCTGGCAGGAATGGCGGTCTTCCCCCTGATCTATCCCTCCATGACCTTGGCGTTCGGATTCGACCCTCTAGATGAAGCCCGCGTTTCCGCTGATAATGGAACTCTCCCAGAGCAGCGAGATATTCTGGTCAGGGCCGAAACCTATCTCGAGCGTCGGCTGGCTCCTTTCCTGAGGCCTTTTAAGAGACTAGATGGCCCACCGGATGAGAGGTGGTACTGGGCTGCCCTGGCAGCACTGGACTGGGCTGACTATCGGCAGCCTGTCCAGACCTGGCTGAACACTGAAAAGGGTGATGATGCCTGGCGGCGAATGGTGAGGGTGGCAGAAGACGCAGAGGGCCGTTTCTATGAACACATCCAGAGGTTTATGGATCACTTCCAGAAACCCCGGGGACTGGGGCTCCCCCCGAAGGACCTGATCCCGGTTCTCGCCAAGGTCACAATCGCATCACCGGCAGTGGTGGCGCTGCGTTCCCTCGTGCGTGTCTTAGGCAGGAGCAAGGATCAAAAAGTCTGGACCAGGTTTTTGGGCGCATCGGCCCGCATAGCCATGGGATTTCGATCCCTTTTCAATCTCCCTGAAACAACCTCGCTCGTCCGGGGCCTTCGACCCAATGAGGAGGGCCGTTACTGGGAAAGCGTTCTCGACTATTGTGTGGAGGGGAACCTCCAGTCAATCATGGATGAGTACGCCCACATGCTCAAGGAATCCCTGGGTCTCATGGATAAATCGCCCGAAACGGGAGCGTTCCAGCTCTCCACCGAAATCCAGGCCGCGGTATCGCTTCGAACCGTAAACCTGGAATTCGACGATATTTTGCCTGATGGGCCAAACAGCCGGGAACCCTTATCACGGCACAGCATGCGATGCCGATTCGCCCTCAGATTCGGAGATGGCACAAATATGGAGGAGAACGCCGAAGTTCGAAAGGACCTGGTGCGGAGCGCATTTAATTCCCCTTTTAGGCCTTTCGTGCTCGCCACGACCTCAATCGGGCAGGAGGGCCTTGATTTCCACCCCTATTGTCACGAAATCTGCCACTGGAACCTTCCGTCCAATCCTGTGGATCTGGAGCAGCGCGAGGGCCGTATCCACCGCTATAAGGGCCATGCCATCCGCAAAAATGTGGCCAAGGCGTTTCCGCTGGAGCTTATTGATGGGAACCTGAAACACAAGGACCCCTGGGCAGCTCTGTTCCGACTTGCCCTCAGGCAACGCGAAGAGGGTATGATCGATCTGGTGCCTTTCTGGAACTATGATATAGAGAATGGGTACCGAATCCGACGGTGTGTTCCTTCCTTCCCGCTGAGCCGGGAACGTGAACACCTGGAGCACCTGCAAAGCACACTTGTCTTGTACCGGATGGTTTTGGGACAACCGAGGCAAGAGGATCTGGTGAATTTTCTTCGAGATAAGCTTCTGATGGATTCAAATCAACCTGATCTTAACGCATTCCAAATCGATTTGAGCCCGAGATGAATGGAGTCATCAAAAAGAAAAATGTCAAAATAATTTGATTTTTCATCAGTTTTTATGCAAAGAGACCAATTGGATCAAAAGAAAAAGAAAGTACACATTCAAAATCTAGCCCTTGTGTGCAAAATACTGAGCCGAAGTGTGAAATTTCGAAATGTGATTTTGTGGGAAAAGGTCAATCTTGCCTGGGGTGTTTTATATAGAATTGCGGAGCAGTTTTATTTAGCGAGTGGGTAATTTAAATATCGAGGGACGTCAGCCCGATCACTGATCATTGCTTTTTGCTTTCTGTGCGTTGATCATTGTTCATCCCTCATTGAACACTGATCATCGATTCATGATAAAGGTAAGTCAAACGGAGACCTGACCCCCAAGGCTTATGAACGATGAAAGCAGCACGCTACCGGGCGGGGGGCTGAATGGACACGTAAGCATCCTCCTGTTCGACTTGTGCATTGGGAGGAGTTCAATTCTTTGGAATCGGCTGTAAAGCGCGAGAAGGATCTAAAAACAGGGTTTGGCCGAAAGTGGCTCAAACGAGAGCTTACAGCTGGCCGGACGCGGCAGGCAGGTGAACCCGTCAGCGTTCTGCTGGAGAAAATCGCCAAAGAAAAAGCCCGGCTAATCAAAGAAGGCAAAATCAAAAAACAGTAATCTTTGCCGGAAATCACTGAGGATGAAAAGCCTTTTGAGTTGCCTAATGGGTGGCAGTGGGTACGATTGCAAGAGGCAATAGACGTTCGAGATTTTACACATGATTCACCAAAGGATGCGATTGGCCCGGATACTTATCCCTTAGTAACAAGTAAAAACTTTTATAACGGAACGATCAAGTTCGATGAAGCTAGACTAATTTCAGCTGAAGATCATTTTAATATCTCAAAACGGTCATTTGTCGAGCGATACGACATCCTATTTTCAATGATTGGGGGTAATTTAGGAAATCAGGTAATGGTAGATAATGACCGGCATTTTAGTGTTAAAAATGTGGCTCTGTTTAAATATTATGATAGAGAGCTGACATCGCCTTTTTTCATAAAAAAGCTTATGGAACACCTTGCATTAGATTTGCAATCGAAGGCAGCCGGTGGAGACCAATCTTTCGTTTCTTTAGGTTTTTTGAGAAAACTCGTTATTGCGCTTCCACCGATTGAAGAGCAACATCGAATCGTTGCCAAGGTCGATGAATTGATGGACCTATGCGACACCCGCAAAGCCCAGCTGAACAACGCCCAAACAACCCAAGTCCGCTTGGCCGACTTCATAGTCGGACAAGCGGTGGAGTAAGTGAAAACAGGTTAAGAAAACGGAATGGCAACTAAAACTGAAACTTGGTGCGACAGAGGCGAGCATAACCTTCTCGAGCACTTTGTTGACTTTAATAAAAGGCTCGAAAGGAAAGCCTGTATATCTATGCCTTTTTGTTGGGAGTTTGTTTGCTTTCACATAAATTTATGTGGCATATTTTTGTGTAATATTCAATAGTTCCTTATGAACGTCCCGTTCCCCAAAGAAGTTCGTTGAGGAGAGCTTGTAATGACTAATGAAATACATGAACGTATAACGATACGCACCTTCTCTCCAACGTTCGAGAAGATGTGCAATTTCATTGCGGTGGCACGTACCGGAGATCCCCAGGCAACCGTGTGCGGTCTGGTGACACTGTGCTTGCTTGATTTTCCTGATAAACATTTAGATTCAGCTGAACCATTCCGGAACACCATCGAAACGTTATTCGGTCTCGCTATCCCTGATGCCCAAATCGGCGCTGCGCTCGACGAACTCGAACGCAATGGCGTTATCTTTCGTCCTGGCAACAGTAACTATAGGCTGGAACCGGCAGCGATGGAATCTCTCAAGCAAACCATCGAAGCTTCGCAAGGCCTCGAAAATAGGATTAAGGAGAAGTGGTTCCAGGAACTCGCTACTGCATATCCAAGCCTTAAAGCCGACGAGGCCTGGCAGGTGCTTCGTGTCTACCTTAGCAGAACTTTCCGTCGGCACGGTATTCAGGCAACCGCTCTGCTCGATCCATCTGTGGATACCCCGGCGGAGCACGAAGCCAGCCTCACATCTATTCTGCATGAGTCCGTCGACGAGCACAATTTTTCTGATATACGGCTCCGCGAAGACACCAAAGGAGCAATTTCGGATTTTATGGCGTTAATCGGTACTGACCCCGACCGCTCTAGGTACATTGCCCAACTCGCGGACGGTGCTTTTAACTTCTATACTCTTGAGATCCCGACCGATCTTTCAGACCAGCTTCGCCAACAGCTTCATGAGTTGACGTTGTTCCTTGATACGAACTTCCTGTTCGGCATTCTCGATCTCCACTACAACACGCAGGTGCAAGTATCCCATGACCTGCTAAGGGCGATTAGTGCGCACAGTCTCCCCTTCAAGCTCCGATACCATGAGGCAACTCAGAAAGAGATGGCCAATACCATTGCGCACTACGGGTCGTTGCTGCGCTCCCATGCCTGGTCGCAATCCCTCAGCCGGGCAGCGGCATCGTGCCAAAACCTTACCGGAATTGAGCAAAAATTCCACGAACGCAATTCCTGTGGCTTGATTGATGTTAATGAATTTCTTCGACCCTACGAACACTTCGACCTCTTACTGGCGGAGAAGGACATCAAAGTGTTTCGGCCCCACGCGGAGCGAACAGATTTGCAAAATGACCTATTCCATGAATATCAATCATTCCTTGAAAAGAACGGACGATCCGACAAAGCATATGAAACCGTGATGCATGATGCGAAAATTCTTGAACAGGCCCTTCATGTCCGCACGAATGCCTCCTCCAGCCTTAAGGCCGGGGCACTCGTGATCTCATGCGATTACTACCTCTACCGCTTTGACTGGGAAACTTCCAGGAAAAATGGTCGGCGTGCCTGCGTCCTCCTGCCGAACATCTTTTGGCAGATTCTTCGGCCATTTATCCCTCATGACCAAAACTTCGAAAAGGCGTTTGCCGAAACATTCGCGCTGCCTGAGTTCCGGGCTATCGGCAGCGGTGGCAGCAAGGCATGTTCGAAGATGCTTCAGATTCTTGCATCATACAAAGAGGTTCCAGAGCAGACGGCGATGAAAATGCTCGCAAATGATCTGTTGCTGGATCGGCTCCGGTCGGAGCAAGATGATGTGAAGTTTGCTGCACAGGTCGAAGCCGCATTCGTTGAGGAAAACCGAAATTTGATCGAGGAAAAGGCGGCCCTTGACCGGGAATTGAAACGCCAGAAAGGCCTCGCCGAGGAGGAGTCTCGGAAGCGACAGGAGGAACTGATCGAATTCGAGATCCAAAAGAAGAAATTTAGCACGGCCATCGAAGAGGCCAGGCAGCTACTGGAAGCTGCGGAGCATAAAACCGAGGAGCATGATAAATCAGCCAAAGAAGCATCGAATCGCGCGCGGGATGCGGTACAGTTAGCAAGTGAGGCCCAAAAGAAAGCTGATCAGGAAGCAAAGAAAAAAAGCAAGGCTGAAAGAGACGCATTTCTTATGAGGGTGATCGCTGGTGCCGCAATCGGAACGGCAGCTTTAGTATCGTTTTTAGCGTTGGCGCATATGTTACCTTGGGGGTGGCTTATCTCACACAAAAATACTGTACCTCTCCAAATTGGAATTTCAGCGACCTTCATGTGCAGTTCGATAGGCTTGTTTGTTCGCTCATGGCGGAAGTGGTGCTGGGGCGTTGGGTGCCTCACATTTTTTGTTATGATCCTGTCGCTCATGGGAAAGTCTGTGTAATTCTAGGTCGTACCGGAGTATCTATTTTAAAATAATAGACAAGACCCAACAATCAGAAAAACGTTCGTGCAGAACGTTCAACAAAATATGTTCATTGGGGCACATCCTGATTCGTAAATTGTGTGGTGGTTAAGTGGGGCCAAATTTTTGACTTTGACTAACGGCAGTAAAGATATCGATCGAAGAGTTCGGCTCGCGGCTTTTAATTGGCAGAGCAAACAGGTGCGCATTCACGGGGATGTGCTGCCTCGTTCGATCCTTGCTCAAGGGTTTGAAGTCGAAAACCATCGAGTGCCTTTAGTGGCGCCGACAGGAATATTCAAGCCCAGGGTTCTTC
>JAFGDM010000234.1 GCA_016932115.1 Deltaproteobacteria bacterium | reverse complement strand
CGAAATCGCGAGGGCGCCGCAACCGCCTCGGGAAGATTGTTTCTAGAGCAGTTCATACCCTTCTTTCACCTCACCCATAGACCCGAAGGTGGCCTCGTCCAATTCTTCAAAAAACATTGCACGACCGGTTTCTCCCCTCAGCCTCCGGGCATCTCGAATCCCCATGGCACCCATCAGTTCGAGAAGTTGGTTGTGCCATGCGCCGATAAGGTTAAAAACCCGTGCCGCAACCCAAGAGGAGGGAGCCTTTTCGATTTCCACAGGGCACAAAAGCCCCCGCGTACAGCGTCGGCACATGCGGCATTCCAAGGCAACAAGAATGGGAAAATCAACGATCACCGCATCGGCCCCGCAGATGACCGCCTTGGCTACATGCTCAGCCATGGCGATGCCGCCGCTCACAAGAAGCGTGACCTCATCCCGCACGCAGCCTTCCACCAGGGTCCTGTGAACAGATCGGATTACGTCCTTCATAGGCCTTGAAGAGTCATCCAAGGCCTTGCCGTCACAGCTCGCTTCAAGATGAATGACAGAGGCTCCTGAAGCGGCGACGCGAAGGGCTCGCTCTTCTACACCCTTTACCATGGGGAGATGGATTGACAGTACCGCAGAGGGAAACGCCTTTTTAGCCCTGTCCGTCACCTTTCCTTCCAGGGGCGCTTCCATAAACCTTACCGTATCGACTCGGATTGACGGCATTTTCCCTTGATCGGAAATAATCGGCATCAGATGGGGGAAATATTCTGCGGTCTTTCCACCCGTTCGTTCAAGAGGAAGAGCAAGAAAGGTCCCAAGACGCCGGGCGGCCATAGCCCATCCCTTGATTACCTCTTCACCAAAGGAGCCGAACGAAGGAACTCTCAGGATAATGGGCAGCGGGATATCCATTAGAGGAGGGAATTCCGTCAGGAGATTTCCCTTCTCATCGAAAGCAAGGTTTCGCGGGGTTCTTCCTAGATCTACGGCCGTGCTGATATACTCCCGGCCGTGAATGCCGTCTCTTGTGGGCCGGACGATTTCAGACATGTCGGTCCACATACCGTCAAAGCCTGTGCCGCTGAAGGGGCCGGGATACCCGGCCCCGGACACGGGAATCTTCCCGGTTTCAGCCTGGTACCACAGCCGCGCAAGGATGTCCGGAGTATAGTGAACATCCCCAAGGGCTTGATATTCCGGGTTAATGCTCTTATGAATCAGTTCCTTGGGGCAGCCCTGGACGCACCTCAGACAGTTCATGCACTCGTTATCCAGAGAATCTATCATCTGCCCCGCGTCCAACCCGCGGCGCTCATAGACCTTATACACACACTCCTTTTTCACGCACACGGGGCACTTCAGACACCCTTCCTCCCAGGCTATGATGCCGAACCTGGTAATCGCCTTGAAGCGATGGGGAACCGTCGCGGTATGAATCATGTACTTTTTCGGCATGTGGAAAACCTCGACCACTTAATACGGTGCAACTCGCAGGGTGCGCCCTGCACCATCGTCAATTCGGCCTCGGCAGAAGACCCGCTCTCTCCACAAGCTCTCCCACCATATCCTCCCAGTCGATAGCCATAATGTGGACCCCCTTCACCCCACGTACTTCTCTTAGCCGCTGAATGGTTTCGACACAAATCTTCAGGCCTTCCTCGGCCTGTGTTTTGGCAGGCGCACCATCCATTCTCCGGATTATCCCGTCCGGCACATCCATGCCGGCCACCTTTTTTTTCATGTACTTAGCCATACCGGCCGACTTTAGCGGAGTCACTCCTCCTAGGATGTGCACTTTTTCCGTCAACCCCCTTTCCCGGGCCATGGCCATCCACCTCTCGAATCTCTCCAGATTGTAGATGCACTGGGTCTGTATGAAGTCGGCCCCTGCAGCGACCTTTTTCGCAAGCCGCACCAACCTGAAGTTGAAGGGGTCGCCAAAAGGATTGGCCGCAGCACCGATGAAGACGTCCGGCGCCCGGCTCAAGCGCTCTCCTCCCAGGATAGCCCCTTGATCCCGCATCCTCTGAACCACCTGCACAAATTGGATTGAATCAAGATCAAAGACTCCAAGCGCCTGAGGTTGATTGCCGAAGCTCTGGTGGTCCCCGGAGAGACACAAAATATTCCTGATCCCCAGAGCCGATGCGCCAAGAATGTCGGATTGCAATGCAATCCTGTTGCGGTCCCTAACAACCGCTTGGAGAATGGGATCCAGGCCCTGGCGCTTGAGAAGCACGCAAGCGGCGAGACTGGACATTCGGACGACGGCGGTCTGATTGTCGGTCACATTGACGGCGTCCACCTTGCCCTTCAACAACTCCGCCTTTTTCATGATCACATCAGGATCCGCCCCCTTGGGGGGGCCGCATTCTGCGGTTACCGCGAATGCTCCTTGATCCAATACGCTTTTAAATCGGCTCACCTTTGCTGATCCTCCCTAATAATCCTTCTCGGTCCCAGACCCTGCTTTTTAGACCAGTCTTTAGGAGGAAATATACCCTCCAGCCTCTCAAACCCGCCCTGCTGTTCCACCCTGTCAATGATGAGCTGCCATGCGCAAGGGATTTCAGGATTGATTTCGCATTTGCCACCCACGGAGCCGCCGCAAGGGCCGTTGAGAAGATGTTTCGAGCACCGGGCAAGAGGACAGATCCCGCCAAAATGATAAAGCTTGCAATCCCCGCATCCCAGACAGTTCTCCAACCAAAGCCCCTGGTCTTTTGTTTCACCCAGGAATTCGGTGTTGAGGGCCGGGATGATTGGGATCTCCGGAAAGCAATCGCCGACCGCCTGCACCCCTGCGCCGCAGCCAAGGGAGAGCAAAGCGTCATAGTCCTGGATGATGTCATCAAGGAGGATAACAAAGTCCTTTACGCACTGGCGTTCGAGGGTCTTTTCATTAATAAGCACCTCCCTCCCCTCCATCTTCGCCGCCATGCGAAGGATGGAAGCTAGCATGCCTGTCTCCTTCTCTCCGCCTGCAGCGCACTCAGCAACACAGGAACCACAACCGAGGACAAGAATTCGCTTGTATGGAGCGATCATTTCCCGGATCTCATCCAGAGGCTTCTGTTCTGCCGTAATCATAATGGTTTCTCCTCTTCCACCCGGCTATTCTTGAGTACCGGCGATGGAGCAAGGCTTTTAACTCGCTCCAGAATTTCGGCGGTAATTACACCGAGTCCTTTGGGCCTCTTCTTTGTGTTTATCACCATACCAAGTCTTTCCGGCTCAAGACCGATCATGGCAATCATCTCTTTTGTTCTTTCTACCCTTTTCCCGGCCCTCCTGTTCCCTTCAAAGTATCGGCAAGCCCCTTCCGGGCAGGCGATAAGGTAGGCTGCATCGGCAAACTTCTCCAGGGCACTGAGCAGGTGAACAGGGTCCAGCCTTCCGCTGCATGGGATTGGGAAAAGCCTTATGGACGGTCCATATTCCTTTTCAAGGGCCTGTCGCTCTGTCTCGCCGCTTTCCGGAATGTTACGGCAATAAAAAAAGGCTACAGTCAATCTTTCCCTGTCGTTCATGTGAGCACTTCCCATAAAAAAGGCGCCCCCCTCTCTCGTTAGAGGAAAAGACGCCTTTGTCGTGATTGCTCGATTGATTTCCGAACATCTTTGTGCGGAATCAATGTCAGATTTACTCTATCTCAACATTTTGTCAATCCATTTTTGATTTCAAAGTCTCACCTTTTTCACCCAGGAGATACTTTTTATAATGATCCCGGACACGGGAAAAACAGGCTCCCAAGGATTCCATAAATTGATTTTCATCGCTTTCCACGCCCAGGACTCTTTTCGAAAGCGCTCTGAGTTGCTCGCGGTCCTTGGGAACCGCATAAATCTGCTGATCTTCCATGATTTGCAAATAATGCTCCACCCGTCGTAAAAACAGATAGTCTTCTTTCAGCACCGCGACTGAATTTGCAGACAGAACGCCCGCGCCGCAAAGCAAATCAAGGGCATTCAGGGTATTGCCTTCCAGAACGGCAGGCCTGCTCTGAGCATGGATAAGCTGGAGGCCCTGAACCAAAAATTCCACATCCCTCATCCCTCCGGCGCCGTTCTTAACGTCCGGGGTGAAGCCGGAGGACGTTTTTATGGCCGCCTCCCGCATCCTGTCGATGGAGCGCACAATGCTTTCATGAGGTCTCTGTTTAATCCAAAGGGCCCGCATCTGTTCGAGGAGCGCATGACCGAGCCTTACGTTTCCTGCAAGGGGACGAGCCTTAAGAGCGGCCTGAACTTCCCACAGGGAAGCCTTTTCCCGGTAGTAGTATACAAGCGCTGAAAAAGAAGGCACCAGTTCGCCCGCACGGCCAAAGGGTCTTAAGCGCAGGTCAACCCTGTAGGCATAACCTTCCTCGGTATGCCGGGAAAGATCCGAGCGCACCTCCTCCATGAGCCGGGCATAAATCGTTTTATCCCCTGTCCCCCCGGGAGCGTCCCGGTCATCCCAGAGGCCGAGGAGATCGATATCGGAACTGTAATTGAGCTCCATGCCGCCCAGCTTTCCCAGAGCGAGAATGCAGAAACGATCCCTCACCTCCTTCGGGACTCTATGCCTTTGTAAGGCCTGTTCCAGGGTCACCTGTACGAAAGCATCCGCAAGCCGTGAAAGCTCGGCAACCACATCTTGTGTGGAAACACCTAGGCAGATATCCCTGGTGCCGATGCGGAGGATTTCCCTTCTTCTCAAACGTCGCAGCTTGTTGAGCCACTCCCTGTGACCTGAGCAAACTTCCGCACCTCGCCTCAGTTCCTCCTCGATATGCTTTGACTTCCTCGTTCGATGGAGGATCTCAGGGATGACGACCCAGTCCAGAAAACCGGGATTTCTCACCAGCGTATCTGAGAGAAACTGGCTCCCTGAAAAAATCCCCAAAAGAATCTCGAGGCGCATGGGTTGGGAGAGAAGAAGATTGAAGTGAAACTGCGGGCTTATAAGAGCGAGAATATATCGCTCCCAGTTATTAAGTGCCATGTCCGGATCCGGTTTTCTCGATAAAATCTCAACGGCAAGGAGCGCAAGTTTCGAAAAAGTCTCCCTGCGAGCACCGTCACCGGCAAGATTTTTGAGGTTTACATAGGCCCGCGCCACGTTCTTGAATCCTGCCTTTTCCAGAACACGCTTCTTGAGTTGCGGAGCCGTCCTGTCGGAAAGGACAAGATCGGCAACAGTCCCTGTCTCCGGGCCGGGTATAGAATTCCTTCCGAAATGGTGTTCCACGAAAACCCGAACTGCAGCCATGCAGTTCTCCAGATCCAGATGCAGCCTTTCCTCCGGGTCCAAGGCGGCCGGCCCACCGTAACCCATGCGCCTTGCCAAATGGGCATATTCAAGGGATTCCCTGTCTGGAAGAAAGAGATCCTGAGCGGAGCCTCGAAGCATCCGCATGCTGTTTATGAGCCGCCGGAGGAATTCATAGGCGGTTACTAGGCGGCCTGTTTCCCGCCCTGAGAGAACCCCCGCGTCGGACAGCG
Organism: Deltaproteobacteria bacterium; assembly: GCA_016932115.1. GTDB lineage: Bacteria > Desulfobacterota > DSM-4660 > Desulfatiglandales > HGW-15 > JAFGDM01. The sequence goes on along the minus strand of JAFGDM010000234.1, from coordinate 32,857 downwards.
CGCTCAGAGCTTCATGAATTAAGGGCGTTCTCAATGCAGGGATGTCTTTACCGTGGGTCATTTGTAGCATTTGCACACTGTATTCAAGGTCTACAAGCCCGCCGGGGCTAAACTTGGCGTTCAGGCGCCCCCCTCTTGTCTTTTCAGAGAATTGCTTTTCCCTCAGCCCTTGGAGGTCCTGAAGGTGAATGTCGCCTGAAAAATAGACAATCTCGTCTCTCAGCCGTTCCAGTTGCTTACCAAAGGCAGGATCTCCGCTGATGGCTCGCATGTTCACGAGGGCCATGCGCTCATAGGCATGGGCCTGTCCTCCTGACCCGTAGTAGCGACAAAAGCCCTCGAGACTGCACGCAATCGGGCCGGCATTACCGTAGGGGCGCAGCCTGAGATCCAGATGAAAAATGCCTTCCCTTTTCGTGTGAATCAGGTCGGCCACACCCCGGACCAGGCGTGCAAAAAAATCGGAATTGTCAATGGACCTTTCACCGTCCGTCTTACCGCTGTCGCTATAAATGAAAAGCAATTCCAGATCCGAGGCATAGCCAAGGGCCGCACCGCCAAGCTTGCCCAACCCCAGAACGGCGTACCTTGCCTCTAGACCGCCCACGGTTCGAGGACGCCCGAAACGGTGTATCATATCCTCATAGACCAAGGCGGCGGCCTTGCTCACCACCGCTTCCGCAAGCCCTGTCAGCCCTGCTGAAAGACTTTTAAAATCAGCCCTTGGGTTCAAAATATGATCCAAGTCCAGCAGGAAAATTTCCCTATCCTTGAAATCGTTTAATTTCTTTCCTTGCTCCTCCAGGAAACAGGCGTCACTGAGAGCCTTCCCCAGCCTCTCCTGCGGGTCTTCCCGAGCTTCCAGCAAACGACCTTTTTCCGTATACGGGCCGAGCATAGGAAGAAGGGTCTCATATTGGAGGCGCACGAAATCCTCCCACAAAAAATCACTGGCCCCGAGAAGTCGTGCAAGATCCTGTAGAAACCTCGGATCTCTAAGCCGTTCTTGCCATGTTGCCTTGTCATTCTTCGCTGCCATATCGGCCAGGAGGTGGTCGAAGCGGCAGAAGGCGGTGAAAGGGTCGGGGGCTACATCAAGAAAATACGTAAACTGTTTTGTGAGAAGCACGGAGAGCCTTACACGGTTCAGGACCTCGGGATCGCTAATTGGACGGCCTCGAAGATCCACAAGGTCGATAACATCTTCAACCCTACCGTGAATTGTCCGAATACTCACATGCTCGATGGAAAGTTCATGCAAAGACAACGCATTCGACAAGCTGTAAAGGAATGCCGGCGTATCCTGCGCGATCACTCTGATCCGGGTAAAGGATTCCCCCGTATTATCGATCTCTACTTCAACAGGATAAAGAACCGCTGAGCCGTCCCCGCGGAAGTGAGTAAGCCTGCGAATGACCCTTTCATGAACCCTTTTCCTGGCCTCGAGGACGGACGATTCATCCCCTCGCTCCAGGAGCCTGACAACGCTTACTAGTGTTTCGCGCAGCTCTTTAGCCCAGACATCAAAGGAAAGAGAGCTTTCAAAGATTCCTGTAAAATGATCGATAATCCTCTTTCTCTCGTAAATCTCTTCCTGTTCGCGCACTTCCTCCAGGATTCGTCGGCGTACCCGTTTTTGACGAGGAACGCCCTGGTAGGTGAAAACATCGCCTGAATGAATATCAAAGCCGGCACTGGCCAGAACACCGGTGATGATAGAAAACTCACCGGGGTAATCGAAAGCCAGGACTGTACAGTCAAAATTCCCATCTTGCTTTGGCTCAAGGAGAACCTCGACAGGTTGCTCAACGCTGAGGCGGGCAAGGGTACGAACGTGGCGATCCAGATCTTTTTCCCCGAAGATCTTGAAATACCGCTTCCTCAATCTCTCCAGATGCTCGACCTGTAGCGCCTCTAAGGCGTCTTGCGGCTCCGACCCGGATCTTTCATACTCAAAGGTCACGATGGGATTCCTAAACCTCCGTGCAGTTAGGATTTCGGAACTATCGAGCCCAAATCTTCACCGGCAGGAAAATGTTTTGCTCCTGTTTCCCGATTGGCGCAATGATCGGCCGCAACGGAAGCTCTATATATCATAGTACAGGGCAAACTCCCATGGATGAGGACGGAGGTCTACAGCCGTTACTTCTCTTTCCATCTTATATGAAATCCATGTCTCAATCACATCGGAAGTGAACACATCGCCCTTCAACAGGTATCGGTGATCGTTTTCAAGCGCTTTGAGCGCCTCTCGCAAGGAGCCCGGCGTTTGAGGAACCTTTGCCAGTTCCTCCGCAGGCAGGTCATAAATGTCTTTGTCCAGCGGCTCGCCCGGATCAATTTTGTTCTGAATGCCGTCAATGGCGGCCATTAAGATTGCGGAGAACGCCATATAGGGATTGCAGCTTGGGTCCGGGCAACGAAATTCAAACCGCTTTGCTTTTGGTGAGTTGGAGTAAAGCGGAATCCGCACCGCTGCGCTCCTGTTGCGCCTTGAGTACGCTAGGTTGACAGGGGCCTCGAAGCCGGGAACCAGTCGTTTATAGCTATTGGTGGTCGGGCTGGTGATGGAGAGGAGCGAAGGCGCGTGTTTCAGAATACCGCCGATGGCATACATGGCCATTTGAGAAAGCCCTGCGTATCCGTCCCCTGCAAAAAGGTTCTGGTTGCCTTTCCACAGGGAGGTGTGGACATGCATGCCCGAGCCGTTGTCGCTGAAGAGAGGTTTGGGCATAAAAGTCACGGTCTTGCCGTGTTTTTTGGCCACATTCTTGATCACATATTTATACTTCAAAAGATTGTCCGCCATCTGCACGATGGGCGCAAAACGCATATCGATTTCCGCCTGACCGCCGCTGGCCACTTCATGATGTTGTGCTTCAATGAGCACCCCGATCTTTTCCAGCGTCAGCATCATTTCGCTACGGATATCCTGCTGGCTGTCAGTAGGGGGCACCGGAAAATAACCTTCCTTGTATCGAATCTTGTATCCCAGGTTGGGGTTCTCCACCCTGCCTGCATTCCATCGCCCCTCCACCGAATCGATGTGGTAATAACCTTCGTGCTCATTCTGGTCGAACCGGATATCATCGAAAATAAAAAACTCCGCTTCAGGGCCGAAATAGGCCACCTCCGCAATGCCCGTGCTTTTGAGGTAGTTCGCCGCTTTTCTGGCAATGTTTCGAGGGTCCCTTGTGTAGTCTTCTCCGGTGACCGGATCACAGATGTTACAGACCATAATTAAGGTCTTTGCTTCGAAAAAGGGATCAATGAAGGCCGTCTCGGGAACAGGCCTCACAAGCATGTCCGATTCATTTATGACCTGCCAGCCCCGGATGCTCGACCCGTCAAAACCCAAACCGCTTTCAAAGGTATCCTCATCGACCTCCCTTGCAGGAATGGAAAAGTGTTGCCACAGTCCGGGAAAGTCCATGAATCGGAGATCCACCACCTCTATTTTTTCTGATTTTATCATACTCAAAATCTCTTTTCCTGACCTTGTTTCGCTCATGATTTTTCCTCCCCATAATAATGAATTAGAAATTTGCGGTTTCACCGCAATTTCCCTATGATTCTTACTAAATTGTTACCAAAATTGAAAAAGAAGAGGAGCAAGAGGTGTGCCATGGAAAAAAGCTCTATAACCTTATGAGATCAAATAGTATTTTTTAAAACTCTCTGTTTAGATGTCCTTTTGTTTAACGACAATTTTGTAAAATTAAGGTAAGCGATACAACAAAAAAGTATAGAAAAATACATGGGTTTTCTAAATAATCCAGGAGATTTAACCGAAAAGCTTAGAATAAAATAGAAAATTTGCAACAAGTTAGCTGTTTGAAATGCTGAAGCCGGCGGCGCCGAGCATGGGGGTCTCTCTTAAAACTGCAAAACGAAGAAACCACATCGCCGTGTTATGCTTCGGGCAACGGGTGAGGCGGGCGGAGGTCTTCCGGGGTATCGCCGAAATAGGTCAATCCTCGAAGTTTCCGTGAAGCCTCTCCGCCCGCCTTTGCCACCCCTGGTATTTTCATGCTCCACCCCGAATACTCTTCGTTTTCTAGTTTTAAGAGAGATCTCCATGCCTGGTGCTTGCGATTTTTCAAACGGCTAAATTGTTACGAAAAAATAAACTACCCCGCCGCAAGCAGCGGGGTATCAGTTGACAGTTGTATTCTTACGCGCCCCAAGGGGCGGGGAATTTGACCCCAAGAGATTAAGGATTGATAAACGCTTTCTGATGGAATATAGAATTTAGCTCGTTTATTATAGTCGGGCCGAGGGCTTCATCCGGCCGCATTTGTTTATTAAAGGCATCACATGGATTGGCGACGACGAATTTACTGCGGAGACCTGAATTTTTCCCAAGTAGGGCAGGAAGTCCTACTCATGGGGTGGGTCGATGCTATCCGTGATCACGGTAGCCTTCTGTTTATCCACCTGAGAGATACACGAGGGGTGGTCCAGGTGGTCTTCAATCCCGCTCTTAGCGCGGGGAATTATGACAAAGCCTCATCGCTCAAAGAAGAATATGTCATTCAGGTGTTTGGGAAAGTGGCCCTGCGGGACAAGGGAACGGAAAACGCAAACCTCAAAACCGGCCTCATCGAAGTCTTTGCCCTGGACCTGGAGATTTTTTCCCCATCACGGGTTTTACCCTTCAAGATCTCCGAGAAAGCAATTGTCTTTGGTGAAGACATTCAGGCAAATCCCGAAAGGGTGGACGAAGAACTCAGGCTCCAGTACCGCTACCTGGATCTTCGCCGGCCTTCATCTCAAGAATTCCTCCTCAAGCGATACGAGATCATGAAATGCATCCGTCGGTATCTCGATGAGCTCCACTTCATCGAGGTTGAAACGCCCTTTCTCACCAAAAGCACTCCCGAGGGGGCCAGGGATTATCTGGTCCCCAGCCGTATTCATAAAGGAAAATTTTACTGCCTTCCCCAGTCACCCCAGCTTTTCAAGCAGCTTCTTATGATGGGCGGTATGGACCGCTATTTCCAGGTTGCCCGGTGCTTCAGAGATGAAGATCTCAGGCCTAACCGGCAACCGGAGTTCACCCAGCTCGATCTGGAGGCCTCCTTTATTGACGAGGAATTTATCTATGAAGTGGTGGAAGAACTGACGACAAGGATGTTCACCACGGGCGGCATCGCCCTACCCAGGCCTTTCCCGAGAATGCCCTATGAGGAAGCAATGGAGAGATACGGTTCGGACCGGCCCGACCTACGCTTCGATCTCACCTTTGAGGACGTGACCGAAGATTTGCGCTCCACAGGGTACAGCGTTTTCAAGCAGATCATTAAAGGTGGCGGTGTGGTGAAAGGATATTGCATCAAGGGCATGGCATCAACCCTGAGCAAGAACGTCCTCCAAAACGACTATGCCATGAGGATCGCCCCTTCATTCGGCGCCGGAGGCATGACCTGGATGAAAGTCCTGAACGGCGGTCTCGAATCCAACATCGTCCAGTTTTTTACGGCTCGGGAACAGGAGGCTTTGAAAAATCGATTCCGCGCCGAAGACGGCGATGTGTTCATCCTAATAGCGGATCTTTCAAAAGATTTGGTCAATAAGGCGCTCTGCGGCTTGAGGCTTCACATGGCGCAAAGACTGGCTTTGATCCCCGAAGATCGCTACTGTCCTGTCTGGATCACCGAATTTCCGCTCTTTGAGCTAAAGGAGGAAGGGATCAGTTCACAACATCATCCTTTCACCATGCCCGACCGCACAGATTTTGATCCGGCCGACCACAAAGCCTTGCTTAGCCTTAAATCAAGGGCCTACGATCTAGTCATCAACGGCGAGGAACTGGGGGGAGGCAGCATTCGCATTCACAGGATGGATCTTCAAAAAAAGGTCTTTCTGGCTTTGCGCCTCAAGGAAGAAGAACAGGAATCCAAGTTCGGATTCTTTCTCAAAGCTCTGGAATACGGTGCGCCGCCCCATGGAGGATTGGCCATCGGCCTTGACAGGGTTGTAGCCATGATTCTAAAGGCTTCTTCCATCCGGGAGATCATCGCTTTTCCAAAGAACCGTAGCGCTTATTGCCCTTTGACCCAGGCCCCCTCTTTCGTATCGGACTCTCAGCTCAAGGAACTGGGCCTAGTTATGCCTTATACGGAGGATGCATCAGGCATGGCTGCTGAGAGCCGAGGCCGATCCATCGATCGGGCAGAGGAAATATCCCTGGATCGTGTGCGCCATATTGCGAAGCTTGCACGCCTGACCCTTGCCGAGGAGGAAGTCTTTTCCTATCGGGAAGACCTCAATGCCATCCTGCAATACATGGAGACCCTCAAAACGGTGGATACGGAGTCGGTCAAGCCTATGAGCCATGTATTGCCTCTGACCAATGCGTGGCGCGAGGATAAAGCGGGGAAGTGTGACACAAGTGCATCCATCCTGGACAATGCACCCGTGAGAGAAGGAAACTATTTCAGGGTCCCCAAAATTATTGAAAGCTGACGAATCCGTGAGGACCCACACTATGAGAAAGCGCTGTGTAAAGCCCAAAAATACAAAACGCTCAGAGGTTAGGGCTCTCAGGACACAAGGAAGAAAGAGAAGACTGTCAGGGTTGAAAGATGGAATTGTGCGATAGAACTGCATCGGAGCTCGCTCGATTGCTACAGAAACGGGAAGTCAGTTCCAGGGAGATCACTGAATCTGTTTTCAGGCGTATGGACGAAAGAGAAGAGAAGATCAACGCTTACATCACGCGGACCCGCGAGCTCGCCCTCAAACTGGCCGATCAAGCGGATCGACGGTACCGGCACAATGAAAGCCTTTCTCCTCTCGACGGCATTCCGGTGGCGTTCAAGGATATACTTTGCACCAAAGGCATAAGGACGACCTGCGGTTCTTTAATGCTCAGAGATTATATCCCGCCTTACGATGCAACGGCGGTAGAAAAGGTCCTCAAGGCGGGAGCAGTGCTTGTAGGGAAAACCAACATGGATGAATTCGCCATGGGCTCTTCCACGGAAAATAGTGCTTTCGGCCCGACCCGCAATCCCCTTGACCCTGAAAGGGTGGCCGGTGGATCGAGTGGCGGATCTGCGGCTGCTGTGGCGGCCGGGGAGGCAATTGTGGCGCTGGGCTCGGATACGGGTGGTTCCATTAGGCTACCTGCCGCATTCTGCGGTATCGCAGGCATCAAACCCACTTACGGCCGCATTTCGCGTTATGGTCTCGTCTCTTATGCCTCCTCGCTCGATCAAGTGGGCGTCCTTGGAAAAAGCGTGGAAGACTGCGCCCTCATGCTCGGCATCGTCTCCGGGCATGACAAAAAAGATGCAACCTCCGCACATACGAAAACCCCGGACTTTCTCCGTTCCCTGAACAAGGGTTTAAAAGGGTTGCGTATCGGTCTTCCAAAGGAATACTTCGTCGAAGGCTTGGATCCCGGAATTAAGGAACGGATAATGGCCGCTGTCTCGCTTCTCGAAGATAACGGCGTCCACATCGTCGAAATTTCCCTTCCCCATACTCCTTATGCCGTTGCGACCTATTACCTGATCGCCACGGCAGAGGCGAGCAGCAATCTTGCGCGATACGACGGGGTTAAATTCGGCTTTCGCACGAGGGAAAACGTTACCGATTCGATTATGATGTATGAGCTCACAAGGAGCCGGGGGCTCGGCAAGGAAGTAAAAAGAAGGATCATGCTAGGGACTTACGTCCTTTCCGCAGGCTATTATGATGCTTACTATTTAAAGGCACAACAGGTCAGAGCTCTCATTAAGGCGGATTTTGACAAGGCCTTTGAGGAGGTGGACTGCATGGTGACCCCTGTATCTCCATGTCTGCCCTTCAGAATCGGGGAGAAGATTACCGAACCGCTTCAAATGTACCTTGTGGATATTTACACAGCTTCTTTAAATCTATCAGGCCTGCCGGGAATGAGCATCAACTGCGGAACGATTAAAGGCCTGCCGGCCGGCATGCAAATCATCGGAAAGGCCTTTGATGAAGAGACGGTGCTGCGCGTTGCTTATGGGTATGAGAAAAGCATTTATCGATGATCATCAGACATTGCACATTGAGAACCATTCTACAGCGACTGATTGGCCGACTGGCGATTTTAAATTAGTGATGTTAAATGACTATGGACTTTGATGTAATCATAGGGTTTGAGACGCACGTGGAATTGAAAACCGATTCCAAGCTTTTCTGCGACTGTCCCGTGGATTACGATGCTTTGCCCAACACACTTATATGCCCTGTTTGTACGGGCCAGCCCGGCGCCCTCCCGGTTCTCAACAAAAAAGCCGTTGAGTATACCGTGCGGGCCGGCCTTGCCCTCAAATGCACCGTCAACCGGCTTTCCCGCTTTGCCAGGAAAAACTACTTTTACCCCGATCTCCCGAAGGGGTATCAGATATCACAGTACGATAAACCTTTCTGTGAAGAGGGGCGCTTGGAAATCACCTCTGGCGACGGACAACCCTATGCCGTGGGGATCAAACGTGTGCACCTGGAAGAAGACGCCGGCAAACTGGTCCATTCATCTGATTCATTCGAAGCGTCGGAGTTCAGCTTAGTGGACTACAACCGATCATGCGTGCCCCTTCTTGAAATTGTGACGGACCACGAGAAAAATCCGCTCCGCTCCACTCTGGAAGCTCGCGCCTATCTGGAAAAATTGCGCCAGACCTTGCGGTACATTGAGGTCAGCGACTGCAACATGGAAAAAGGCCAGCTCCGCTGCGATGTTAATATCTCCCTCAGGCCTAAGGGCTCGAAGGCTTACGGAAACCGGTCTGAGATCAAAAATATGGCCTCATTCAAAGCCATTGGCGAAGCCCTGGAATACGAAATCGCCAGACAGCGAGGCATCATCGAGGGCGGCGGCGAGATTTTTCAGGAAACACGGCTTTTTGACGAGGCCAAACACCTGACCTTGCCCATGAGAAGCAAAGAGGACGCTCCTGATTATCGTTACTTTCCGGACCCTGATCTTCTGGAAATCGAACTACCCGACGATTTTGTGGACAATATCAGGAGAAGTATGCCGGAACTTCCGGATCAAAGTGTGGACAGGCTCGTGGGTCAATACAATTTGCCAAAAGAAGATGCACTTCTTCTAACACGCGACAAGCGCGTGGCCGGCTACTTTAGCGCGTGCGCCCTTTTCGTCCAAGACCGGCAAAGACTCAGCCGTTGGATCATTAAAGATCTTTTCAGGCTTCTCAAGAAGAGTTCTCTCTCAATAGCTCAGTGCCCGGTTCCGCCGGAGGGCTTCTCGGAACTCGTCAATGCCGTCACACGAGATGAGATCACGGAAAAAATGGGAAGGCAGGTCCTGGAGGAGATGTTCGAACGAGGGGTCTCTGCCGGGTCCGTTATCGCCGAGAAGGACCTCAAACCTATCCGGGATTTAAAAACGCTGGAGCGTTTAGTGGATGAAGTGATCGCCGAAAACCTCCAGGTCACCGCCAAGATCAGGGAAGGATCGACAAAACCCATGGATTACCTGATCGGCCAGGTTATGAAAAAAACACGCGGCAAAGCCAATCCCAAGGAACTGGCCAAGCTTATTCAAGAGAAGCTGCTGGGTTGACAATGCTCGTGACAATGCTTTTGACTCTCGCTTCAAGATTGGCGAGATAGGCCTGCTCGGGTTGTTTGGGCTGCGGCAAAGGGTCATATTCCAATTCCTTTATACCGGCCATAACCCGCTGCATATCACCGCTCTCCTGATCCCAAGACTTCTCCACCATTTCCTTAAACTCGAGCGTCGAACGGATGGATCTCGCAAAGAACGCTTGCACGTCTTGATCAGTGTAAACAAAGAAATGCCCCTGACACAAAATTTCCGCTTCCATAGCCGCTAAACGCCTAAGCGAGGCCAAATAAACATCAAAGCCCGTCAGACATTCGACGGAAATATTGCCCGAACCAACAGCGCAGCCTCCCGCTTCGGAAGCAAAAAGAATTTTCTTTTCCGGAATATAGTAGCTCAAGAAATCTCTGGTGTGGCCGGGCGTTTGTAGGACCTGCACGCTCAGGCCGCTCATGATTTCGATCCTGTCTCCGTCCCGGAGGATCACATCCGGTTCAAAGGGTTCGAAAGCGTCTTTGAGGAGCAATGCCCTGTCCATTCCTTTGACGGATTCCCTTGCGCTCTCACTCAGGGTTCGCATGAGGTTGACGGCGTTGGGTCTTTTAAGAATTTCGGCCGATTCCGGAGAAGCGGCGATCTTCATGCCCGGAAAGGCTTTTTTCAGATATGAAACAGCCCCACAATGGTCAAAATGGGCATGGGTAAGAAGGATCATTTCGGGTTGCAAGTTCCCCAGTCGATCCACAAGATCCCTGCGATATACCTCGCCGAGAACACTGATTCCTCCTTCGACAAGAAGCGGTTTCTCGCTTTTAAGAAGATACAAAGGAAAATGGGCCGCGCCGATCACGAAAAGCCCATCCCGCACCTCACCTGTTTTGCTGAATATCACAATATCCCCCCTGTTGAAGCCTGCCCTCAAGCATGCTTTCCAAGCCCTGCGCCCGGATCATAGTAAAGAAATCGCTGCGATTTCTAATCATTTTCTTAGGCATCGCCAATAAACACGCCCATACTCAAAAGCTATGGGTTTCTGCGGCCGAGTGATATGCTTTCACCAATATTTGCGCAACGTTCTACAGAGCTACGCTTTCAAGGTAGGCAAGATCCTTTTCCTGGGTGTTCTTGGTGCCTATAGCAACAATAATTTTCCTTGTCCCGGAATCCTTCTGATAGTAAATCCTCCCCGAATAGGAAAAGACGATTTCGAGGACGTTTATTTTACCTCCCTTGCCAAAGACCTTTCGCTTTACCGATACGGCCGACTCGTCTTCGTTGAGCCTGTGGATCACCTCTTCGGCCTTGAGTTGAAACTCCTCGGTAAGATCGAGAAACCCTTCCAAAGCCCGATCCGTAAAAGCAAGATTCTTGTAAAGGACTGAGAAACGTTTCGCGGCGGAATCGAGCATTTTCTTCTTTTTCTTAGGCTTTGGCGCCAGCCTTTCCAGTTCATTGCGAAGCACAAGAACCTGCTCCGCCATTTCCTCTTTAAGCCGCGTCTGCTCGTTCAAACCGGCTTCCTGTTTTTCGACCTCTTCCAGGAGACCGTCAATATCCTCCGACAAATGGATCCTGTCTTTTTTCAAGGCATTTATCCGCTCCAGATACTCGGTCTCCTGGTTCTGTGCGTCGGCGAGCTTTGACTCGGCCCGGCCCAGCCTGGCAGTCAAGCTTTGGATCGCCTCTCTTTGTTCCAGCCCTTCCCGTTCACTTTCACTCAACCCTCTTCTTACAAAGTGCTGAATGAACAGGAGCGCTAGAATCACGTAAAAAATCAGTACTCCATTGGAAAGCCAGCTATTGTGTCGGATCCTAACCGCCACGGAAAGGGCCAACCCCTCACTTAGGATCCGGTAGTTTTCGGAGGCCACCTCCATGTAGCGAAGAGAGTCCATTCCCTGGGTGGTGAAATCAACGCTTTGATCCGTATCCACGGCGCTTGCCGAAGGAAACAGGATGCGGTCGTCTTTGGTCCTGACCAGAATATTTGTTTTCACCCCTAACCGGTATTTGAAATCGCTTCTCAAATAATCAACGATATTTCGGTTCACTTCTTCTTTGACCGTGTGATGTCCCTGGTAAAGCGCTTCCACATCCCGGATCATGATCGATCTGATCTTCGTAGTTTCCCTATTCTGAAGATATCGTTCCAACCCGTTCAAGGTGAGGATATAAAAAATGGGCGGCAAGAAAATGCATAGGAAAAGGATTTTGTAAGGAAAGTTCTTCAAAGTCTGAAGAGAGCCTAAAAATGAATCCGTTTTGACCGCTTCCTCAAGGGTCATCTACCGATTTTCTACGAAATCCTCCGCATTTTGTCAATGCTATTTCCAAGACATAAGGGACGGTGCACTGCGCACAGGACAAGGCGAAAAGGAAGAGACCCGATACCAAAGAAGCTCATAGTTCATAGCAAGAAACCTCATAGCCAGTAGGGAGGGGTGAAAGGATAAGGAGAGGGCAGGAATTGAGTTTGCCTTTCGTGAGAAAATATTTGTTTTGAACTTCCGCCTCTGATAAATTTAGAGGATAATGGGAGATAGATTTAAGTCCTCTTTTTTGACTCCGGGATCGCCCGGCACGCAAGGCATGGTCGGTTGAAGATTCAGGCTAAAGGGGGAAGGACTTGGCCACAGCCGGAACCGACAAAAGAAAAGCGCAAACAAAAGCAAAACTTCAGGAAAGAAGACAGAGGACTCTTCAATCCGGCAAGTTCGAAAAGGCCGAGTTTTTTTACTGGGAAGCGCTGCAGAGCGAAGACCGCGGCAATCTTCAAAAAGCGCTTCGTCAAATGGAAAAGGCCGTTGAGAGCCGGCCCAAGAACGAAGATTACTTGATTGAGCTGTGCCGGCTTGCCCGCATCCTGAGAAGGCAGGATATTGAAATACGAGCTCTTCTCAGACTCTACGAGACGGGAAAGCTCCGAGCTGAGGGCATCGCTGAGTTGAGCCGGTTTATGGTGGATGCACGCCATTACAATAAAGCCCTCGAACTCATCGAAGCCGCGTTCCGCCTCCTTCCAAAGCTCAGCGAAAGAAAAAGAATTAAAATCAGCAAGGCCCTGCTTCAACAAAAGCTTTACTGCCAGGCCATGACGGCAACAAGGAAAAATCCAGTAAAGGCCCAGACAAAAGCGAAGGACCCTCCCCCCCGGACTTTCAACCTGCCGAAAGCGTCCCCCTCAAAGACCGATGTCGTTCCCCCTCCCCCTGAAATCCAGCTTTATGTGGAAGTGGATTCCCAGCCTCTTTACCAGGCCGTAACTGAGGGAAAATTGTCCTCAAAGGATGAATATGAGCTCGCCCTGGATGGATACGGCATTCGCTTCAGCCAAGCTTTTGAAAATCTGATTTGCATCAGCCGCCTTGAGGGAGTGCGATCCTTCTGGTACCAGGAAGAAACCGTCCGAAAGGTGATGAAAAGCTTCCGCGGCCGAGCCCTCCTGGCCGATGAGGTGGGCCTGGGTAAGACTATCGAGGCTCTCATGATCCTCAAAGAGTACATCCTGAGAGGAATGGTCAAATCCGCCTTGATTCTCGTGCCTTCGCCTCTCGTCACCCAATGGCGCGATGAGTTGGCTGCAAAATTTCAGCTTGAGTTCTTATCCACTGAAGATGCCGATTTTCGTTCCGGCAACGTCTCGACCTGGAACCGGCCATATGTCTTGGCATCCATTAACGTTGCCAAATCAAAAAAGAACTTCCCTTCGGTTACTGAAAAGGAATGGGATCTGGTGATCGTGGATGAAGCCCATCACCTGAAAAATCGCACGACTCTGAACTGGAAACTGGTAAACAGCTTGAAAAAGCGGTTCCTCCTTTTGCTGACAGCCACTCCGGTAGAAAACAACTTGATGGAACTTCACAATCTCATCACCCTTCTCAAGCCCGGCCAGTTGAAGACCGCCGCCGAATTCAAAAAAGAGTTCATGGTCGCAGGAGACCCGACGGATCCTCGCAACAAAGAAGGCCTCAAGGGACTTTTGGGGGAGATCATGGTCCGGAATACCCGCGCCATCGCCAAGATCGGAATCCCGCCTAGATTTGCCCGGACGCTCAAGATCAAATCTTCGGACCTGGAAAAGGCCCTCTATGAAAAGGTCTCTTGTCTCGTCAGGACCATCAACAGAAACGACGGCGTCTCCAAGAGGCTCCTGCTCCAGAATCTCCTGGAAGAAGCCGGATCATCGCCTCGCGCTGTTGCTTTGAGCCTTTCCCGGCTCCTTGACAAAAAAGACGAGCTCTCTCCCTATGAAAAGGACATCCGTGACGCTTATGATATGTGCATATCTATCGACGACAACAGCAAGCACCGGATCCTTTTAAACTTGATCAAAAAATCACGGGAAAAGCTGCTTGTCTTCGTCAAGTATCTCGGCACATTGGAGCATATCGCGGAATTCCTCAAGCGGCAGCAAATCCCTCACGCACTTTTTCACGGAAGAATGAACAGTCATGATAAGGAGGAGCAGATTAGACTCTTCAGGGATGAAAGGCCGATTCTGGTGACCACCGAAATCGGAGGCGAAGGCCGGAACCTCCAGTTCTGCAGCCAGATGATCAACTATGATCTTCCGTGGAACCCAATGAAGATCGAACAGCGCATCGGCCGCATCCACAGGATCGGGCAGGAAAAAGAAGTCATGATTTACAATCTCTGCGCTGAAGGGAGCATCGAAGACAGGATACTCTACATTCTGGATAGAAAAATCAACATGTTTGAAATGGTCATTGGAGAGATCGACATGGTCCTGGGCAGGGTTACGGGAGAGCAGGATTTTTCGGATATGATCTATGATATTTGGGTGAACTCAGCGACGGAAGAAAAGATTGAAAAGGGTTTTTCTCATTTGGCCACAAGGCTGAAACGTGCAAAGACGGGCTATGAGAGCACCAAGGCCCTGGACGAAAAACTCTTTGGAGAAAACTATGAACTCTGAAAGCGCAGCGCAGCCTTTTCTATTTGCCCGGCGCTTTCTTGAGGAGCAAGGGGCTGTGGTCGAGACAAGCCCGGCGGGGTTCGACGCCCTTTTGCCTCAAGAGCTTGCAGAGAAGCTGGGCCTCCCGGAGTACGTGCGGATCAAGGACGGCCTTGCCGCTGAAAGCGAAGGTGAATACAGCATCAATTACGGCGACCCTTTCCTGGAAAAGATGGTTGATCTGTGCTGTAACTCCCTTCCCCTCAATTCCTGCCAGGTATCGTTCCCCTATCTAAAAAGCCAGGGATTTGATCGCCTGATCCGGGACCGATTCAGTTTTCGCAACTCATTTTGCAGGGTGACGGCCACAGCGCCCATCAGGACGGATTATCTCTTGCTCGCGTGCCGATATGTCGCTCGAAGCGATGAACAAAAAGAAGGGCTCTTTTCCATGTTCTTCCATTTCGACACCGGGGCTTTCATTCCGGGCACGCTGGACCCATCGTTTAAGGCGGCCGCGGAAGCCGCATCCTTTACCGCATCTTCCCGGGACACGGCCAAGTGGGAAAGGCTCCTTAAAGTGATATCAAGACAGGCCCGGGAATTGATCGTTGAAGAAATCCGGAATTTTCGGGACAGCATGAACAGGAGACTCAAGAGGGACACAAAAAACCTCGAAGAGTATTACGAGACCCTTAAAAAAGAGATGGAATTGAGTCTGACAAGAGCCGGCCTCTCGGATCGACTGGTGCAGGACCGTAGGGAAAAGATCGCCCTTCTTCCTGAAGAACTAGCCCGGAAGAAGGAGGATCTTCTCATGAAATACAGCATTCGGGTGAAGATCATTCCCTCCGCCGCTCTTTTTATCCGTACATCCGCGGTCAGGATCCTTTGCGATCTTCATGTGGGAAGGGAGAAGAAGCCGGTTTCCCTGACCTACAATCCTCTGACAAAGGCATTGGATCCACTGGTATGTGAAGGCTGCGGCCGGAGCGATTCAACCTTCTCCTTCTGCGGCCGTCGTCATCTTCTTTGCTCCCGGTGTGAAGCGAACTGCCCTGTGTGCACTTGATGTCTGTCTAGTCTATTTGTTCAAGAAATCAGGGCGGGCAAAAAGAGCACAATCTGCGGGAAAGCAATAATAAGAATTATGAAAAGCAACATTGTCAGTACGAACGGCAGTATCCCCTTGAATATGGTTTCCATGGGAATATCTTTAGCTACTCCCGCAATGACATACACATTCATGCCTATTGGAGGTGAAATCATTGCGGTTTCAACCAGCAATGCAATCAGTATACCGAACCATAGAGGATCGAAGCCAAGCTTTATAATCAGAGGGAAGAAAATGGGAACGGTAAGCAAAACCATTGCCATGGTATCAATGAAGCAACCCAGAATGAAGTAAAGTACCACGATGAAGAGTATCGCTAGAGTAGGGCTTATTCCAAGTTCGAGGATATAGTCTGCAAGTTCCATAGGAATAGTGCTAACCGCTATAAAAGGCACCATGATAAATGCACCAATGGCGCAGAGAAAGATCATTCCGGTGGATTTGACGGCATCTACAATGCTGGCATTCAACAATCCCCAGTTCAGCTTTTTTCTAACTAAGGACAATACAATGGCACCTGATGCGGCAATACCTCCAGCCTCTGTCGGCGTAAACCAGCCGACAATGAGCCCGCCCATTACCAAAGCGATCAAGGCCAGTACCTCTGCGCAGGCGCCAATAGCCGATAATTTTTCCTTGAATGTTGAATCTTTTCCCGGCGGAGCAATAGATGGTTTAAGACGTACATGGATGTAGACTGTGCCCATAAACATCGCAGCAAGCATGATTCCGGGCACAATGCCTGCGATAAAAAGCTCAACAATGGATGTTTCTGTAAGAATTCCATAAATGATCAAGATAGTGCTGGGTGGTATCAAAAAGCCCAGCGTACCGCCGGCAGCAATACAACCGGTGGCTAAGGCACTGTCATATTTGTATTTTTTCATTTCCGGTATTGCAGGAGTTCCTATGGTTGCGGCTGTAGCTATACTCGATGCGCTTACAGCGGAGAAAATGGCACAAGATCCCAATGCTCCGATAGCTAGGCCGCCCGGCAGTTTGCCGAATATTTTGTAGGCCATGTTAAACAGCGCCGCCCCCAGTCCTGCATGGAAGAGCACAGTGCCCATCAGCAGAAAGAGGGGAAGAACAAGCCAGTCATAATTGGATATGAGTCCATAGGGGACCGTGGAAACAACATGAAACGCCGCATTAATTGTCACAATATAGGCAAATCCCACAAACCCAACCAAGGCCATGGAAATACCGATGGGAACGCCTAAGATAAGCAAGACAAGGGTTGCGGCGACTCCGACAATACCGGTAATAAATGGACTCAAATCATTTTACCCTTCGCAGAATCTGAATGAAGTCATATAGGAAATATCCCCACAATGCGGCACAGCCCAATACCCAGACAAATCTGAACGGGGCTGAAGGGAGGTGAAGCACAAGAGTGTACGAACCCCGTTTAATGATCGCATCCCAAAAATAGTCAATGGCACCCCAGATTAAAAGTGCGCCAGTGATCAAGCTGGCGACCAATGCAAAAACGGCGAGTGGTATCCGGAGTGACTCGGGCAACCTGGTAACCAGAACTTCAACTGCAATATGGCCTTTTTGCAGTTGTGTATATCCTAATGCGAAGGATATGAGCACAACTCCGGATAAACTGATTATTTCTACACCGCCATAGAGTGGTGCGTTGAATAAGTTCCTCCCCACAACGTGGACGACAACGACAAGCATCATAAAAACTAATGAAATGGATGATATGATAAGAGGAGCCTTCTTTACCGCAGATTTTAACCAGTAGAGCACAGAGCAACCCCCTTTTAAAAAAAGCATCCTACGATGAAGCCCGGCGCTTCCTCGCTGATGCGGGAGCCGGAAACAGAACACCAAAGGGTTGGCGTTACATGTATTGCCGCAAGGCGATATTTCGGAGTTATGCTGCGGGTTGGAAAAATCGCAGCATAACTCGTCTAATTTGTTGTTATTTCCTGATTTTATTTATAAATTCAAGAACTTTGGTTGCGGGGTACCCTTTCGCATCAAGGTCTGCCGCATGTTTTCTGTTATTCCTGTCTACGATTTCGAACCACCTGGCCTCTTCTTCCGCTGACAGCTTTATGAACTCCATTCCCTGCTTCTTTCCGTATTCAACAGCGGACGCATCCGCAGCATCAAAAGCCTTGATCGATTCATTTC
Source organism: Deltaproteobacteria bacterium (assembly GCA_016932115.1). Lineage (GTDB taxonomy): Bacteria > Desulfobacterota > DSM-4660 > Desulfatiglandales > HGW-15 > JAFGDM01. The sequence continues at coordinate 15,106 of JAFGDM010000234.1, read as the reverse complement.
TACCCCATTCAAGACTGTCATCTATTACTTTCTGGAGGTCTGCGGGCAGCTTATTCCAGCTGTCGAGGTTCATAACCAGGAACCAATTTGAAGATTGATACATGCCGAATTCAGTCACGTATTTTACTGGAAGTTTAAAGGACTCGATGGCTTCTTTGAAAACCAGACCGCCATGTACAGTGCCCCTCTTAATGCCAATCACCATGTCGGCAGAAGTCATGCTTACCGGAGTTCCGCCGAGTAATCGCAGCGCATCGGCTGCTTCAGGAACCGGCGTCCTAAGTTCCAGTCCTTTTAGATCGGCCATGGTGCGGACTGGTCTGGTGGCTGCAACCACAGCAGGCCCCGAGGAGTTAACCCATAGAACCTTGACGGTTTGCCATTCGTTTCGTGCCTCTGGAAAGTTTTTCCAGACCTCGGCCACTATTCTTGAACCGGAAGCGGAATCAGGTACACCGGCCAGAAACATGGAAATAAGGCCGGTTAGCTCGGCTCCGGCCCTGGAATACCGATAGCTCGAGCCCAGATCGGCAATGCCCTTTTCGATACCGGTGAAGGTCTCGAAAGGATTGATTAAGGTTGCACCCGGGAATATACGGATACTCAGTTTGCCGTTGCTGTCTTTTTTGACTTTTTCCGCCCAGGCTGAAAGTTGTTTATCCAATATGGAACCTGCGGGTGCCATGTGACTCAGGGTAAGCTCTGCTGCCGAAGCTGCGGACAGATGACCTATTTCAACCAAGCCGGCGATTAATAATACTCCTACCAGGATTGACACAAGTTTCCTTTTCATTTTTCCCCTCCTCTGTTAATTTAATGGTTTAAAAATGAATAGCGCCGAGTTCGATTCCATTCCGGGTTAATCTCCCTTCCATAATGCATTATTCTTTACAAGTAATGTCCGGCAGCAAATGAGTTTTGTCCGGACACTCCATGGAACAAAGACATATCATAATTGCAGTGAAAAACAAACCTTTTCCTTGACTTATTTTTTGCCGAAAAGATATCGATTCCATGCATTTGATTGCAGGAAAGATCGGTAAGGAATTCAATCAGAGGAAGAACCGGAAGGGTGCATACCGGGAGGATCGTTATCATGCGACGGCTGTGGAAACAGACAGCAATCTGATTCAGTGTCTTCCATATATCGGTACCTCAATATGGTAAGGATAGAGGCGAAAGGGCTTGAGGTGGTTGGTGAAGAGAGATCCCCATGCCTGATGCTTGCGATTTTTAAAAAAGCTAAATTGCTACCCCTTTTTTTTTTACGAGTCGATTGGACGTTATAGTGAAAACACAGCGAGTTATCCGTAGATGGGTGAAGAGGGTGCTTCGATCTTCAATTTCTTAAACCCACGACATAAGGTCCTTCTGGGATGGCAGCCACCCGCGGAAAGCTTTTTAAGAGCGCGTCTAATTCCTTCCGGACGTCATAGATTTTTTGAACGCCCAGGGAACTCAGTTGCTCTTTGGTAAGCCTTGGGGAATAGACAAATACAGGGCCCATGTGTTGCAAAACCTGAAGATAAGATTGGACGGCCCACTGGTCCGTGACAAAATTCTCGGGGTCTGCATAGATCTGAGAGAAAGCTTCCATGGTTTTGCAGGCTCCCACAAGTTCAGTGAAGGTATCACTGCCGATCCCTTGTTCACAGCCGCAGAGCATGATCACCGCCCCGCCCGGCCTTACCACAGCCTTTGCACCAAGCAGGCCTTTCCCGCACTGATAAAATGTCGCGTCAATCGGAGCCCCACCTCCGGAAGTGACCACCAGATCCGCAGGCTTAGAGATGCCGACGATTGAGCATTTTTCCACCATGCGGCAGCCGCCACGGTGAGCCCCATGGAGGCTCCCCGCGAATATGCCGGCCAAGCGCTTCTCTTTGTTGATGACGGCATTCACCACAAAATCCACGCCTGCCAACCGGGCTGCCTCAAGAGTGGCCCGGTGAAATGGGTTTCCCTCCAAGATGCAGTTGGCGACTTCCCGGTGCGCGATCATTTTGAAAGAATGCATGAATTTCATCGTCTCGAAGCTCGATAGGCCCGGAAGGATACTTTTTGCGCCGCCCGAATAACCGGCGTAAGGATGAGGCTCGATGAGGCCTGTCAGGATCTTTAAATCCGCATCGAGATAAATGGAATTGATTTCAATCGGTGCACCTTCCAGCTCGCCGATTCGGCGGTGAACACGCGCGTTACGGCAATCATGGTTGACCACCCGGTAATTCGCGGCGATTTCGTCGCCTACTAGATTCACCAATTCCTCCTCCACATTGGGCCGGTGTGTGCCGGTCGCGATAAGGATGGTGATCCTGCTCCGGTCCATTCCGGCAGACTCCAATGTCCTGAGAAGGGGCGGAAGAATCACTCGATTGGGAACCGGTCGGGTGACGTCCGAAATGACCACACAAGCGCTTTTCCGACCCTTAGACAGCTCTGCAAGGGAAAGGCTGTCAATAGGATTTCTCAGGACGGCCTCCACAGCCAGTTCCGGGTTGCTCACTGCCGGCATATGGCATGATTCCAAGATTTCCGCCTCTGGTGGAAGCACCAAGCGGAATTCTTCACGCCCACAGGGTATGCCTATCTCCACGATCGTCTTCTCCTCTTATTAAAGGCTTATAAAAAACAGGGTTTGCGTGTCAAGTAGGTATTTGTGCTTCACTCCCGGTGCCCCCTTCAATTTCTTGACACATTCTGCAGCTTCTCATATAAAAAGCATGCATCTCTTCCGCACCTTAAGAAATCCATGATGATCATCAAAGGAGGATATCCATGAACAGAATGAGACGTTTACTTCTTACCGGCTTGATGCTTTGTTTGGTCGGACCTGTTTACGCTCAAGCCCAGGAAATCGTTATCGCCCTGGGTTCCGAACCGACCACCCTTGATCCTCAGCTTAGAGAAGATGGCGGCGAGCGGGCCGTCAACGACAACATTTACGAAACCCTCATGGCCCGAAAGCCCGACGGTACCCTTTTACCGGGTCTTGCGGCGGCGGAGCCACGGCTTCTAGACAGCTCGTCGTGGGAAGTCAAACTGCGTCCCGGTATCACCTTCCAAAACGGCGAACCTTTCAATGCGGATGCGGTGGTCTACAGCATCAAACGCATCATCGACCCCCAATTCAATTCCGAACAAATGTCTTTTTTTAATACCATCAAGGACGCCCAAAAGGTTGATGATCTGACTGTCAAGGTTTTTACCGATGGGCCGGACCCCATCCTTCTCTCCCGGCTCTACTGGATGAAAATTGTCCCTCCATCCCATTCAAAAGATGCCAAATTTGCTGAGAAACCCGTGGGAACAGGACCTTACAGATTCGTTAGATGGAATCGTGGACAGAACATCATCCTGGAAAAAAACCAGGCATACTGGGGCGACAAGCCGCAAATAAGAAAGGTGACTTACCGATTTGTCTCAGACCCGGGCACACGCCTGGCCGGACTGAAAGCGGGGGAATTCGACGTAATCACAAATTTGCTCCCTGAATTCAAAGACCAGGTGCCTAAGGCGATCCATGTCATGGGCCTCGAATTTCCGATTATCATCCTTCACGCAGATGCCGGCCCGACCAAAGATGTGCGAGTACGCCAAGCCTTGAACTATGCGGTTGACAAAAAAGCTCTGGCAGAGGGCCTGTTCGAAGGTTTTGCACAGATATCTCCGGGCCAGTTGCTTAGCCCGTCCTTTTTCGGATTTAATAAGGATGTTCAGGCATACCCCTATAACCCAGAGAAAGCCGGAGCCCTCCTCAAAGAGGCCGGCGCTGCAGGGGTTACGGTAGAGGTAATCGGGACCGCAGGCCGATGGCTCAAGGACCGCGAGATGGTTGAGGCGGTCGCCGCCTTCTGGGACAAAGTCGGCATTAAATCCAAGGTCCGGATCTTTGAGTTCAACGAATACCTGAACCGTCTCTTTGATCGCAAGACACGGGCTGACGCCATCTTTGTTGTGAGCTCCAATGAATTGATGGATGCGGACAAGAGCTTTTCGGCCTACTACAAGGCGGGTGGTATCGGTTCATCCAATACCGACAAGGAGCTGGCGTCATTAATCGACGCAGCTCGAACGGAAACGGATCCGGGCAAGCGCAGCGCCCTTTACCATCAGGCCGTCAAACGCGCTCATGAGCAGGCCTACTTTGTCTGGCTTCTCAATATCGAGGACGTCTATGGTGTCAGCAAACACGTGGAGTGGGCGGCCCGAGTGGATGCTAAAATGCTTGTGGGTGAAATGACCGTTAACAAATAAGAGACCTTCATGGGCCGGTACATTCTGAAGCGTTTCGGGCACGGCATAATCGTCATTTTCGGCGTGACCGTTTTCGTGTTTGTGATTACGCGAATGGTGGGGGACCCGGTCAAGGTCATGCTCCCCCTGGAAGCCACAATTGAGCAGCGTGCGGCTTTTGAAAAGCAGCTTGGCCTGGACCGGCCCATATGGGTTCAGTTCATTGACTTCATGACGGACATGGCCGGCCTGAATTTCGGCAACTCTCTCTGGCAACATCGTCCGGCTATGACGATTGTGTTGGAAAAATTGCCCCTGACCCTTGCTCTTGCCTTCCTCGGTATCGGCCTGGCTTTTGCGCTCTCAATTCCACTCGGGATCATCGCCTCTTTGAAACCGGGGGGGGTCTCCGATCGGTTCACGGTTTTCATCAGTCTCATCGGGTTATCGATCCCCCAGTTCTGGCTGGGCCTGCTTCTCATTGTTGTTTTTGCCGTGCAACTGCGTTGGTTGCCAACATCAGGCGTTGATTCGCCTGCACATATTATCCTTCCCGCGATTACCATGGCCTTGCCGGCCCTGGCCAGACTGGTGATGATCGTTCGCTCCTCCATGATCGATGAACTCAACCGGCAATACGTCAAGACATGCACGGCCAAGGGCTTGCCTTTTTACCGTGTAGTAGGTGTTCATGCCTTGCGTAATGCTTCTTTGCCAGTGGTCACTCTGTGCGGGTGGGAGCTGATCCGCGCCGTTGCGGGATACTCGGTGGTGGTTGAAACGGTCTTTGCCTGGCCAGGTTTGGGGCTCACCGCAATGCAGGCCATTGAGCGGGAGGACCTGATTCTTTTGCAAGCCATCGTTTTTACGGTGGCCCTTGTCGTGGTGGTCATCAATATAATCATGGATTTCGTTTACACCCTAATCGATCCGCGATTGAAGCTTGCTTGAAATGGAATCATCTGCTGAAAAAATCTGGAAAATCACCTGGCAGGAACGCTTCCAAAGGCTTCAAAACCTGTTGCTGGAACTTTGGCGCGACAAGGCAGGCTTTATAGGCATGATGCTGATTTGTGCTCTACTTTTTATGGCTTTTGCGGCCCCCTTGTTGGCACCCCACCACCCGGCGGACCAAGATCTCATGGCAAGACTCAAACCTCCTGCCTGGAGTCCAAACGGCAGTTGGAATCACATCTTCGGCACCGACCACCTGGGCCGTGACGTGCTTTCCCGGGTGATTTACGGGTCGAGGGTATCCCTTATCGTAGGCGCCACTGTGGTTTTTGCAGCAGGGGTCTTCGGCACGGTGCTCGGGCTTATAGCAGGGTACTTTCGGGGCCGTGTGGACAGCTTCATCATGCGATGGATCGATACCCAGGTAGCCTTCCCCGGCCTTCTCCTAGCTCTGATCATCCTTGCCGTGATCGGACCGAGTCTGATTACGGTTATCCTCGTGCTCTCCTTCAACGGTTGGATGGTGTACGGCCGCATGACACGAAGTGCGGTTCTCTCGGTCAGGGAAACCGCTTATGTGGAAGCCGCTGAAATTCTGGGCTGCAACAGCCGGAGGGTCATCTTTCGCCATATCCTACCCAACCTGACTTCGCCCCTCCTCACCCTCGCCATTTTGGAATTCGCACGGATCGTGCTGGCTGAGGCGGCTCTATCCTTCTTGGGGCTCGGTATCCAGCCGCCCGCCACCTCCTGGGGACTGGACGTAGCTGCAGGAAAAGACTATATGTTTCGGGCCTGGTGGCTTGTAACCTTCCCCGGCATCGCCATCTCCATCACAGTGCTTGCCATTAATTTGGTGGCTAGTTGGATGCGTTTAATCTCCGACCCCCAGGAACGAGAAAAACAATTCGCCCGCCAAATGGCTGCCCTCAAGCGAAAACATAGGAGAAAGGAGGGGGCTGGAGCATGAGTGCCGGGTCGCTCCTGGAAATCGAGAACCTCTTTGTTGATTTCACAACCCGGACCGGGATCGTTCATGGCGCCCGAGGGGTCAGCCTCCATCTTGAATACGGCGAAACCCTTGGAATAGTAGGAGAGTCCGGATCAGGGAAAAGCGTTACCGTCCAGGCGGTCATGGGCCTCATTACAACACCTGGAGAAATAGTAGGCGGCGACATTCGGTGGAAGGGACGCTCCTTTTTCGGGCCCGACGGCAAAGAGCTGACTCGAATGACTCGTGGCAAGGAAATTGCCATGATTTTTCAAGATCCCATGACTTCTTTGAACCCGCTCTTTACCGTCGGCACACAGATCACAGAGGTGTTGCACCACCACTTGGGCATGAAGAAGAAAGAGGCGCGTCGCCGGGCAGTGGAACTTCTGAAGCTCGTTGATATCGGTGCCCCTGAAAAGCGTATGGACCAGCATCCTCATGAGCTCTCCGGAGGCATGCGGCAGAGGGTCATGATTGCCATGGCCCTGGCCTGCGAGCCTGGATTGCTTATCGCCGATGAGCCGACTACCGCACTTGATGTAACCATTCAGGCCCAGATCCTGGAGCTTCTCGCCGACCTGCAGCAGCGGCTCGACCTCGCTGTCATCATGATCACTCATGATCTAGGCGTGATCGCTCAGCTTTGCCACCGAGTTGCCGTGATGTACGCAGGGGAAATCGTCGAAGTAGGCCCGGCGGAGGATATCTTTGAAAACCCAATGCACCCTTACACACAGGGGCTGCTCCGAGCAACCCCTCGGCCCGACGAAGTGACGGAACGTATGATTGCCATTGAAGGAGCGCCGCCGGACTTGATTTGTCCACCTTCCGGGTGTGCTTTTTCAGCAAGATGCCGCAATGCCCGGGAATGCTGCCGTCGGCCTCCGTCCCTGGTTTCGTTGAGCCCAACACGCAAGGTCTCTTGCTGGTGCGCGTGGGAAGGCCCTAAGGGATTGTCCTAACAACCTGGAATGCCTGCTCATTAATCGGGGGAATCTGCGGATATACTTTTCTTTTCCTTTTGCATTTGAGGTGTTGGACGGAAGACCTTGCCATGGATTCAAAACTAGCTTTATCAAAACACGATTCGGTTGGAGCCCCGACATCAGAACCTTTGGTTAAAGTCGAAGGCCTCACCGTTCATTTTGAAGGTGGGCGGGCAGGCTTTTGGGGGCGTAAACGGCTTTTTGTTCATGCCGTAGAAAACGTCTCATTTTACATTTTTCCGGGAGAGACCCTGGGGCTGGTAGGAGAATCCGGCTCGGGGAAAAGCACGATCGGGCGAGCAATTCTTCGCAGGGTACCGGCGGCGGCGGGCAGAATTTTTTACAAGAGTCGAGAGATAACCCACATTGGAACGGCGAATTTAAGACCCCTTCGCCGCAATATGCAGCTCGTGTTCCAAGACCCTTACGCGAGCCTCAACCCGCGCATGCGTATCTTTGACATCGTGGCTGAACCACTGATTGTCCATGGGCTCGCACGCAACAATAAAGAGGCCCAAGGAAGAGTATGTGCATTGCTCCAAAGGGTTGGCCTCCCGCCGGATGCAGGCCACCGTTATCCCCATGCCTTCAGCGGCGGGCAGCGCCAAAGAATCGGTATTGCCCGCGCTCTTGCTCTCAACCCGGAATTCATCGTAGCCGATGAGCCTGTCTCTGCCCTGGATGTTTCCATCAGGGCTCAGATCATCAACCTGATGCAGGATCTGCAGGCCGAGCTGGGCTTGACCTACCTCTTCATCGCCCATGACCTGGCCGTTGTGCGCCATATTTCCAGGCGAATAGCCATTATGTATGCAGGAAAAATCGTGGAACTGGCAAACCGTGATAGCATCTACGAGAACCCCCTTCACCCTTATACCAAGGCTCTGTTGTCGGCGGTTCCGGTGCCCGATCCAAAGGTCCAACGCTCAAGGGTGCGAATCGCTTACGCCGGAGAAACTCCCAATCCCCTCAACCCGCCTCCGGGTTGTCGATTTCAATCTCGCTGCCCCCGAGCCTCGGATGCCTGCAGAACACAGGACCCACCCATGAAAGAACGGGACACAGGTCACTTCGTAGCCTGCTGGCAATAACGCGAGATTATGTAAAATATTGTTCGCTCAAGATGTGTGCGCAGCAAACCTCACGATGCGCGAGCATTGAGAGGAAGAGAATAGCAAAAAGTGGCTCCTGCAAGCCTGCTCGTCACTTCCACTCGGTGATACCCCGTGGTATTCTGAAAGAAAATAAGGTTTTGCGGATGGCTATCACGTCAATCCTCTCTAAATAAGAAGCCTACCTCTTCTCTTTGCCGTCGGTGTCTCTTTGGTGAGAATCACTTTTCGGCGAAGACGCCCGTCAATCCGGCCAGTCCCACGCGATCCTGAATCTTTCCTGTGTCGGTGGAGTAAAGCCCCCGCGCCTTCATTCGCTCAAAAAAGACCGACCCTGAAAAGGTATACTTGAGGCCCAGACCTTCTTCCGTCATCACCTGTTTTTGCACGTAGCTGATAGCGTCGCCGATGGCAAGGCTGTCCGGAAGGACCAGGGGCTTCTCCCCTTTGACACGCTTCACGGCGTTGTAACCTGCAAGAGTTCCTGTGCAAACCGCCTCAGTGTGGCCTACCAGGGGCCCCGCCTTTTCTCCCGCGCAGAAAAGGTTTTCAATCCCTAATACCTTGAGACTTCCATCGCGCGGCGCCATGCCGATGTATCGGATGGAATTGCCCTTCCCGCCGGCATATGGGTCTTCGTAACGAGCATTTTCAAAACCTGGAATCTCGCGAAGAGCATCCAGAGGGAAAAAAGGGGTCATGAGCTTGGCATGCCCTGTGTCCAGAAGCACGATGTTTTCTTCGAACTCCGGCAGTGCGTACTGCTGGCAGCATTTCAAAGCAAGTTTTCCCCTTTGGATTCCGGACTCCGGGAGGGCGACTAAAACCACACCTGTCCTGTTCAGCTCGCCAAGGATCTCCGGCGCCAGCGACTCTTTCAACAACTTGCAGGAGCCGCTCATAGCGCCGAATGAATCCCCGCGCCTGGCCATCATTTCTTTGACACCGGCCTTGGCCGCCAGGCTCACCCGGCCGCCGAAGGCATGGCATCTTAAGATGCACATCACACAACCGTTCCCGTATTTATTGCAGTTTGCCGGCGGTCCGGCAGTCCCTGTGGCATCAATGAACACGTCTCCTTCCACACGATAGACTTCATCGCCCTGTTTTCCGGTGACCGCCAAAATGCGACTTTCCTTCATCTCCAAATCCGTAATTCTTGCCTGGCAAAGAATGTCTATGCCTTTGGTCAGAAGGAAATTTTTAACCATGGGTTCCATTTTCGCCACATTGTAAAGAGACGCATGATGGTGGCCAGGGAATTCCACGTCCCGGTGAAGGCTGTTCTCGTCGGTAAGTTCAAGCAATTCCCCGCCCCCCAAAGCCTTCAGCTCTTCGGTGGCCGTATACCGTCCGTTGTTCCGCATGATCCCGCCCACAAGGCCCGTGCCCAGTAACATATCTGTGCGCTCGAGCAGCACGACCTGAGCCTCATTCTTACGGGCCGCCAGTGCCGCCGCGCACCCGGACCACCCACCGCCTGCAATGATGACTTTCACTGCTTACACCTCTTCCACCACGATATTCGTCGGTGCATCCGGCACAAGAAAATTGATCTTCGCCGTCACTTTGGTCAGATCCGATTCGTTTCCTTCGTCGTTCACTGCCGTGATTCCCAGCGCTACATCCCCCTTGACCCTTGGAAAAGAAGGAATATCGTCAGGGATAACGATTTCCTTGACATTTCCAACATCCACGTATTTAGACGTATAATCAACCATCCCGTCTTCAGACCAGTAAAGCCTGTATTTTACCACATCGTCGCTCCTTGACAGGTCCCAGCAAATTCTTTTCTTTTTGATCCTTCCCATGCTTTTTACCTCCCTTTTCTGTTCTTTGGATGGACTCGCTTCGGCATCAAAAGGGATAGAAAAACCATCCCCGTTTTGAACCAGCCTTTTAAATCGAACGCCGATTCCTGCCTGATTCGCCCATGCAATCCGCCCGACAAGACAAAGGTCCCTTCGAATCGACGGATGCAGGAATCTCATGACGATTTCTAAGTCCTGTGGAAGCCCGGCAGAGGTTCCGATGAACAACCCTCCCGAACTGATATTGAGGATAAAGTCCCTGCATTTTTCTTGACCCATGACAAATGATATCGGAATGAAAGATTTTTTTCTCGGATGGCGCCTTCTCTCTAAAATCGCACAGGATACCCCTGCAGGCGGTTTTTCAATAGTTTCAAATAACGAATTCGAGCGGCCGAGATCTTTCATCGTGACAGCCTGCAATCGTCTAAATCCCTTCTTCTTTTGAGACTACCACAGGAGACTTTTTAGTCAAGGAAAATGCCGGGCGGCAAATCACAAAACATTAATGTGCCTTCTTCATTGTTAGATTTATAACGAAGGCCCCTAACAAAATCATGCGCAAGTGTATGCTGGCTCATTTCAATTAATGACATACCTCTGCCAAATCACTCAAAGGCTGCTGACATTACTTCGTCTAGCGCTTCTTCCTGCTAATCGGCATCATCTATAAAAGTATCCTGCCCTTTGTGCTTGTTGCCATAGCTTTTTTTGTCATCTATGATATATCCGACACTTCATCACCACTTTATCTCAACGTCCTGGACGGTTGTTCTCTCGTAAACTTCCTCTTATGAGAGATGAAAAAATACCCCCAAGGCAGAGGAGGGAAAAGATGATGAACGCCATGCGAAAACTCCTCATGAAGGCTCGAAAATGTTCCGGTGTAATCTGAACGGGACCTAAAAAAAGAGTGAAAACCAAGGCGGTGATGCACATGCTGATCATCATGCCCAGGGTTCGCATTGTACCGACTGCACCTGAGGCCAGACCGTAAAATCTTCTCTCTACCGACCCCATAATGGCATTGGTGTTGGGAGAAGAAAAGAGGGCCAGCCCAACCCCTAAAAAAGCCAGGTTCATGATTATAAAAAAAAAGCTCGACCTTTCATCAAGAAAAAGGAAAATAAGCAGGGATAAGGTCGTTGCCGTCATTCCTATGGACGCCACAATCCGAGGCTCAATCCGGTCCGACAACCTTCCGGCAAATGGGCTGCAAAGAACCATCATGACCGGTTGAGACACCAGGATCAAACCCGCAGCTTGGGGATTTAGACCCCTTACCTGCTGCAGGTAGAGGCTTAACAAAAAAGTCACCGCGAAGGTAGCGCTGTAATTGATCAGAGCCGCCAGGCTGGAAAAGGCAAACAACCTGTTCGTGCTGAAAAGCCTTAAATCGAAAACAGGATTGCTGATTCTCAATTCCACTTTAACAAACAGGATCATGCCGATTATCCCCAATCCGAAGATAAGAAGCCAGAATCCTTTAAGTGCCGATAAAAGAGAGATACCCATGGCAATGATCGAAACGGCATAGATAAGGGTTCCGATTCTATCGAACCTTTCTCCTCTGGATTCAGCCCACTCGCCTTTTAATTTCCAAAAGACAAGCAGGATCACGACCAGGCCGAGGGGCACATGAATCCAGAACACGCTTCGCCAGGTGAGGTACTGGGTAAGGAGACCTCCGAGAAAAGGGCCGAGAGAGAGGCCTGTATAAACAGCGGCCACGTTGATCCCCAGTGCCTTCCCCCTCTCCTGTGGCGGAAACACGGAGGTTAATATGGCTATGCTCGTGGCAAAGATCATGGCCCCGCCTATTCCTTGAAATACTCTCAAGAAAATGAGCATGGACACGCTCATTGAGAAACCTGAGAGAAGCGAAAAAAAGGAAAAAATAATGATTCCTGTGGTAAAAATCTTTTTGCGCCCATAGATATCGGCCATCCTTCCTGAAGGGACCAGAGAGACGGCCACGGCCAGAAGATACGCCGTCGCCACCCAGCTCAACAGAACGGCATTTGCATCTAGGGCCCTTTCAAGAGCGGGGAGGGCGATATTGATCGATGACCCCATAAAAGGGGTAATAAAAGCCGTTATTGAAGCAATAATCAGGGTGGCTCTCTTTGATACGGTTTCGGTCATGCTCATTCGCTACCTTATTATAGAATCTAAATGTTGATAAAATCGCAAGCATCAGGAATTGGAGTTCACTCAGACATACTCTTGCCTATTTAAGATATGAGTTCAAAATATTGTGGAGCAAGGCTTTTCATCGGGGCTGATCGATTAAGGACGGAAAAAGAAGATCGGGTTGCCAAATCTTTTTAGATAATTCGTAATATTTCAGATTTTTGAAATGGATCGTTGCCGATCCGGGGCATGTGGCTCCCCCTCAAGACTGAGATTGTGAAAAATAATCGACAATGGCCTCGGTAAAGGACGGGATGGTGTATTCCGGAGCCACCAAACCGACCTCCAGCCCTTTATCTTCAGCGCGCTTAGCCGTAACCGGACCGATGCAGGCCACCACTACCCGCTTCATCCAATCGAGCAATGGGGCGCCGTGGAACATGTCCACGAAATTCGTCACCGTGGAAGAACTTGTGAAGGTAACCATATGGATCATGCCCTGCCGGAGCATTTCCATGATCTTCTTCTTGTCTTCTTTCGGTCTGATCGTCCTGTATGCCTCAACCACATCCACGGTCGCACCCAGATTCTTCAATTCCTGGGGCAAGATCTCTCTTGCTTCCCGCGCCCTGGGGAGCAGCATCCTTTTGCTTTTGATTTCCTGGCGCTTAAAGGCTTCCGCAATAGCTTCGGCCCGATATTCTTCAGGAACCAGGTCGATTCGTATACCCTTTGAGCTGACGGCCTCAGCAGTCGCTGGGCCGATCGCTGCGATCTTTAGCCCTCTTAAGTCCCGCACATCTTTTTCGAGGGACCCTAAGCGGTCAAAGAAGTATTTCACGCCGTTGACGCTTGTAAAAACCAGCCAGCAATATTTCTCCAGATCGCGTATGCCCCTGTCCAACCCTTCCCAGCTTTCCGGTGGAACAACCTTGATAGTAGGAAACTCCACGCACTCCGCACCCATGTCGGAGAGGGTGGAGAGAAACTCGCTTGCCTGCTCTCTTGCCCTGGTGACAATGATCCTTTTTCCGAAAAGGGGTTTTTTCTCAAACCAGTTAAGCTCCTCGTGGAGTAGCACCACGTCCCCCACCACAATGACCGCAGGAGCCCCGATTTTTTCCCGCTCTGCAATTTCTGCAATCTCCTGAAGGCACCCTGTCACGGTTTTCTGCTCAGGCACGGTGCCCATGCGGATTACGGCAGCCGGGGTCTCCGGCGGTCGTCCGTTCTCCATGAGACGCGAAGCGATCTTTCCCAAATTGCTCACGCCCATCAGGAACACAAGGGTCCCTGCACCGGTGGCGATTTTATCCCATGCGATGTCCGACGTCTCCTTGGTCGGATCCTCGTGGCCGGTTATAAAAGCAACCGTTGAGGCATATTGTCTGTGGGTTAGGGGAATGCCGGCATAGGCGGGCACGGCAATCGCGGAAGTCACTCCCGGAATAACTTCAAAAGAGATCGTCGCCTCCACCAAAACCTGCGCTTCTTCCCCACCCCTCCCGAAAATGAATGGGTCTCCCCCTTTGAGCCGCACCACGTTCAGACCCTGCTGCGCCTTGGTGACTAGAAGGGCGTTGATTTTCTCCTGTCCCAGGGTATGCTTTCCGCCCTCTTTGCCCACATAGATGCGCTCCGCATCTTCTCTCGCGTAATCAAGAAAAACGCGATTTGCCAGATTATCATAAACAAGGACGTCCGCTCTCTCGATGCACGCCTTGGCTTTCAGGGTCAGGAGCCCAGGGTCGCCCGGACCGGCGCCGACCAGGTAAACTTTCCCCTTCTTCGATTGGTTCATGACACATTATCCTTGCATGGAAGAAGGCGCTCCACCTTCGAAAAGGATGTGACGGTTCTAATAAATGCCTCTCCCTAACTTGTCTCACTGTAGACCCGTGCCAGGATTCTATCCGCTCCTGCAGAGAGAAGGTCCTCGGCCAGACATCTCCCCGCCTCTTCAGGTTTTTCTCTGGAACCGCGAATTTTCTTGCGCAGGATAAGGCTTCCGTCGACTTCCGCTACCATGCCTTCAATATGGATGGTATCATCCTTCAGCCTTGCAAGAGCCGCCAGGGGCACCTGGCAGCCGCCCCCCAGCTTTTCCAAGAAAGCTCTTTCCGCCCTGGCAGTTATTTCACTTTCCTTGTCATTTAGAAACTCGACCAGGTTTTTCACCCTGCGATCTTTTCTCCTCAGCTCCACACCGAGCACGCCCTGGCCGACTGCAGGCAAAAACTCTTTGGGAGAAAGAACGCTTGAGATCCTTTTGGAAAGCCCGAGACGCATGAGCCCTGCGGAAGCCAGGATGAGTGCCTGCACATAACCGGAATCCAATTTTCCGATACGGGTGTCCACATTGCCCCGCATCTGAATCACCCTAAGGTCGGGACGCAAATGCAGTACCTGAGCCCCACGCCTCAAACTGCTCGTCCCAACCCTCGCACCCTCCGGCAGTTGCTTGATGGCCTTGTATTTGAGCGACACAAAGGCGTCTCTCGGATCCTCCCTTTTGGGAAACACGGCGATTTCGAGGCCCTCGGGAATTATAGCGGGAACATCCTTCATGCTGTGAACAGCTAGGTCGACAGTGCTCTTAAGCAAAGCATCTTCAATCTCTTTAACGAAAAGCCCCTTGCCTCCGATTTTGCTCAGAGGGGAATCGAGGATCCTGTCCCCCTTTGTCTTGATCTTCACGAGTTCCACTCTGATCCGCGGATGCTCGGACTCAATCTTGGCCTTGACCCATTCGCTTTGAGCCAGGGCCAGTTTGCTGCCCCTCGTGCCGATTCGCAAAGACATGAAGAAGTACCTAGCCAAACATATTTGAAATTTCGTGACACTTTGGCTTTTTGAAAACACCCTAAGCACCAAGCATGG
>JAFGDM010000034.1 GCA_016932115.1 Deltaproteobacteria bacterium | reverse complement strand
TGAGATGACCAGGCAGCAACTCAAGACGGCACTAGGGCTCAAAGACGACGAGCATTTCCGCGAGGCCTATATGCTGCCCGCCTTGGAGGCTGGGTTGATTGAAATGACCATCCCCGACAAACCGCGCAGCAGCAGGCAGAAATACCGGCTGACCAACAAGCATCTTGATCTGAAACATCAGAAGCTGCATCCGGACGTTATATTTCGGCAGGAACCGATGCGCCAGAAAGGTGAAAAGAACGAAGAAAAGATTGAATTTCATGCCCAGCCCACGATACTGCACAGGACGCATATCCTGTTGATTTCAAAATAGTTTAAGCGGTGCATATGTTTCCGCACCCCTAAGAAAGTCCCGATTTCGGCCTCCTGGCAAACCGAGCCGGAAACAGGCCGACAATCCATGCCACGGATCGGGTGAAATTACAACGAAACGATGTCGGTGGGGAGGCTTCGGGAAGAAAAAAGACGAGGAAGTTAAAGCGCGGTTTCCGGTGTCCGGCCGGACTGCAAACCCGTTACCCTCGTCCGGTGCCGGGAAATCGGGGGAGAAAATCGCTTCCTTTGGCATGAACCGCCGCCAGATGTCGGCGAGCACTATTTCTCATGTTACATCAATAGCTTATGGGGCAGTCCGAGGGTGGAGACTGTTTTGCGCCAGGTCGACGCACCCTCCACCAAAAAGACACATAATATCAATAAGTTATAATCCTAACCCTGCGTTTGGGCCACGTTTTTCACTGGTCTTTGAATACTCTTCCATGAACTTGGACCCGTCATTATGCGTCATGTTGGGAACATATGAAAAGTATTTGTCCATGATCATTTTCAGGGTAGTGTGCCCTATCATCTTCTGAACCCAGCCCAGGTTTTCCCCGGATGAGATCATCATCGTCGCAAAGGTGTGACGGGTCTGTATAACAGGCCAGTATTCGATATTGGCGTTTTTCAGTCCTTTGCTCCAGGCGTTTTTTCGCAGTGTCTCAATCTCAATCGGTTCATCATGCTCGTTTAGGAACACATACTTGCTGCGAAGGCGGGTCCTCCGTGCCTGTTCTTTCATCGCGTCATGCACCATCTGAATCATCTCGATTTCGCGATACAAGCTGGGCGTTTTAGGCCGTCCTTCCAGTACATAGACCCTCGACTACTTTGATGATTTTCCTATCAGAATCGACGTTTTCCCACTTTAGACCCGCCATTTCCCCTGCTCGTATCCCTGTGAAGAAAGCCACCTGAAAAAACGGCCTGTAGAATGGCCTGACGCAGGCGAGAAAACGCTTTACCTCATCCATAGAGAGCGGCTTAATCTGTGGTCTTTCGATCTCACTGTTTTCGACCATGCTCATAATGTTCTGTGTTCATAGCCTCCCGTCATTCAGGGTTTTATACGCACTCCCCACAACAACCTAGTGGGCTCAAGCATGCGGACGCGTACAGCGCCGGTGGCCCTGCCCCTGGAGTTGTTTATATATTTATGCCCGTCCCGCATTCCCAACTTACTTTTTTACCAGCGTCCCGGTATCCCCCGGTACCCCCGGTATCCCTAAGTGTGTAAACTTTTGCCACAAATTGGAAATTTTCTTCCCATATTAGTGGAGTAAGTTTACACACTTCCATGTTTCCTGAAATGACCATTTTATAAGTGCCTGAAATAGAAAGGCTTAATGCGGCCCCAAATTTTGGCATAGTTCTCGCGTCCATATTAACAAGGATATAGGTTTGTGGTCTACGTCCTTTAGCCACCGACATCGAATGTGGATAGGTCTTCCTTCTTCTCACCCTTAACTACAAAAAAGGAGGTGTCTCATGGAGTATCCCCTCAAATTTGGCTGAGTGTGCTCCTTGGATGACTTTTCCCCTAGGAGCACCTCTGGACCGAGGAAAAACGTTAATAGAAGGAGGGACTTTTTACCAAATGCACAAAAAAAATCATGAGGGTGAATTATGAAAACAGGAAATCTTCGCATTTATTTGTTTATTCTTATTTGGTTTTTATGTGTACCTGCTGTGTCAGCCGAACTCATATCTACTGATGATTCTAATTTTGGAGCTGGGTCCATTACTACAGATACTTGGTACAACCTTGAATGGCTCGATGTATCATTTACTTCAGGCTATAGCTTATCGGAAATAAATAGCATGATTTCTGACTCCACTAGTTCGTATTATGGCTTTCGAATTGCTAATTCTTCCGAATTAGGTGGTCTCTGGGCTGCTGCTGGGATTGATTATGGTGCAATAGGTGAGGGTTATAAAGAAGAGCTTTATACGCCCGTATCTTATTTAATGAATTTGATAGGAACCACATCCATTATTGACACTTATTATAGGATAAGTCTTTTCGTATGGGATTATTGGCTACCGGACGACGAGGCCTACTATGTATTGGGCTCGCAATACAATACTGCTGATTCAACTGCGAGGGTTTTTGTAGACTATAATCCTGATGCAGCTACTTCAATGATAGGTGCCTATCTAGTGAGAGACTATGTGCCACAACCCGTCCCCGAACCCGCCACAATGCTCCTTCTCGCTTCTGGTCTGGTGGGGCTTGCCGGGTTGAGAAGGAAGTTGAGGAAGTAGCTTATCAGAGACAGATGAGACTTATTGAAGGCGGAGTGATTGTTCCGCCTTTTTCTTTCTTAGGATGGGTTAAGACTCGTGGTTGTAAGCGCGTCCCACTAACGCCGCTTCAAAACTCGACAATTCGAAATGCATGGTCAAATTCGGAATAATTCGCTGGATAGAATGGAAAAAGCTATGCTTTAGAACTCACAGGCGATCTCGCCATCCGCCCTATCTATCATTAACTACAAGGGGTGAGAGCTTTGTTTGCTCTCTGAGTGAGGCTAAGACTTCTTTCTCCCTCTTAAGAAAAGGAAAGTTCCCGATACTACGGCTCCCGATACTACCACGATAGATCGCAGCCGCTTGAGCCATTTCTTCTTTCTTGCTTCCTTCGGGGTAGGTATTTTTTCCGGCGTATCTTTCATTTTATCATGCTTTCATCAAAGGTGAATTTTCGTTTGCTCATAAAATCGTTCCCATAAGCAACCCTACCATGGCTCCCAGCACACCTCCCCAGATTTCAATCCAGCCGAGGTAATCGGCTGCCACTTCTTCGACCTTTTCTTTGATCTCTCCGGGGCTGAACTGGTTGAGCCGATTTCGTACCGCCGTTATCAGACTGAATTGATCCAAAGCCACTGCTACCATGGTCGACAATTTTTCTTCCAACTTCTCCTTGTGCAAGGTTAAATCTTTGCAGACTTCCCTCACAAACGTCTCCAAATGCGCTTTCGCTCTTGTCGATAGTTGAAGCTGACGAGCCGTATCTTTCAAGGTCTCTATAATGGTGTATGTCAGATCATCATAATCGATGATTCCTGTCACGTTGGCAATTGCCAGCGCCCGGTGCTTTCGGGCATAACCTTTGATGATCCCGTCTCGGAGAAGAATATAGAACTTATCTTTACTTAGGATGGACTCCAGCTCCGTCAGCACCACAGAGATGATTCCATCAACCACCTTTCCCGGTTTTTTTTGCACGGCCTCCAGTAGGTTTTTCATCACTTCCTGTTCACGCAACTCTTTTCTGACAACTTCCTTGTTGAGGACTTGGACAGATCCCTCACTGACAAAATCGATCAGTTTACTCAGGTTTCGTTGCAACAACCCAGAACCCGGTACACGGATCCGTGTGATCCCGAGGTTTATGTCGAGATAATCAAGGATCATGCGAATCGCCAACTTATTCGTGATTTGGCCTACCAGCCCTGAAAATCCGATGAGGATCAGCATTTTGGATAGCGCTGTGTATTTCTCTCCAACAAAACTCAGCACTAATCCTGCTCCGAGTAGGGAAGACAAAACCAGCATTGAGCAAATGAGCAGATTGGCAATTGATTTGACCAATTAAATCTTATGCTCCGAATATCCAACGCATATTTCAACCACAGGCCTGTTTGTGATTACAAACCATCACCTTGGTCCGACCACCCATGTCACCTCATGATCGCGCGTCTTCCCCAATCCGCGCAGCAAGCACCTTGTCAACCCGGCGGCCGTCCATATCGACAACCTCGAAACGGACATTCCCCCACTCAAAAAACTGCCCGACATAAGGGATTCTTTTAACCTGGCTGATGACAAACCCTCCGACTGTTTGATAAAGGCCCTGTCTTTCCGAAGGCAGTTCTTCGAAATCAAAGATCTCTTTCAGTTTGTCGATGTGAAGCATTCCGTCAAGCAACCATGAGCCGTCCTCTCTTTGGTTGGCCTGGGGTTCCCACGGTTCACCGACCGAGGGAATATCACCCACGATGCTTTCCAGGATGTCGTCGTGAGTGACCAGACCTTGAATGCCTCCATATTCATCGATCACCAAAGCGATGTGAGTTTTTTCCTGCTTGAAAATCTCAAGCAGCTTCAGGATAGACATACCCTCTGGAACATACAGTGGAGGACGCAGCATCGTCTTCAGATCCATTGCACGGCCGGCCAGGCATTGAGCAAGCAAGTCCTTGGCACGAACAATGCCCAGGATGGTTTCGAGGGTCCCATTAATGACAGGAAACCGGGAGTGGTTGCTTTTTGTCAGCTTGCGTTGAATTCGCTCCGGCGGGTCATCCAGGTCAAAAGAGACGATCTGTTTCCTGGGGGTCATGAGCAAACTCACATGCCGGTCGGCCAGTTGGAGAACCCCTTCGATCATATCCTGCTCCACTTCTTCAAAGACCCCCATCTGTGTGCCCTGCTCAATAAGGAGTTTGATTTCTTCTTCAGTGACCGGAGGTTCTGTGGAAGGCCTGATGTTCAGGAGTCGAAGGACGATATTGGAGGAATGCGTCAGGAGCCAGACCGGCGCCAAGGCAATTCGAGACAACGCCTTCATGGGAGAAGCGACAATGGAGGCGATTCGTTCGGGGCTGTTGAGCGCTACACGTTTTGGAACCAGTTCTCCTATAACCAGGGAAAGATATGTCAGCGCAATAACGATAAGGCCGATCCCTATGAGGTCACCATAAGGGGAGAGAAGCGGATAGGAATTGAGAAAAACGCCTAATTTAGAGGCGATTGTCGCGCCGCCGAAGGCGCCCGCCAGAATTCCGACCATTGTGATCCCGATTTGAACCGTGGCAAGAAACTGATTGGGATTGCTTGCCAGTTCAAGCGCCGACTGGGCGCGTTTGTTCCCTTCATTGGCCAGTTTCTTGAGCCGCACTTTTCTTGACGAAACAACAGCAATCTCAGCCATAGCAAAAACGCCGTTTGCGATCAGCAGAAGGAAAATGATCAGGATTTCCCAAAATGGGTTGTTCAAATCAAAATGCTCCTTTCCTTACGGGGGTTTCGTAAATACAAAATCGAGTAACAATTTAGCTGTTTGAAAAATCGCAAGCATCAAGCATGGGGGTCTCTCTTAAAACTCAAAAACGAAGAGTATTCGGGGTGGAGCACGAAAACAGCCGGGTGGCAAAGGCGGGCGGCGAGGCTTCACGGGGACTTCGAGGATCGACCTATTTTGGCGATACCCCGGACGACCTCCGCCCGCCTCACCCGTTGCCCGAAGCATAACATAGCGATGTG
>JAFGDM010000233.1 GCA_016932115.1 Deltaproteobacteria bacterium | reverse complement strand
TCGCATGCGCTCGGGGCCAGGGGTTTCCCCCACAGATAAACCGTGAAAAGACGGCGCCCTACCGCCAGTCACTCCGGAAAAGGCCCCGGCCCTGTCCGGCGTGCGGAATGCTGCCTGAGATCATTTTGTAAGTCTTGCAAACACTTTTGAACGTTACCAAATTGTTACGAATCGTCATTATACCGTTTCTTTCTGAATCCGAAAACAGCGAACAAGGGTTAATTCGCAGATTACGCCGAAACACCGGGTAGAAAACAAACAGACATTCAGCAAGCAATCGATTTTGATGAACTCGTAAAAAGTCAGAAAACCCCTTTTTCTGTCATTCCCGCTTAGGCGGGAATCCAGTATTTTCAAGGGGTTCTGGACTCCCGCCGGAGTTTATCCTGAGCGAAGTCGAAGGGCGGGAGTGACAACTAAGGCGACTTTTTACGAGACCGTGAATTTTGACTTTTGCGATAACTTTGGGTATTTAACACTCATAGCCGAGAGATGACAGCTCATAGTTGGAAAGAAGAAAGGGGTGAAGGCATGAATGTACTGGGGATTTACGGGAGCCCGCGAAAAGGGGGGAATACCGACCAACTGTTGGACAAGGTTTTGGAAGGGGCTCGCACGGCTGGGGCCGAGGTCAGTACGGTGTCTGTGAGGGATTTGAAGATGAGCGGCTGCATTGAGTGTGGAGGATGCGACAAAACGGGCAAATGCGTTGTCGAAGATGACATGCAGGGTGTTTATCCCTTGCTGCAAAAGGCGGATATCATCTTCCTTGCCTCTCCCATTTTCTTCTACAACCTGACTTCCCAGGTCAAAGCCCTTATTGATCGCGCACAGGCCATGTGGGCAAAACAGCAACTCGAGCAAACGGCGGATGAGAGAAAAATCTACAAACGAGGACGGGGATATCTGATCACCGTCGGTGCAACAAGGGGGAAGAATCTCTTTGAAGGCGCGCAAATGGTTGCCCGTTATTTTTTTGATGCCTTGAACATGAGCTACGAGGGAGGGATCTTTTTCAGGAGCCTCGAGAAAAAAACCGCGGTTAAAGAGAATCCCGAAACCTTGCAGGAGGCCTTCAATCTGGGAATCAAGGCGGTGACCCCCTAATAAAATCCGCCGAGGCACGCAAAAGCGTCCCAACACTCAACGGCCTTTGCGGACAGCGAGGATATTTCCCTTCAGTTTCTCGATTCCGGCTCTGGCAAAGGCCGAGTTGCCGTAATGTTTCCTGAAGGTTTCATCTTTCATGTCCAGGAACACCGGAGTCGAAGGCAGAACCACGTTCAAGGCGCCGGTATCTTCGTTAAAAGGGCACGCCTCCTGGCAACGGTCACAACCAAAAAAGCAATGGCCCATCTTTTCCGAGAGATCCTTGTCAAGGGGGCCTTTGTGTTCCACGGTTAAGTAGGAAAGGCATTTCGAGGCATTGACGAGGAAAGGGTTTTCCAGAGCGCCTGTCGGGCAAGCATCCAGACACCGTGAGCAAAGGCCGCATTGCTGCTCAATCGGCTCGGAAGAAATGAAGGGAAGGGCGGCGGTGGTGAAGATTTCAGCGAGATAAAAATAAGAGCCGTACCCTGGGATGATTAAAAGGTTGTTCCTGCCGATGAATCCAAGCCCTGCCGCCACCGCCAGGCTTCTTTCCATCACGGGGGCCGAATCCACGCAGACTCTGCTTTTGCTGCCCGGATAGTTTTCTTCGATGAAAGCTGTCAATTCCCTGCAAAGGGTTCTTATCCTGGCGTGGTAATCCACCTTGGCCGGGTCCGCATAGCGGGCCACTCTAAAGCCGTCTATAGTAGTAGGGGCGGCGGCAGGATAGGGATAAGCAAGAGAGACTACAACCAGGCAGCCCTCAATCATCCTGGATGGATTTTCCCGAAGATCCAGGTTATTTTCCAGCCAGGCCATATCTGCATGTTTCCCATCAGCCAACCAGGCTTTGAAATGGTTGAAATAAAGAGGCCTGGACGGTCTTGCAAATCCAACGGCAATAAAGCCGAGCGCTTCAGCTTTTTCAACAAAGGGGAGCATCGAGATCGTAAGGGGTGAGGCTTTCAAAGCCTTCTTCCGTAACCAGGATGGTCTGCTCAAACTGGGCTGAAAGGGATTTGTCGCTCGTGACGGCCGTCCATTTGTCGGCCAGGATATGAAGCTCCTTTTTCCCAAGGTTGATCATTGGTTCAATTGTAAAGACCATTCCAGGGACAAGCATAATCCCTCTGTCTTTTTGCCCATAGTGAGGGATTTGGGGAGGCTCGTGGAATTCGAAACCCACCCCGTGTCCCACGAATTCACGGACCACCGAGCATCCTTGTTCTTCGGCAAGGTTCTGGATGGCCCAGCCGATGTCTCCCACCCTGTTAGCCGGCTTTACCATAGCCATGCCCGCTTTGAGGCTTTCCCTGGCTACTCGCACGATTTTCAATGCGTCGGGCCCGGGCTTTCCCACAAAAAAGGTTTTGCTCGCGTCTGCGTAGTAGCCGTTCAGAATGGGCGTAACGTCCACGTTTGCAATATCCCCTTCCCGCAGCACCCGGTCTCCCGGGATTCCATGACAGATCTCCTCGTTCAAAGAGACGCAAACGCTTTTGGGATAACCCCTGTAGTTAAGAGGGGCAGGGGTGGCGCCGGACCGTATCGTGTGATTGTGGACCATCGTGTTTATTTCATCCGTCTGCATCCCGGGCCGGAGATTCTCTTCCACCATGTCAAGAAGGTCTATGGCCAAACGTCCTGCTTTCTTTATGGCTTCGATATCTGCGCTTCCTTTGAGTTTGATTCTATAGTTTTTGAAATAGGATTTTTTAATGTCATCGTTATTCAGGTACTCCCTGCCGAGACAGCATTTCTTGTACTTAAGCCCGCTACCGCAAGGACAAGGGTCGTTGCGGCCGACTTTTTTTTGTTTTGTTTCAAAAACCACGGCGATTGTCCGCTCCTTTCCGAATGCATGCCTTTGGCCGCATCCAATTTAAATCCTTATTGCTAAATTTCATATAACATGGAAAATTCGAAATCCGAAGCACGAAATTGGAAACACAATCAAAACAACAATGCTCAAATAATTAAAACAATTTCAGATGTGAAAATTGATGGCGGCTCTTTTCGGATGCTGTTGTGATTTTAAGGAAGCGCGATTTGCCGTTGAAAGTCCTCGAGCAAAAGAGTATTAGGAAGTGACCATGCACGCAAAAGCTACGCCGAAACAGCCTCTGCTTCGGTCCCCCCATGTGTGGGCCTTTACCACCTATTTTGCCGAGGGGTTCCCCTACACGATCATCCGTATGATTTCCCCCGTTTTCTTCCGGGATAGATCGGTCTCTCTGGAAGCAATCGGGCTGACCTCACTTTTCGGCATTCCTTGGGTTATTAAGTTTCTCTGGGGCCCCCTGGTCGACGAGTACAGCACAAAGCGAAACTGGATGCTCTCCACCCAGTTTTTTCTCCTGGTAATGGCAATGGCGGCAGCTTTCCTCTCATGGGGATCAGAAGGGGTGCGCATTGTTGCTGCGCTTTTTTTTGTGGGGTCTTTCATCGCAGCCACCCACGACATGGCGATCGACGGCTACTACATGGAAGCCTTGGATGAAGAAGGACAGGCAAGGTTTGTGGGGTACCGGGTCATGGCATACCGGATCGCCATGATGACAGGGACGGGTGTCATTGTCACCATTGGTGCGATTGCAGGATGGCCGGTGGGGTTCTTCTCGGCAGGGGCGATCCTTGCCCTCCTTTTCACGTACCACGCGCTTTTTCTTCCGAGGGTGGAAAGGCAAAAAAAGCCTTTTTTCCATTTTCTGAGAAGCCTGCTGAGCTTAAAAATTCTGGCGCCGATTTTCTGTCTCCTCCCAGCCGTATTCCTGCTTCGGGCCTTTGAACCCGACTTCCTTGGGCAGGTGACTCCCGCCGGTGTCGGTTTGAGTCTCCTCGTAGCGCTTGTTCTCCTGGCTTTGCTGAAAGATAGGATCAAGGCGACTTTTCTGAAAAAGAAGGATTCCTTTTATGCGAAAGCTTTTTTGACCTATATGGACAGGAAAAAAATCGGCATCACCCTGGCCTTTATTATCTTTATGCGAACCGGCGAATCGATGCTTACCTCCATGGTCTCTCCATTTATGGTGGACTTGGGGATCAAGGCCCATTATGGATGGATTTCAGGCGGAGTGGGGCTTCCCTTTTCCATTTTCGGTGCTGTTGTTGGAGGATGGATGATCTCCCGGTACACACTCAGAAAAACGATATGGCCCTTCCTTCTGGCCCAGAACTCCACGAACCTGCTTTACATGGCCCTGGCTTTTTTCCTCAGCCCTTATGTCACGCTCAATACCGGGGCGGAAACAGTAACGGCCGTTGGGTCCGTCAACCTTCTCATTGTCGCTTCAGTCCACGGTTTTGACCAGTTTGCGGGAGGATTGGGAACGGCGGTGCTGGTCACCTTTCTTATGAGGACCTGCCTTTCAGAGTACAAAGCGGCTCACTTTGCCATCGGAACCGGGCTCATGAACCTGAGCGGCGTTTTTTCCGGTATCCTGGGCGGTTTTCTTGCAGGATGGCTGGGGTATGGGGTCTTTTTCGGCTTAAGCTTTCTTGCTTCCCTTCCAGGGATGGCGCTGGTTTTCTTTATCCCCTCGGCCTTAACGGCAAAAAAAGACCAGGGTTTAACGTCATGAACCGGTTCTAACCCATTGTCAGAAATGTGCTCGGATCGAGAAGAACGGCATCCTCCGGCCTGACCTCTTTCGTGTGGTTCTTCAGGACCTTCATTCGGATGCCTGTGTTTGCGGGCTCGAGCTCTAAAACAACGTTGAAAAAATTTTCCACTCTGTTGCAGGGGTAAGGGATACCGCTTCCGCTCGCGTCGGCAATGTGTCTGTGCGAAAGGGCTGAAAACCAGATCTCAGTGCCGTATTCGCGGGCCAGGTTCTTAAAAACCTCAAATGTCTCTGCTTCCGTTTTGGAGAAATCCAGTCCGTCCACAACCAGCGCATTCGGTTGAAAATCGGCCTTTTCCGAAAGATTTTTGAGATTTTTTTTAAGCCGGCGGAGATCAAAGCTCTGGTTCAGATAGGCGAGGATCATCCTGTTTTTTTCCACAAGACTGCGTGTTTCACGATCATCCCTGACTTGGAAAACCTTCAGGAGCTCAGAGAGGATGACATTGTAGTAGGAGCTGATCTTATCCGGGCCGTCCTGGAGGGAAACGTGGACGACTTTTCCGTCTCGGAAGATCGTGTCAAAGGCGATGTGAATAAGACAGGCTGTCTTGCCGACGCCGGCCCTGGCGACAAGGACCCCGAGGTTCCCTCGACCAAGGCCTTTTTCAGATGACCCTTCTAGTATTCTTAGAGCGCTCCTCTGTATGAATTCCTTGATCATTTTTTCCCTCCCCTTGTTTTTTCGGCATGTTTCTTTTTGAGCTCTTCGCCTATTCCATCCGGCACACGGGCATAGCGCGAGAACTCCATCGTAAACTCCGCCTTTCCTTGTGTTAGGGAACGCAATGTCGTGGCATAGCCGAACATTTCGGCCAGAGGCACTTCAGCGTCAACGGTTGTGAAGACGCCGTCTTCGGCAGAGCTCATGATCATTCCCCGTCGCTGGCTGATGGAACCCATGACGCTGCCCTGGAAATCGGACGGGCATTCCACGGAAACCTTCATGATCGGCTCCAGAATCGCCGGTCCGGCATGCAGGTAGGCTTGTCTGAAGGCGCCGACAGCCGCCTGCCTGAACGCCAGTTCAGAGGAGTCCACGGGATGGTATTGGCCGTCGACAATCGTCACTTTCATCCCCAACACGGGAAAGCCTAAAACTAATCCCTTTTCTAGGCAGGATTGAAACCCCTTCTCCACGGCAGGGATGTACTCTGTGGGGATAGCGCCTCCCTTGATCAGGTTCACGAACTCGAATGCGCCTTTTTCCGAAGGTTCTATAAAACCTTCAACGCGACCGTACTGACCTGCGCCGCCCGTCTGTTTCTTGTGTATGTAATTGAAGTCGGCCCTCTGGGAAACAGCTTCCCGGTAAGCCACCTGGGGCATCCCTGTCTCTACCTCCGCTTCAAATTCCCGTTTCATCCGTTCCACGTATATTTCAAGGTGGAGTTCCCCCATGCCGGAAATGATCGTTTCCCCGGACTCAGGATCCACAAAAGAGCGAAAGGTGGGATCCTCTTTCACGAACCGGCCCAGGGCCTTTGCCATCTGGGCGCCGGCCTTGTTGTCCTTCGGTTTCAAAGCAAGGGAGATCACGGGATCGGGAACCAGCATGGAGCTCATGGCATAGTTTACCTTGCTGTCGGTAAAGGTGTCCCCGGAAAAGCAATCCACGCCGAAAAGAGCCAGAATATCCCCTGCGAAAGCCTCCTGAATGTCCTCCATTTCATTGGCGTGCATTCTCACAAGGCGCCCGACTTTAACTTTTTTCCGGCTTCGCGTGTTGTAAATATCATCGCCTTTGCGGATGGAGCCCTGGTAAACCCTGAGATAAGTGAGCTGGCCGTAAGGAGTGACCTCAAGTTTGAAGGCCAGCGCTACGAAGGGCATGCCGGGCTCAGGGGAAAGGCTCACCGGCGTGCCTTCTTTATCCAGATCGAGAGCTACGTTTTCAACGTCAAGTGGGGAGGGTAGATACTTCGTGACCCCGTCGAGCAAGGCTTGGACCCCCAGGTTTTTGTAAGCCGAACCCATAAAAACAGGCGTCAGTTGACGCATAAGCGTGCCTTTTCGCACGGCCTCCTCGATCAGCGGCTCGGTGACTTTATCCTCGAAGACGGCCTCCATCAGTTCGTCGGAAAATACAGAAGCCGCATCAAGGAGTATTTCTCGCTTTGCCACGGCTTCCTCAAGAAGGTGATGAGGAATTTCATCAATCACCACATTTTCTCCGTAGTCGCCCTGGAAATAAAAGGCCTTCATGGAGACAAGATCGATCAGCCCTGAGAGGTATCCTTCCAGACCAACAGGAATCTGCATAAGGACGGCATTGTGACTCAACTTCCGGCGAAGCTGATCCGCGACGCGGTTTGGGTTTGCGCCGACGCGGTCGCATTTGTTGATAAAGGCAAGCCTCGGGACCTTATACCGGCTCATCTGTCGATCCACTGTGAAGGATTGGGATTGCACCCCTCCCACGGCGCAGAGAACGAGAACTGAGCCGTCCAGCACACGCAGGGCCCTTTCCACTTCAATCGTGAAATCAACGTGGCCGGGCGTGTCGATGATATTGATGCGATACCCTTTCCAGCGACAATAGGTAGCGGCGGAGGAAATGGTGATGCCTCTTTCTCTTTCCAGAGCCATGGAATCCATGGTGGCGCCCACCCCGTCCTTGCCCTTGACCTCGTGTACCTTGTGGATTCTCTGCGTATAATAAAGGATCCTTTCCGTCAGGGTTGTTTTGCCTGCATCGATATGGGCGCTGATCCCTATATTTCGCAAATCCTTATTGTCTTGAACCATGAGTTGAACCCCCAATGAAAAAAGAGAGGGTCCATTGGAACCCTCTCTTAACAATCAATGTATCAGTATAAAAGAAGATGTCAAGGGTAAAACTCACAGTTTTGTCAAATGATAACGCCCAAGGGGAATAACACTGTCCGCAATTTCCCTTCTGAGCGCAACTGTATTGATCGGGGTGTTCTTGGCCAAACGCTTGAGCGCCATGAGTTGGGTTCTCAGCTCCTCCCCCTCGGTGATTGCGGCAAAGATCTGCTTTGCCGTCCACTCGACTCTAGCAAAGGCATCGTTGATATAGACACGGGTAACTGCTATCGGGATTCCGGACTTTTCCCCGCCTTCCTTCGCTACCTTCTTGATGGCTCTCAGGAGAGCGGATTCCATGGCGAAAACCTCGATGATGATGTTGGATATAAGGGCTACGATTTCCTGCTGGCCCGCAAGCTTCTCCATATATTTCTGTGTGGCGGCGCCGGCTGCGAGAAGGCCTATTTTCTTGGCCATGGACACCAGCTTCCCCTCTTTTTCAAGGGTCCCTTCCGCCTCGCCGAAGTCGGGCCGGAAGGTCAGAAGTTCTTCCGTGGCCTTTTTGATCACGGCCAGTAGAGGAAGTTCGCCTTTGAGGGCCGCTCGCATGAGCATATCCACGATAAGAAGACGGTTGATCTCATTGGTCCCTTCCCATATGCGGTTGATACGGGAATCCCTGTAAGCGCCCTCTGCAGGGTAGTCCTTAATATAGCCGTAACCCCCATAAATCTGGACGCACTCATCGACTACATAATCCAGCATTTCCGTGCCGAAGACCTTGTTGATGGAACACTCGAGAGCGTACTTCCGGATCGCTTCACCTGTTTTTGCGCCCGCATCCTCCTTGGTGGGATCGATGCCCTCCATAGCCATGTCAAGGAGAGCCGCTGTCCGATAGGCCATACTCTCGGTGACATAGATTTTGATAAGCATCTCGGCGATCTTTTGTTTTATGAGGCCGAATTCCGCAATGGGCTTCCCGAACTGGACTCTCCCCTTGGCGTACTTTAGGGCTTCGGCGAAAATGGTTTTCGCTGAACCTACGATCATGGGCGCGATCTTGAATCTGCCCACGTTGAGGGTATTGAGGGCGACCACATGGCCTCTTCCCACCTCGCCCAGGACATTCTCCAACGGCACCTTGACGTTCTGGAAGATGACGGCTCGTGTCGAGGTGCCGTGCATCCCCATCTTTTTCTCTTCTTCGTCCACGGAGACCCCATCCCATTTACTCTCCACAATGAAGCTCGTGAACTTGGTTTCATCCACCTGCCCGTAAGTGATGAAGAGGTCGGCAAAACCGGCATTGGTAATGAACTGCTTCTGGCCGTTCAAGATGTAATGCTTGCCGTCCTCAGACAAAACGGCCTTGGTCTCGGCGCTCAGCGCGTCTGAGCCATGACCGGGTTCGGTCAGGGCATAGGCACCGACCATCTGTGCGCTTGCAATCTTGGGGAGGTATCTCTTCTTCTGCTCGGGAGTTCCGAAGAGCACGATGGGAAGGCTCCCGATCCCGGTCTGAACCCCGTAAGTTGCCATGAAGCCGGATACGCCTGAACAGAGCTTTTCGGAAATTAGCATGGAGCTGACCTTGTCAAGCTCCGATCCGCCGAACACCTCAGGCATGTCCGCACCGAGAAAACCCAGATCCCCCGCTTTCCTGAGCAGTTCTTTGAGGAGTTCATAATTGACTTCTTCAATTTCCTCTTTCCTGGTCAGCAATTCCTTGGTTCCGAATTCATCCGCGGATTGGGCGACCAGCCGTTGATCTTTGGTGAAATCCTCGGGAGTAAAGACCTCCTCCGGCGAGGCATCCACAATCAAGAATTCCCCCCCCTTAAATAGTTTTTCCTTCCCCATGGTAGCACTCCTTCTCAGTTTAGTAGGCTTCTCTTTCCAGGATGGCCGCCGCCCCCATGCCGAAACCGATGCACATGGAGACAAGGCCCCAGCGCACATTTCTTTCCGCCATCTCGTAAACGAGCTGGGTCGTAAGCTTGGCGCCCGTACATCCAAGAGGGTGACCCAGGGCGATGGCCCCGCCGTTGACGTTCGCGATCTCCTGATTGATCCCAAGCTTGTTGATGCAATAGATGGCCTGGGCTGCAAAGGCTTCATTCAATTCAATGAGATCCATCTGATCCAGTGTCATGCCCGCGAGTTTGAGAACCTTGGGAATGGCCACCGCAGGCCCCACGCCCATGTATTCGGGTTCGCAACCTTCTGCGGTGTGGTACCTGAAGGTGGCCATCGGTTTGAGACCCAGTTCCCGGGCTTTTTCCTTGGACATGAGAACAACCCCTGCCGCCCCGTCACTGGTCTGGGAGGAGTTCCCGGCGGTCACGGAGCCCTTGGGCTTGAAGGCAGGACGGAGGGTCGCAAGGATTTCCTTTGTGGTTCCAGGCCGCACACCCTCGTCGGTATCGAAGATTTTTTCCTCAAAAGTGAAACGGCCGTTGGGGAGCTGTTTCTGCTCCTTCAAAACCAGAGGAACGATCTGGCTTTTGAACCTTCCCGCTTTTTGCGCAGCCTCGGCTCTTTGCTGGCTTCTTGCACCGAACTCGTCCTGTTCTTCTCTGCCGATCTTGTGGCGGTCCGCGACATTTTCAGCGGTAAGCCCCATACCTGTGAAGGCGCCGGGCCTTGTGTCCACAAGGGCGGGGTTGGGGTAGATCATGCTTCCGCCCATGGGGATCTGGCTCATGTTCTCCACGCCGCCGGCGAACACCACATCCGAGTACCCGCACATGATCTTTTCCGCGCCGATGGCGATCGCCTGGAGGCCGGAGGAGCAAAACCGGTTCACGGTCATTCCGGGAATCCTGTCGGGCCAGTGCATGGACATGACCAAGACGCGGCCCAGGTTGAGCCCCTGTGTAGCTTCAGGAAAGGT
Organism: Deltaproteobacteria bacterium; assembly: GCA_016932115.1. Lineage (GTDB taxonomy): Bacteria > Desulfobacterota > DSM-4660 > Desulfatiglandales > HGW-15 > JAFGDM01. The sequence continues at coordinate 7,977 of JAFGDM010000233.1, read as the reverse complement.
GCAGCCGATAATAACGTCATCAATGATGTTTGGGTCAAGGTCGCCCGCCCTTTTAACCAGTTCACCAAGGACGGTGGTTCCCATGTGCTCCGGACGGGTATCCTTGAGCGCGCCCCTGGGCGCTCGACCTACCGCCGTCCTACAGGCTGCAACGATTACGGCTTCTTTCATGTTTGTCCCTCCCTTTTGTCGCTCCCTGTCGTCTCGGCTGAGAAGGCTCGGGGCACGTGAGTGTTCATCAGTTCCTTAATGGTTTGCCTGTGGTGAGCATATGCTGGATTCTGGCCTGGGTTTTCGGCTCTCCTGCAAGACTGCAGAAGGCCTCCCTTTCAAGGTCCAGAAGGTATTGCTCACTGACCTTGGTGTAGGCCTGGACTCTGCCGCCGCAGAGCACGTAGGCGACCTTTTCGGATACCGTCACATCGTGGTCCGTGGCATATCCCTGTTGGTTCAGTGTCCATATGGCCATTTTCAAGATTGCGAAGGTGTTTTCCCCTGCGACGCGAATCTCGTCCAAGGGCCGCGGAGGAGTGTAGCCTTCCAGGTTCAGGGCTTGAACTGTCTTTTTCGCATCTTCGATAAGGAAATCCCGGTTCACGGTCATTTTGTCAGTGGGTCTTAAATATCCGAGTTTAACCGCTTCGGGGCCGGACGTGGCCACCTTGGCAAGCGCAATCGTCTCGAATGCCCTGGCTACAAAAGGCACCAGCTCGATCTGCTTGGCGTATACCCCTCCGGGCTGTACCTCGAAGAGGTGCTCCGTGTTTCGTATGATCATCTCCTTAGAGCCTCCTCCGGCAGGGATCAGACCGACGCCCACCTCTACGAGTCCCATGTAGGTTTCGGCCGCAAACCGGACCCTGTCCGAGCTCAGGCAGATCTCGCAACCACCACCGAGAGCGAGACCCGCGGGCGCGGCCACGACTGGTTTATCCAGGTACTTTAGCCTCATAAAACTGTCCTGGAAGGTCTTGACCATCCACTCCAGTTCGTCCCACTCTTCTTCCTGAGCCGTGAAAAGAATCATAGGGAGATTGGCGCCTGCCGAAAAGTTGTCTCCGTGATTGGCGACGACAAGCCCCTCGAACCGCTCGCTCACAATGTCCGCCGATTTGTAGATCATGCCGACGATATCTTCCCCGAAGGCGTTCATCTTGGTGTGGAATTCAAGACATGCCACTCCGTCGCCCAAATCGATGAGAGAAGCCCCCTTGTTTTCTGCCACTAGTTTGTTCCTGTCTTTGAGGGCGGGAAGCAGTATAATTCCAGGTTTTACGGGGACGGGCTTGTAGCCTTTTGATGCTGCGTCATAGAACTGTTGTGCACCAAGCTCACGCTTGTAAAAGGAAGTCTTGCTGCTGTCGAGCATCTCTTCAACCCAGGCCGGGATAACATATCCGGCTTTTCGCATCTTTTCCACAGATTTGGGGAGACCTATGGCGTCCCATACTTCAAAGGGCCCCAACCGCCGAGCAAAGCCCCATTTCATGGCGTTGTCCAGATTAACGATGTCATCGGCTATTTCGGGAATGCGGTTGGCCGCGTAGATCAGGGTTTCAGAGAGGGTCCTGAAGGTAAAGCGCCCGGCCGGATCCTCCGAGTAGTAAAGGGACTTTATTTTTCCCGCAGTACCGGAAATGTTTTTCGCCGCTTCCAGGGAAGCGAATCTGGCCTTCTGCTGGGGAGTGTAATCGAGGGTTTTGTAATCGATGGAGAGGATGACTTTTTTCCCTCCCTCGTCGGCGCGCTTGTAGAATCCCTTTTTGGACTTTTCTCCGAGGAGTTTTTTTTCGACCATCCGGGTGATGAAATCCGGAACCTTGAACATGTCCCGTTTCTCGTCGTCCGTGGCGCCTTCGTAAACGTTGTTAGCCACGTGCACCAGGGTGTCTATGCCCACGAGGTCCGAGGTTCTGAAGGTGGCGCTCTTGGGATTGCCTACCACCGGACCGGTCAATTCATCCACCGTCTCGATGGCCAGCTCCATCTCCATCATATTCCGGATGACTGAGAGCAGGCTGAAGATCCCTATACGGTTCGCCACGAAATTAGGGGTGTCCTTTGCATAGACGACCCCCTTGCCGAGCACTCTCTCGCAGAAGTCCGCAAGGGTATTCACGACATCGGGAAGAGTGTCGGAGACCGGGACAATTTCCAGAAGTTTCATGTAGCGGGGAGGATTGAAAAAGTGGGTAATGGCGAAGTGCTTGCGGAAGTTCTCCGAGCGGCCTTCCACCATGGCTTTGCCGGGAATGCCGGACGTGTTGGATGTTATGATCGTTCCCGGCGCGAGGACGGAATCTATCCTTTCGAACACGATCTTTTTAATGTCCAGCCTTTCCACCACCACTTCAATAATCCAGTCCACCTCCTTGAGAGAATCCAGGTCGTCTTCCAGGTTGCCGATGCGGATGAGCTTTGAATTTTCCGGCACATAGAAGGAGGCCGGTTTGGACTTTAACGCGGTTTGGATGCCGCTTGCGGCGAGTTTATCCCTGAACTTCCTGCTCTCCGGGGTGAGCCCCTTTTTCTTGTCCTCCTCGGTCATTTGCGGGGGGACAATGTCGAGAAGAAGGGTCTCGATGCCCACATTCGCCAGTTGAGCGGCAATGGTCGCCCCCATTACTCCTGCGCCTACCACCCCGGCCTTCTTGATTGTCTTGTGCATGGGAGACCTCCTTGAGGGAGTTAAAGTGAATCGATAACTCGGTGGAGCTTTTTAAAATGCTTTTTGATTGTAAACCTTAATGAATGAATAATCATTCATTTTTTTTTAGAAATACCAGAGTTTCCGCCTGAAGTCAAGGGAAATTGATTTTCCTGGAACGGAATCAGTTCCGGGAGGTTGTCCTTAAGTATCATTCCGTGTTTTTGAACAGTGTCTTTCGAGGCGTCGCTATGCCATGGCCCCACCGTCCACGTTGACGATTTCTCCGGTAACAAAATCGGAAAGACCGGATGCAAGATACAGAACCGCCCCCACCACGTCCGTTGTTTCGGCGATCCGGCCCATGGGAATCGAAGCGACGATCTCCTTGAGAAGGCTTTCGTTGCTCCAGAAAGGCTGACTGAACCGGGTTTTAACCACGCAGGGCGCCACTGCATTGACGGTGATTCCATCCTGAGCGAGTTCAACGGCCAGGACCTTGGTGAGCATCTCAAGACCCGCTTTGGCGACGCAATAGATGCCCATGCCCCGGGCGGCTTTTCGGGCTGCAATGGAGGAAATGTTGATGATTTTTCCGCCCCCTGTTTTTTTCATCAGAGGGTAAGCGCAGGATGCGGCAAGAAAAGCGCCTTTAAGGTTGGTTTCCATGAGCTTGTCCCACAGCCCTTCATCCGCTTCGACTACGGAAGGGGTGAGAATGTTGCTCCCCACGTTGTTGATGAGGATGTCAAGCCTGCCGTATAACTCTTCAATCGCAGCGATTAAGGCCGCCACGTGATCGGCCTTTCCTGCGTGGGCCGTGCGTGCCAAAACGTCGAAACCCGCTTTTTTCAATTCTTCGGCCGCTTTGTCCAGGTTCTCCTGCTTGCGGCCTGAAATGGCAACCCGGGCGCCCTTTTCAGCCATGGCAAAAGCGATCGCTTTTCCGAGGCCACGACTTCCGCCGGTCACCAAGGCGACCTTGTCCGAAAAATCAATGTTCCACCCGGCCATCGCACCCTCCTTCATTGAAAATTTAAGCGAATCCTATAGAGTGAACTCTGGAATGTCAACCACGGGGGAAGGTTAAACATGCCGAATTGAGCTAAAGGGCCTGGTGCTCTGCCTTGGGGTTCTATGCGGGAGAAGCCCTTACCGAGGACGACGCGTTTCAAAGCATTTCTATGAACTGGTACTTTTGTAACGAGTCGGCTGTTTCATGAAAGTCTGAGTATCATGGCTCTCTTTTTCTCGTTCCGGGGCCGCCCGGGGCGGCCTAGGCTCCCGGGCTGGTCTTTTCTAGGGAAAAGAGGAGCATTATCCTCAGAGCTGTGTGAGAGAGGTAAAGTGCTGCAAAATTTACCAAGTATGGGCAGGCTGAATTGTTACGAAAATTAAAGTTTCTCGGCAAGAATCCTGGATAAGGGGTTTACTTTCGTAACAAATAAATCCAATATGGGCGCATGGCTCGAAGCTTATTGCAAGGGAGGGAACCAAATGAGATTCGTGATTATCGGCGCGGACGCGGCGGGTATGAGCGCTGCAAGCAGGGCCAAGAGAAACAAGCCGGATTTGAATGTCACTGTTTTTGAGCAGAGCAGGGACGTTTCCTACAGTGCTTGAGGGATTCCTTATAACGTCGCGGACGCGACTAGCGACATTGAAGACCTTGTGGTCAGACAGGCCCGGGTTTTCAGGGAAAAGCAGGGCATTGATCTAAAGACCGGGCACCGGGTCGAAGCACTCGATCTTGAAGAAAAAGGGGGCAAGGGTTCGACGCTTGAAGGTGAAGACTTTGAGTTCACCTACGACAAGCTTTTGATCGCAACGGGGTCGAGGGCCAACATGCCTGATCTACCCGGTGTTCATCTACCCGGTGTATTCGCCGTAAAAAGCCTTGAGGACGGGCGACGGATCAAGAAGTTCCTGGTCGAGGGGCCGGTGAAAAAAGCGGTCATAATCGGCATGGGTTACATTGCCCTGGAGATGTGCGAAGGGCTTCGTTCCAGAGGGATTGAAGTCGGTATGGTTAAACCGGGACCGGTTTTCATCCCGTGGATGCACCGTGAGCTCGCTCAAGTGGTACTGGAGGAGCTCGAGACTAAAGGCGTGGCGGTCTATCCGGGGCACGAAATCAAATACATCGAAGGAGGCAAAGAGGGGCTCAAGGTAGTCTGCGCGGATATGGAGTTGGACGGCGGAACGGTTTTTCTGGGAGTGGGTGTCAGCCCTTGCAGTGAACTGGCGGAAAAAGCGGGGCTGGAGCTCGGTCCGAGTCAATCCGTTGCCGTTGATCGCTTTTTAATGACTTCGGACAGGGACATTTACGCGGCCGGGGACTGTGCGGATGCGTATCACCTGGTCACAGGTAAAAAAACGTGGATACCCCTGGCGCTCAGGGCCAACAGGGCGGGTTGGGCCGCGGCGGACAATGTCATCGGCGGCAAGGTGGCGCTTCGAGGAGTGGCGGGGACTGCCGTGTTTAAAGTATTCGACGTGCAGGTTGCTCGAACCGGTCTGAGCGTGAAAGAAGCGGAGGATGCCGGTTACGAGCCTGCGGAAGCCGTTATCCAAAGCAGGAGCCGGGCCCATGGTCATCCCGGCTCAACCGGCATCCGGGTCCAGATCCTAGGAGACAGGAAAACGGGGAGACTCCTTGGTGCTCAGATGGTGGGGAAAGAAGGGGTTGCCCACAGGATCAATGCCGCTGCCGTAGCACTGCAAGCCAAAATGACCGTCGAAGAGTTCAGCCAGTCCGATCTGGCCTATGCTCCGCCCTTCGGCCCCACCTGGGACCCGTTACTTACGGCGGCCAATCAGGTTTTAAAGAGGATGTGAGCTTTGGGGTTCCTTTCCCGGGCGACAGGAATGGTCGGTCTTTGTACCGGCAAGGAGGATCCCGATTATGAATGAGCGATCGGTGTACCGCATGGTGGGGCGCGTGGAGAACACCGAGGGCATCGCCGGGAGGGTGGCGAGGATCAGCGTGTCCGCCATCAAGCAGATGCCGGTTCTTGCCAGCAAGGTGCCGGGATGCATTTCTCTAGGGCAGGGAATCCCGTCTTTTGCGACCCCCTCATTTATCACCGAGGGGGTGATTGAAGCGCTGAGGAGTGAAGACTGGATCGGGAAGTATTCTTTGCAGCCCGGACTGCCGCAACTTAAAGAAGCCGTCGCGAAGCGTCTTGGAGAAACCAAGGGGATCGTAGTCGATCCTGAGACGGAGCTTTTCATCAGTTGCGGGGCCATGGAAGCCCTTGCGGCCGGCCTTGCCACGGTCATAGAAAGAGGGGATGAGGTCCTTCTCCCTTCACCGACTTACTCTTCTCACATCGAGCAGATCCTTTTCGCGGAAGGGATTCCGGTTTTCGTGCCCCTCGTTGAAGAGGAAGGATGGAGACTGGATGTGCCTGGATTCAAAAAAGCGATGACCCCAAAGACCAAGGCGATTTTGATCTGCCATCCCATGAATCCGACGGGTGCTCTTTTCTCCCCGGAGGACCTCAGGGCCCTGGCGGAGATTGCGGTGGAAAGAAACCTTTTCGTCATTGCGGATGAAGCCTATGACTTTCTGGTCTATGACGGCTTGAGTCACTTCAGTTTGACGTCGATTTCGGAGCTCAAGAAAAATCTCATTGCTTGCTATAGTTTCTCCAAAGCCTATTGCATGACGGGCTGGAGGGTCGGGTACATGTACGCGTCCGGCCGTCTTATAGAGCAGGTTTTGAAAGTGCACGACGCCTTTGCCATCTGTGCCCCTACGATTTCTCAGTATGCCGCGCTCACGGCATTGAAGAAGACAAATGGAAGGGACGGAGAAGGGGACAGATTTATGAGGCGCTTGGTTGAAGCCCTGGATGCAAGAAGGAACATCATCTGCGAGCATCTCGACAGGCTTACCGACCTTTTTGCCTATCAAAAGCCGGAAGGGGCGTACTACGTATTCCCAAGGATTCTTATGCACGGGGTGGGTTCCGTCGACCTGGCACTCAAGCTGCTTTATGACGCGAAGGTCATTAGTGTGCCGGGCAACGGCTTCGGTCCCACCGGCGAGGGCCACATTCGTTTTTCCTTCGGCGCCACGGAAAAAGAAATCCACGAAGCCTTTGAAAGAATTGAGTTGTGGGCGAAGCGACAGGCTTTTCCGAAAAGCCGCCGTCCTTTGAAAATGGATTGATCTTTCGGACGGAATTGATACACTCTCAAATTGATCACTTCCAGGTTGTCTTCGGTAGCAGTGAGGAAAAGGAGAAAAAACATGAAGAGAATTATTCCGGCATTTGTTTTTTGTGTCGCAGTCGGCCTCTTTATGGGGAGCTTTACTGTTTATGCCCAAACGAAAGAGGATGCTGATATTTTGGTGGATAAGGCGCGAATTGTTTTGGAGGAGATGATGCGAAGCCAGGACAGCGCGCCTCCGAAAGACCTTATCGGCAAGTGCACCGGCATAGCCATCATTCCGGAATTTTTTAAGGCGGGTTTCATTGCAGGTGGGGCTTACGGGAAAGGTGTCGTGCTGGCCCGCCGTGATGGGACGTGGAGCGGGCCTGCCTTTGTTTATATGGGCGCGGGCAGTGTAGGGATCCAATTCGGCGTTCAGATGACTGACCTTCTCCTTGTGGTCATGGGTGAGAAGAGCATGCAGGCTTTTCTCAAATCCGGATTCAAACTGGGTGCCGACGCGGCGGTGGCTGCAGGCCCTTACGGCGCCCAAGTGACCGCAGCCTCGGAAATTCTTTTGAAGGGGGGCATTTTTTCCTACTCAAGAGCCAAGGGGCTCTTTGCCGGCATCTCCCTGGAGGGGGCGGGTATGGGAACGGATTTTGGGTTGAACAGGGCTTACTATCAGACCGCATCCGATCCTGAACAGATTCTTTTTGGTGATGTGGAAATCCCTCTTTCGGCAAAAGGCCTGATTCGTTCCCTTGAGCAGATTAAGTGAGGCCCCACACGGGCCGGCAAAGAGTCCGGCGCCGCCGGCATTCTCTTCGTTTTTCAGTTTTAAGAGAGACCCCCATGCCTGATGCTTCCTATTTTTCAAACAGCTAAATTGTTACGGACTTTTTACGGGATCGTTGATTGTTGGGTGTGTAATAAAGTGCCAACAAATGGAAATTTTTTTCTCTTTTCCTTGGCTTTTACCGCGCTCCGTCCATTACCGATAAAGAAACTCTTGTTTTAATACTCTGAAATTAAGTAAAATTTTTGTAACAATTTAGCTGTTTGAAATGCTGAAGTCGGCGGCTGTGAGCATGGGGGTCCCTCTTAAAACTCAAAAACGAAGAAGCCACATCGCCGTGTTATGCTTCGGGCAACGGGTGAGGCGGGCG
>JAFGDM010000033.1 GCA_016932115.1 Deltaproteobacteria bacterium | reverse complement strand
CTCCACTTTGTCCTGGGGCATGGCCTGGCCAAAGGAGATGGTTTCGGGTTTGAGGATGCCGGAGCAGTCGTCGCAATAGGGGACCTTGACTCCCGATCTGAGGCGATCCTCGATAAGATCCCTTTCGTATTTTTTCCCACAGCCAAGACAGGACACGGAAAAAGCGGTGCCGTGGATTTCGATGATTTTTTCAGGGGAGTTCCCGGCCCTCTGATGGAGGTTGTCTATGTTTTGGGTCACCAGGGCTAAGAGCTTCCCCGTATCCTCAAGTTTCTTAATTGCAAGATGTCCGGGATTGGGAAGCGCTTTTTTCATAACCTCGTAGTATTCCGAACTCATCTGCCAGTATTTTTCTCGAGCTCTTTCATCTGAGATGAAGCGCTGATAGAGAAAATCCGAGGGATCGTATTTGCTCCATATTCCGCCCGGACTCCTGAAATCGGGAATGCCCGATTCCGTACTCATTCCTGCGCCTGTGAAAATCAGGATTTTGCTTGCCTGTGCCGTGAGCCTCACAGCCGTTTCGATCAATTGATTAGAGGCTGCTTGTTTCATGTTTTCCCCTTCCAGGATTTTAGCTTTCATAGGGTTGGAAAAACGGATTTGTCCGCCGCTCCACCCCGATAGTGCTCGCGGGCCCATGGCCCGGGTAAACCCTCAGGTCATCCCCGAGGGGAAAGATCTTTTCCCTCACTCCTTGCAGAAGCTTTTCATGGCTCCCTCCGGGGAAATCTGTTCTGCCAATCGATCCGGCAAAAAGAGTATCGCCCGTAAACACGGCGCCCGGGGCCAGAAAACAGACTCCTCCCGGAGAGTGGCCTGGTGTATGAAGGACCGAAAGGGTGTAAGTGCCTACCTGGATGCTTTGCCCTTCCCGGAGGCTCCCGTCAGGCGGTATGCGCAGTGCAGAAGCATCGTATGGGTGAATGAAAACCGGCGCCCTGGTGATCCTCTTCAATTCATCGACGCCTCCGATGTGATCGATATGGCCATGGGTGATAAGGATCTTCTTTATGCGTATCCCGTTTTGAGAGATCTCTCCGGCGATGCGGTTGATCTCATCCCCGGGATCTATAACCACCCCTTCGCCGGTTTCTTTGCAAGCAAGAATATAACAATTGGTTTGATAAGGGCCTACCATCAATTTTCGAAGCATGGCGCAAAACCTCCAACTATCAATAAAAATAAATGGTCATTGATGGTTGTCAACCACACGGGAACTGGAAAGGCAGTTTCTTTTTGCAAAGGCGAGCGTGTTTGTTATATTCTTTTCGGGTCATGACAATTTCCGAGATGCGTGCCGGCCCTGGAGGGAAAGGAGATGTTTACGCTGAGAGAGATATGCGATCTGGGGATTCAGATTGAAAGAAACGGTGAGAACTTTTATCGCGACGCGCTCAAGCAATCCTGGAGTGCCCCCCTCGTTTCCATGCTGAAAATGCTTGTGGAGGAAGAGGAGAGGCATGTGGATTTTTTTGTCAAACTGAAAAAGGGTGCGCCTCGAGATGAAGGCGACCCTCGGGTTGAGGCCGTAGGCAGGGAAATGCTTCGGGAAGTTCTTGGGTCCCAGACTTTTTCACTCATTGAAGCGGATATCTCGGGGATCAAGACTATCGAGCAACTTCGCCGGACCGCGATTGAATTCGAAAAAGACACCATTCTTTTCTATGAAATGATACGCTCCTTTGTCACGGACAAGGAGACATTTAATCAACTCGGCGCCATTATAGAAGAGGAAAATCGACATGTCAGAATCTTCGAGCAGTATAGGGAGGAAGAATCGCCTGGTTCTGTTAATCCTATGGAAGCAGACTGAGTTACCGAGTGCGGGGATGACAAGATGTTAACGGAAAAACAGATCGAGAAATACGCGGACGTTTTGCTTTGGGCGCTATATACGGCTAGAAAAAAACGCTATATGAAGAATGACATTATAATGATTCGCTATGACTATGCAGCCCTCAAGGTGGCTGAGGCCCTGCAGGCGAGAATTCTGGACCGAGGTATGAACCCGGTGCCGAGGGGAGGCTTGTCTCCCTCCATGGAGAAAAATTTCTACGATAGAGCGGGAGAGAAGCAGTTGGTCTTTCAGCCCCCGGGAGACAGAGAGTTTTACCGCGTCTTGCACGGAGCCGTGTATTTGAACGGCCCTGAATCCCTCACTCATCTCGTGGAGGTGGACCCGAAAAAAATCGGCAAAGCGGCTGTTGCCCGAAAACCCTTGCGCGATATCCTGGACAGGCGGGAGGAAAAAGGTCGCTTCGGATGGACGCTCTGCCTTTTTCCCACCCCTGAACCGGCTAAGACGGCGGGCCTCACCATGGATCAGTACGAAAAGCAGGTGGTTAAAGCCTGTTACTTGGACAGGGAAGACCCTGTAGCGGAGTGGAAGGAGATTCATCGTCGGGCCAAGGATATCAAATCCCGGCTCAACAGGTTGAAGGTGGAAAGTCTCCACGTGGAATCGAAGAGCACCGATCTGGTCGTCACACCCGGAGTGAAGCGCAGGTGGGTAGGCATGACAGGGCACAACATCCCCAGTTTCGAGATTTTCCTGTCGCCGGATTGGCGCGGGACCGAAGGCGTTTATTTTGCGGACCAGCCCTCCTTTCGAAGCGGAAATCGTGTGGAGGGTGTGAAGCTGCATTTCGAGAAAGGCTCTGTTTTCAAGATGGAGGCGGAAAAGGGGGAGGCGTTTCTCAAAAAGCAAGTCAACCTGGATCAAGGGGCAGGAAGAGTAGGCGAATTTTCCCTGACGGACAGACGCTTTTCACGAATCGACCGCTTTATGGCCAGCACCCTCTATGATGAGAACTACGGGGGCCCTTACGGCAATTGCCATCTGGCGCTCGGATCTTCATATTCCGAAACCTTTGACGGCGACCCTGCCGGGTTGAACAAGAAGATCAAGGAAAGGCTTGGTCTGAACGACTCCGCCATTCACTGGGATCTTGTGAACACTGAAGAAAAAAGGGTCACCGCCCGCCTGGAATCAGGCAAAAAGCTGATTCTTTATGAAAACGGCAAATTTACACTCTGATGACGCCTTTGTGGGGATGAACACTACGGCAGTCCTCGCGCTATGAGCTTTTCTTAACCTTGGAAAGCTCTTCGTCTATTTTTTCCAGGTTGTTATTTATTGTTTGATATAAGGGTGTTGATGGATACTTTTCAAGTAATGTCTTTAAAATATTGCGAGAGGCAATCAGGTAGCCTTCCTTTTTTGAATGATCCCGGGAATTTTTCGCCATTAGAAATAGTTTGGCCGCTTCATTTCTTTCCCGCTTAATGATTTTTTCCACTGCGAGATTCTCTAGTTGCTTTGCTTCCAAACCTAACACTTCACCCCACATCACGCTCTCGATTTGCATGATTGCCTCTTCATACTTCTCCTGCTCGATAAGCCCTGCGGCAAGCTCAAGGGTTTCTCGTTTTTGAAAGACATCCGACTGCTCTTGTTCCCGGAATTTTTCTTCGGCCAGTTCAACGGACTTCATAGCTTGGTCCACGCGATCGGCTTCCGGTCCTTCCTGAAGACGTATAGCGTGGCGTAAAAGAATAAGTTTGGCGCCGTCAAAATCGTTTCTTTTCACCAGCGCGTCAACCTGTTGAAGAACCTGTTGGAGCGAAGGCGGTTCTTTCGCAAGGTCGGTAGGTAAGGGCGGTTCCTCTTTGTCCTTAACAAAAGCTTTGGTCCGCGATCGACCGTAAATATTTTTCTCCGCCGTCATGAGGAACGCCTCTTTTTCATGAAGGCTATCCACAAGCTTTTCGTAACTGTGAACAGCTCCTTTCTTGTCCCCGACACTCAGTTGCCACTCCACCATTTTTGCCCGGAGTTCAATAACACCGGGTGTCATTTGCAGATCATCACTGATTCTCGTACCAACCCTCATAGCGTCCTGAATCATTCCTTGCTTGGCCAAAGATAAGGCATAAACAAGACTGATTTCCGGGGTCAACGAATCAGTACCCAAGGTGTTTTCGATCTCTGCAACATCGTTGATGACGGCCTGATAATCTTCGGAAAAATATCTGTCCATAATTTTTTTTCTTTTGCTTGGAAAGGAGCTCATGCTAAGGGCCGGCTCTGCCTTTTTTGAAGAAAGAGAACTGAAATATAAGGTGTCCAAATGGATGAGGTTAGATAAGAGAGATTGGACGAAGTCCCTAGTTTCTTTGTCGAAATGGTTGAGAGAAGCCTTTTCGAAAGCCTTGTAGGTTTTAAAAAGATCCTGGGCCAACAACCGCTCCTCAGGGCTGAGTCGAGTGTCTTCCAGAATCATCTTGATATCCCTCATTCTTTCCGTCAGCCCTTCCGGTCGCTCCAGAAGATAGGAAGCAGAGCCGGGCGCGG
>JAFGDM010000232.1 GCA_016932115.1 Deltaproteobacteria bacterium | reverse complement strand
TTGTCAAGCAAAAAATCATACGTATGCAAACAAATTAGTGACTACACTTATGACCCAAAATATCAATAATATATCCTAATTACAGCATTTTAGCTAATAGCTAAGAGGTGAAGATCCGTTCTAAACAGACTTCTACGTTGTCTCTCCCGTCGTAATCTGCATTGGCAAATCCTCCTGCGTCGGAAAGCCCATGTTGCGACTTATCGTCCTGCGAAACATCATTGAGTTTGCCCACTTGGACGATGAGGGCGATCAGGACGGTCTTTTTTGCACATTGTGTTTTCAGGGGGGGTGCGATTGCTAGCGTGCAAGAGATGAGAATTGCTCCTCAACGGCAGGTTTTTCGAGATCCCAGAGACAAAGAGTGACAGAAAACAGCCGGATGCAAATGTTTCAAGTGTCCTTCTTTCACTTCTTTCGGTAAACGTTCAGACCGATTTTTTTCTCCTCTTCACTTGGAATGCTCACATTTCCCTCGGTAGACGCAATAATGATCGTTTTCCCCGAAGAAGATGGTCCAAACTCTTTTGAAAGGTCCACTTTGATTGTCAGGATATTTCCCTCAACGGTCATTTCCACATTCTTCATGATGTACTATCTCCTTTGCCGTGATTCAGTGCGCTGGACTATAATGGTTTGTGGGTTCCGCGTCAAGGTCACCGATACTCCGTTTATCCCAATTGCGGGGGGAGGGTCTGAAAGCGCTCAAATAAGGGACTGCCCCCATTTACAGGGTTCAGCGTTCGTGATATATGGTAGGAGGCAAATCTTATCGCCTCATCTGACCGTTCATGAGTTCTTGCTAGAATCAAATCCAGGAGGCCCCCATGCGGAAACTGATTTATTTCTACTTCTTACTGATAATGGTGATGGCCCTTGTCAGTTGCAGCAGCAGCAGTGAACCGCCGCGGCCTGTTTTTGTGGCCGATATCCTGAGCGACCAGCCTGCGGACGGGGATATCGCTTTTGACTCTGTCCAGCAGAATTTCACCATCAGCCATGGGCCGGACACATTGTTTTTCGGCATCGATGATCTCGACCCCAATCTTCGGGAATTTCGTGCTTTCCTGGATTTTCCACTTGACGGTTCGACCGGTTTCGACGTTGTACCGGCTGCCGCAAGGATCGTTTCCGCGAAACTGGAAATCTTCATTAACGAGGTCAGTTTCGCTCCCATTGTCCCCACTCTGCTCGACCTCGTCATTTATTCTGTATACTGGCTGCGGGCAGAGGATTTCAACTCGCCTCCCTTACTTTCCGTATCGTTTGATCTCTTTGCCTCGGATCAGGAAACTTTCGTGTCGATCGACGTCACGCCGCTGATGCGGGAGGCGCAACGCCTCGGCCTCGCGGATTTCCAAGTGCGATTTCTCCTTGACTTTACATCGGATTTCGGGTTTGTGGGCATCGAGGATCTTCCCGCCGTTTCCCTCACGGCACCACTGCTCAGGGTGAGTTACACGCTCTGAACTTTCTCCGGCCCTTGCTCTGCTATTCGGTTTTCAAGATCTTGCCAAAATGAGATTTTCGGAATGGGTGAAGATGTGATAGAAACAGCACCATCCCAACAGAAAGGTCAGGAAAACCCTGAAGCATAGCCACCGATTATCATGACCGTCTGCGCCTTACCGTCGAAGGCAATGAGCACACCCGTTTTGAGATCAAGACCGGCCTGCTGTTGCGACCGGATACACGAGGATCGTTATCGGCGGAAGAGGTCCATACGTCGAATTCCTTCCGGGTCAGTTGATCTGGGAGAAACTTTACATTCCAGATGAGCAAAAGCATAGGAAAGAGCACCCGTGGAAAGACCGGGTTTACTATGGGGAGTGGAGAACCAAGGACGAGAGCAGGGTGAAGGTCTATGAGCAATACCGGCCGGTGGATTACTATTGAAAGAGCGTCAAAAGCAATAGCTTACGGGCACGAGTCATAACCTCGCTTTAAACAGATACGGCGGAGCAATTGAAGTCGGGTGCTAGCCCTTTAGATCTCTTTCTTCTCTGGGCATTAGTAGCAGGAGTAATGGTAAGAAAAATCCAGTGAGAAAACCTTATAGCCGGAGGAAAACGCTGGATATCTTCCCCATGAGCGTCAAGAAAAAAATGGCTAACGCCGGCAATGCGTTATCTATGAGGCCGGCTTTAAGACTAGCCACGTTATGGAAGGGACCTTTATATGCGAACCAATGGGCAACTCCCCACGCAGTAACAGCTCCACCGAAAAGCCTCAGGTAATCAGGGTCTTCGGGAGTTGGTAGTCCCAAAATACGGAGGAGAGACAAAGGTCCGATAAGGGCAGGCAACCCCCATACAAAAATAGTGATAAGAATCTTAACAATTAGCAACCGTTGCAATCTATCCCTTCACGGGAGGTTCAAAGTGTAATAACGTCCTTCGATGAGCATGCCGCCTGCCTGCTCGGGGGAGTTGTCGGTTAGTGCAACTTCTTCCCCCGTACAACGACAAACGAACCCTCTCCGTAGCCCGGTTTTACCGGGTCCGGTCCTTTCATTTCAGCCGTGTTTCCAAAAATGGTTTGACGGAAAAGAAAATCCCTAAAACCAGCCTGCTTCAAATAAGAAATGACTTCCTTTATGGATAAGAATGTGGCGTCCTTATAAAAGAGGTTGTCCATTTTCCGGATTTCATAAATTCTGCCAAGAAAGCTTTCACGATCTATGAAGCCGATTACTATGTATCCGCTATTTTTGAGCACACGATGCGCCTCATTCAGCGTGCGAACTACGTCATCCAAAAAACAGACAGTGGTGACCATGAGGACAATGTCAAAGCTCCCATCTTTGCACGGCAGGTTTTCACCTGTCCCTAAGATCACTTTGACCCCCCCCTTCATAGCGACTTGGCTCATGTTCTTCGATGGGTCCAGGCCGAAACGTACACCAAGGGGAGCAGCAAAAAGGCCTGTGCCCACCCCGATTTCCAACCCTTTTCCATGCTCGGGAAACAACGCCTTAACAGCCTCGAGTTCCGATTCGTACGCCAGGCTGTTGCGCTCAAACCAGGATTCGTACTTCTCCACATTCTTGTCAAAGGAATCGACCTTGGTCATTACTAAAACTCCACAAGGGAAGTGGCTGAAAGCAGGCTACGACGACCTTGCAATCCGTGTTTTTCAAGCCCGCCCTTCGCTATTTTGGCTTCATACCATTTCAGTACAAGGTTTCACCTCCAAAATGTTCAAACCACCACTCTTCAGGCGATAAGTGTCTCTTTACCGCTTCTTCGGAAAAAGAATACTGATAGTGCTGACAGTAATGCATGATTATTTTATACGCTGAAATGATCTTGCGCGTCATTTCATTTCGTCGCTCCTGATTTTCGAGGCATTTGTCAGGGTGCCATTCAGAGAGAAGGGTTCTATAATTTGACTTAATTTCTTCCATTGTCGCTGATTCGCGCAGACGCAGCAATTTTCTTGCTTCCATAATCTCTTGATATTTATTCATTCTATATGCTCCTGGCGCAGGCATGGGCTCCCCCTTCCCCGGCATGAAAAGGCTTACTTCATGGCCCTTTTCAACGCCCACATCCGGTATTTCCATGGCATTGTAAATAGTCTCTCCATCATGAGCCTGGTGGTGAAGATGGTTCACATTGCTTGTTTTCCTCCTGGGGACAGGGAAATCTAAATCTTCGCAAAGCGCTGCCCGCGTGCGGGCAATTCGGATTCAGGGAGTATATCCATACTAACCGTGAAGGGGTCGGTCGAGCGCTTTTAAGGAGGTTTCCAGCATGATTTCCGCCAGGGTTGGATGGGCATGGATCGTGTTCGCCAGGTCCTGAGTCGTGGCTCTCATTCGAACGGCCAATGTGGCTTCAGCGATCAGATCGGTGGCGTGGGGGCCGATAAGATGAATCCCGAGGATCCTGCCGCTGTCTTTTTCTGAAACGATCTTGGCCTCACCGGCAATATCTCCGATGACTTGGGCCTTGCCCAGGGACCTGAAAAGCACGGTGTCCGAGCGGACATCGTAGCCGTGCTCCAGGGCCTGGGCTTGGGTCAGGCCGACATTGGCAATTTCGGGCGAGGTGAAGATGGCGCTCGGCACGGCGCTGTAATCCATGTCGCGTTCTCCTCCCATCGAATTTTCCGCGGCTATCGCGCCTTCGGTGGAAGCTACGTGGGCCAGCATCATTTTGGAAGGCCCCAAAAGATCTCCGATGGCATATACATTAGGGGCGCTGGTTTCCATCCTCTGGTTGGCTGTCACCCACCCTTTATGGTCTACCTCCACGCCCAAGCGGTCAAACCCTTCCATGCCTGTGCTGTTGGGGATACGGCCGACGCAGACCAGTATTTTATCCACCGTCTCGGACAAGGGTTCGCTGAGCTTCTCCACAGGGTTTTCCCAAAAGGGTGAAGGGGCGATGGTCACATGCACCTTACCCTCTGCGTCATGGATTCTTTCCAGCGTGTGGTTGACGATGAATTGGATTTTTCGTTTTTTCATTTCCCGGTGAAGGACCTTTGAGCAGTCCTCATCTACGGACGGCAGAGGCAGCAGGCGGGACAAGGCTTCGACAAGAATGACTCTAGACCCGAGCGATGAAAAAAGAAATGCAAACTCACACCCGATGACACCGCCGCCGACAATCAATATGGACTCGGGCACCTCCTGCAGGTCGAAGGCATGGTTACTGGAAAGGATCTTCTTTCCGTCAAAGGGTATGCCCGGCAGATGGAAGGGCCTGGTGCCTGTCGCTAAAATGAGTTTGTCCCAGGGCACGTCCTGCTCCGGCCCTTCAGGCAGCCGAACCGCAGCCAGGCCCCTTCCTTTGATGTACCCGGTTCCCTTAAGGTAGTGAACACGATGATGTTTCAATAAATCGAGAATGCCTTTGCTCTGGTCCTGAATGATCTTGTTTTTTCGTTGCATCAGCCTCGGCACATTGGTATGGATGGTTCCCTTAACGGCAATCCCGAAAGCATCGGCTTTTCTCATTTTCTCCAGCAGCTCCGCGGTCGTGATCAACACCTTGGAAGGAATGCATCCCCAATTCAGGCAGGTGCCTCCTACGTTTTCTTGCTCTATCAGGGTGACGTCGGCACCAAGCTGCGCCGCCCTGACGGCGGCAACATATCCTCCGGGTCCGGCACCTAGGATTGCGATTTTAACCGGCACAGTGATTTCCTCCTTTTATTCATCCTTAGAAAGGATACGCCCCCGGCCGCTTGAGTTTATGAAGGCTTTGCGTTGCCGCATACCCTGCCCGCGGTCGTTGTGATAACCCATTGGTGGCGAAAAAAAGTTACAGAATGCCCACGACCCGGTCGCAAGATTCCAAGAGGGCGATCAAGTAATCGTAAGATCCTTTCACAATGGCCTGCCCGTGCGCGGCCAGATCAATACCCCGAAGCTCGGCATCATGGGTCAGGACATGAATTTCGAGCTTCTTGTCCATTAATTCCTTAAGCCCTATGGAGTTATTACGCTTCATGGGAGCACGGCAAAAACGCACGGCTTCTTGCATCAGATAGAGGCTTACGGTGTGGCCCTGGTCTACCATGTCAGTGGCCGTTTGCAACGCGCGGTCGGCTTCGTTCGTACCCGGCCCGCTTTTAAGAACAAGGGCTATTTTCATGGGTGCACTCCTAGAATAGCAGTTGGAGGCGGTTTAAAGCCATGAGTTCCGAAACTCTTTGATGATCGATGAGTTCCAGGTCTTCAACCAGCTCCTCCGGGTTGATGTCTCGTTCCAAAAGGGACTCTTTCTCAACGTAAAACTCTGACGGGGACTCCTTATTCCCGTAAAGGCCCCGGGCCACGATTTCCTCCAGGGTGTCACCCAGGGAAAGCCATTGGCTCCCTCCGGGCTTCTGATCGGCTTTAGCCAGGTACACCCCGTCATCAATTAAAACGACAATGGGCCGAAACCCCAGGGAAAGGGCTCCGTTGGCATGCCGCAACCCCTCGGCGGCCTGGAATCCGCCATAGGGGCCGTGGCGCACAACAATCAGGATATCCTTGTTGTTCATGAGATCCTCCTTTTATGGACCAACGCTGAGCACGATGTCCGTTTCTTCCAAAATTTGAAAAAGGCTTTTGAGGGTTCCCGGTGTTGCGCCCTCGATGAATTGCTCTTTCCGCAGACCGCGGAAGCTGAAGCAGGTCCCTCAGAGATCGACCATGGCCCCCTTTGCAATGAGAGCGGCGAACCCCTTTTCGGAATTTGGGGCTCCTGATGCCCTTTGTCCTTTCAAAAAACCGTAGGTGCCGTCTCCGGATCCTACGATTGTGACTTTGTGCCCTTTTTCCAATGCGGCTTCGGCGGTCCCGAGCACAGTGTCCACGTTTTGGCCGCTGTAAGGCGGAGATCCCAAAATTATCGTGATACTTTTCATAATCCCTCCAAGTTCTATGGTCCTATCAATCTGCCTTCTCTTTCGAGCTTTGAAAGCAGGAAACTCGCTCCCCTGGTCGAAAGCCCGAGACCTTCGGCGAGAGCCTTCTCGGTAAGAGTGCCACTCGCTTTAAAGAGATTCAGGGCTTCTGCTTCCATTTCCTCAAGCCAATCTTCGAAGAGGACAAGAAGCTCCGGGTCGGTGATGGCGGAAAGTTGCTTTGACTGGGCAACCTTATCCATCAGGCTTTGGCACATCCGGGTCGGGTCGACACCTTCGCCCATGCACTCGGCCAGTCAGAGGTGAACCAGGCTGGCCACCTTGTCTGTTTCAGCATCGTCGACCAGGTTCTTCACAAAGTCCAAACGCGCTTTTTCGTCCAAGAAGGTGAGCAGATTCCTGGCCGCTTTGGCCAGTTCTTTTAGTGCCGTTTCAGGAGACATAGCCTCAGTGATTTGCTGAATGGTCTTTTTGCCCATCATCCCCTCTGCGCGGTTCAAAACGATTTCCTGCCAGCCAGCAGGTCCTTTGCCAATCCTGCCAGGGCCGTCACAATATCGATTACTTTCCCATCCGTTATCTCATAGTAAATGAAAGGACCATTTCTCTCGATCTTTACGAGAAGGAATCGCTTCAATTCCTTTAAATGGTGTGAAACAAGGGGCTGGGAAAGATGGAGCTCTTCCACAATCTGGGAAACGGACTTTTTTCCGTTCTTCAAGGACAGTAAAATCCTCAGCCGGTTCTCGTCCGACAGACATTTCGACAAAGAGGCTGCAGAAGAGAGCTCCGCATCAAGCATTATTTCCGAGGTGCAGCTTCTTCGCTTCAAACGTTCCCCTTCTCTCTTGGGGATCCTTCCGGCTCCGTTCAGATCCCATCTTTCACAGTACGCCGCCAAAAGATATTCCTCTTATCGCACGCAGCCGATTCATCAACGCCAGGAGGTCCGACTTTGGGAGAAATCGTCGTTCACCTACTGGTTGGTTGCATTAACATATCAATATATATTTATATTAAGTCAAGAGAAAAGTTACCTGAAAAAGTTCGGTCGCCGGGTATGCAGGAGGGACTAGTGTCTGAGAGTTTGACCCGTCGGGCCTGATCCGTTGCAAAACCTCCTGCAGCCCTTGCCCTGAGCCTGCATTTTTTTAAAGGAACGGTGACCCGGGCTTCGGGCTGAATACATCCTTCGGATGGATTTCCACGCAGGGGTCGGCGGAGTACCTTTTCTTTTCTCACCTTTCATAGGTTGCATCCTACGAACTGGCCGGGATAAAGGCTGATATCTTATCGGTCAGGTTGGCGATAGCAATTTTGGCCACCTTATTTGCACTCTTCGATCTTATCCCTCGCTTTGAGATTTTAACTGTTGACCGGAAATACTTCCCAGGGAGTTTTGAACTAAAAAAGTGATGGCTTTTCTGTACGAGTTGCAAACAAGCGAAAAAATGGGGTGAGCTTGAGTAAAGACTACCCTACAAAACCTGGCAGCCTGACCGCTCTGGAAATTCCGGCTCTTTGCTCAGGTTACCGGGCGCCCCTTCGTATCTAAGTGGAAAGCAGAGTCCTGGTCTTTCTAACAAGAGGTTACTAATTAGTGTTTTATCCATCGTCCCACAGGCGGTCAGTGAGATGGCATGGGATGAGCTGCGGGCTGTGCGCCTAGGGTGGGCAATGTGGAGTGAGGGGATGATGGATAAAGCGATGAAGAGCTCAGCCGCTTCGCGCACCACGGAGTGTGAACGAAGTATATGGGTTTTGTAAGAGCTGTTTTGCTTGTCTCAAGGTACGGGGCTGGTCTTTGCAATGCTGTGTCGAAAGCTGGTTTGGAGAAGGATTGAGCGGATTTGGATAGGGGAAGCGGATGTTCCGCCCAGGGGCGATGGCGCGGCAAGAGTATTTTCTCATGATGTGGACGTACTGATCCATTTGCTTTT
>JAFGDM010000032.1 GCA_016932115.1 Deltaproteobacteria bacterium | reverse complement strand
CAAGGTGACCGGAATCTCTCGTGAGAG
Source organism: Deltaproteobacteria bacterium (assembly GCA_016932115.1). Lineage (GTDB taxonomy): Bacteria > Desulfobacterota > DSM-4660 > Desulfatiglandales > HGW-15 > JAFGDM01. The sequence goes on along the minus strand of JAFGDM010000032.1, from coordinate 7,077 downwards.
CATCCTTTTCCCGTTAGGGACCCTTTTTCTAATCAAACTGTCCGTGTTGAGGTCCACAAGCGCAACTCTTTTGGAATCGATTTCCGTCAACCGATCGTACCCGTAATGGGCAAATAGCTTTTCCGTATCGGCCCGGTTGATGGATGCGCCTTCGGCCACCGTCACCTTCCCTGCTACCGGAAGCAGGAGTTCTATCAGTGCCCTCACAAGCCCTATGTCGGTCACGACACCGCCCTGGTATAGACCGTCCCTAAGGCCGTGGTCGGCCACCACATTGGGCTTGATGACCACGTTCTGACCCTTTTTCACGAATTTGTCCATTCCGCCAAGGGAATCAAAGATACTCAGGAGCGAAGCTTTAAGCTCTTCACCGCTTCTCGTGGGCGGGACCTTTTCCACGACCACCTTCTCCTCATTCGGGTAGGTTTTGGCAGGCGGCTTACCCTTGACCTTTCGGAGATACACCGCGATGCTTAAATCCATCTTAACCAGGGCCGACCCATCCTTGTTGAAAAAACGTGTCGGTCGAAAACCGTACTCGATCATCCAGCGGTATTTTCCCATATCTTCCTTGAGGATTTCAGCGGATACGAGGCTTTCCCCATCGATGAGGGCATCCACGATGGCCCCTTCCAGCCCTTCCCCTGCCACCTCATCCTTTTGAAGGATGATCTCTTCAACAGCGCTGGTTTCAGGCCTGTAGACGACCCATCCGACGGGCCTGGATTCCTTTTTTGCTTTGTAAAGGACTACGCCTCCGTAGGCCTGCCACTGATGGAGTTTGCTCTCTCCATAACGCCCGTCAGGATCGGCAAATCGGTAGTAGTCGGTTAGATGCTCCGCGAAATCCTTTGAAAAGGATGCTTTTGCCAGTGTGATGCCTTGTGACATAGCTCCTCCAAACTCTCGCTCTTTTCCGCACAAAAACCCGCCGGAGCCAGAGGCCGGGCGGGTTTTTGTGAGTTCAAAACAATTTGGACTTATGCAGCCTTGCTGACAGGTTCCGCCTTACCGATCCTGCAAAGCAGGGCCTTCATTTCCGTGTAGCCGGTGACCGGATCTCGAGGCTCCAGTTCGGTCAGTTCATTAGCATTAGCATTCGCCCATCCGTGAGGGATGCTGACTATTCCGGGCAACAGGTCTTCCGTAGTCCGGGCCTTGATGTGGATTTTCCCCTTCACTGTTTCAACCGTTATCATATCATTGTCGGAAATGCCGTACTTTTTTGCCGTCTCCGGGTGGATCTCCGCTAGGGGCTCAGGTGCTCTTTTCTCCAATGTTGGAATTCCCCTCAACTGCGAGTGGGTGTACTCGGGAATCCGGCTGCCGGTTGTCAAAATCACCGGATACTTTTTGTATAGTTCCGGAGAGCTGATCGGACTTTTACTCGGCTCCACATGACGGGGGATGGGATCGTAACCGTTTTCAGCAAGCGTCTGTGAATAGAGTTCAATCTTCTTTGAAGGGGTGCTGTATCTGCCTTGGATATATTTCTTTTTGGCATAATAGGCCCCTTCGGGATGTTCCTTGGTCAATTGTTCCCGGGTCAAACCGCTGGGGCCGAGGAAGAAATCAATGATCTCCTCTTCTTTTTCCCATGGGAAGTACTCTCCATATCCCATTCTCTTGCCCAGTTCCGTCCAGATTTTCCAATCCGGCCAGCTCTCACCGATGGGCTTTATCACTTGTTTTCTAAGCATGGCATAGGGGATGCAATTCGTGACACCATAAACATATCCGACGCCGCTCTTTTCAAGAAAGGAACAGGCGGGAAGCACAATGTCAGCGAGTTTGGCCGTGTCTGTCATAAACAAGTCAGCTACCATCACAAAATCCAAAGCCTTCATAGCCTCCCTGATTCGGGGTGAGTCGGGAAGGGTCACGGCGGGGTTTCCTCCTGTACAAACCAATCCCTTGATGGGATAGGGATCTCCCTTCAAAACGGCGTCTGCAAAAAGCATCTGCTGCCCATAGGGAGAGGTCCGGCCCCAGAAACGCCTGAACAGTGGATGTTGCTTGGTGCCGATGGGATCGCTGATCTCTGTAAGCCTGAGGTCGCCCAGGCGGATAAAGGGGATGGAGACCCATCCGCCGGGCACGTCCACGTTGCCTGTCACCGCTTGCATGATGGCATGTATGCGATTGCCCTGGAAGCCATTGATATGCTGGTCTATGGAGCAGGTTCCCGGAACGATCGAGGCTGGTTTGGTGGTGGCAAAGATGCGGGCGATTTTTACAATATCCTCCGCAGGGACCCATGTAATCTCTGATACTTTCTCAGGCGGATACTCTTTAACATGCTCTCTGAGCTTGTCGAAACCTATGGTATATTTCTCGATAAACTCCTTGTCCTCGAGCCCTTCGGAGATGATCACATTTAACATCCCAAGACAGAGGGCAGTGTCCGTTCCCGGTCGAATCTTGATATGGATTCCCCGATCCGCCAACGGAATGCGTTTGGGGTCGACCACAATCACCTGTTTCATGTTGCCCTCATCCAGGGCTTTATAAATCTTGGCGCCCACGGTGACCTTGGAGTTGTCCACGTTTGTGCCGAAGACAAGGATACATTTGGAATTCCAGGGTTCTTCAATCGGATAACCGCCGAACGTCATCTGACGTGCCATGATGCGGGAACGGAAGCAATTGCCTTCAACCGATAAAAGGTTGGGTGTTCCGTATACGCCTCGAAAACGCTGAGCAAAAGCCGCCAACTCAATATTCTCCGTTCCCAATGAGCCGGTGTAGACGGCGAGAGCTTTGGCACCGTATTTATCCTTAATTTCCTGAAGCTTTTTCGCAGTCGTGTCGAGGGCTTCATCCCAGGAGATCCTCTCCCAGCCCGTGCCGTCCTTTTTCATCGGGTATTGAAGCCTGTCGGGCGAATAGACCCATTCAGGAAGCGCTGCGCCTCTCGGGCAAATAACCCCGTCGCTGATAGGGTGTTCCTTCATTCCTTCTACTTTCACCAACTTGCCGTCTTCAACAATTGCTTCGATACCGCAACTGTTGATGCATAATATACAGTCAGATTTAATGACTTCCCGGGCCATCATTCATCCTCCTTTCAGATTGGTCGGTGCTGGGCTCATCCATGAAATGACGTTTTAAATCAGCCCCATGGCTCTCAACTTTCAGCGGAACTGGTTACGAAGTTTCATGATATAAAACTAAATTTTATTAGAGACTTTGTAACACGTATTTTCTGGATGTGTCAAGAAAATTTTTGCGCCTCCATATTTGATGTTTTGGTGAGTAGTTTCATTCCTCTTCTCATCCCATGTTGCAAACGGGTAAGAACCGGGGTAACTATTTGATGTTAGAATCAGTATGTGGGATCGAACCGTGAAAACAAAGCCGGGTACCATCTTTTTACAAGCCGATTGTTGTTTTTGAAAATGAAAAATTGGCATTGACAGGGCGGAGGTTTCGTAGTAAAGGTCAAGATAAAATAAAGTTTCACAATATGAAACTATATTGTAGAATTTAAAACTGGGAGGTCCCTTCTATGAGTTTTTATAAAGAAATCCCTACCGGTAAAATTCCGGAAAGGGGAGCTGAACTTATGCCCGACAAGATAGCCGTAGTAGGCGGTGAACGCCGGCTTACTTACAGGGAATTGAATCTCCTGATCGATGACCTGGCTGCGGGCCTCCAGGAGATTGGTTATAAGAAGGGGGATAGGGTCGCCATTTACATGAAAAACTCCATCGAGCTTGTGGTCGCATTTTTTGCACTTCAAAAGTTAGGCGTTATCGTGGCATGGGTCAATCCCAATTATCGGAAATCGGAAGCCCAATTCATTTTGGACAACAGCGGCGCCAGAGGGGTCTTCATTTTTCAGGAATGGGAAGGCTACGATTATCTCCAGGCAATCAGCGAGATGAGGGATACACTTCCAGCACTGGAATGGGTCATCGTTGTTGGAAGAGGGCAAGGAAAGGGTCTAATATCCTTTGATGAACTCCTCAAACGGGGACGTGGAAAGAGATTTTCCCCAGCATCCATTGACATTCAGGAAGACCTCTCCATGCTGATCTATACCTCGGGAACCACGGGGAGACCGAAGGGTGCCATGATCACCCACACCCAAGCCGTTCGGGCCGGGTGGCAGTATGCCCTTGGAGTGGGCGCTAAAAGGGAAGACGTTTTTATAGGTTTCCTGCCCATGATGCACTCCTATGGGTGCGGCGCTATCCTCATCCAGCCTCTCCTGCTCCTGTCCACCGTGATCCTCATGGAGAAATTTGACGTAAGAGAAGCCTTCCGGATCATTCAGGATGAAAAGGTTACCCTCCAATTGGCTGCACCCGCTCACTACCTCTTGGAGCTTAACCGTCCTGAAAGGAGTTCCTACGATTTGAGTTCGCTGCGGGCCGGACTGATCGCCGGTCAGATCGCGCCGGAAGGCCTGATCAGTCGCATTCAGGAAGAAATGAATGTTTATGTCTGTTCCTTCTGGGGAGCATCAGAGGTCGGTCCCGGGGTCGGGATCATGTGTCCTTATCCTTCACCCCTTGAAATTCGAGAGCGTTTCATCGGACAGGCCATTGAAGACACAGAGATAAAAGTTGTCGACCAGGCCACGGGAAAAGAGGTTCCCGAAGGAGAGATAGGGGAATTAACCCTAAGGGGCTGGCATGTCATGAAGGGCTACTGGCGGAACCCGGAGGAGACATCGCGACAAATACGCGATGGTTGGCTGTTTATGGGTGATCTGGTGTCCAGGGAGAAAAACGGTTTTTTCAAGATCTACGGCCGTACAAAGGATCTCATCAACCGGGGTGGTCTCAAAATCTATGCCTACGAGCTGGAATCCATGCTGATCGAGCATCCTGGAATCAGCGAAGTGTGTGTGGTCGCCACACCCAACCCAGTGCTGGGGGAGAGTATCTGCGCATGCGTTGTGCCGAAATCAGGCCAGCAGATTAAGCTTTCAGAACTCAGGGCGTTTCTGAAGGAAAAAGTCGCATCCTACAAGTTGCCGGATGAACTCTGCATCATGAGCGACTTCCCACGGCTTTCAGGTGGAGTCAAAATTAACAAGTTCGGCAAAGGGGGCCTCACAGAACTAGCCCGGTCGGATCAGAAGCGACAGAGCCAGCGCGCTTAAGGCTGATTGATTAAGGTTGCAGCTTTTTTCTTTTCATTGATAAGGCGTCCCATCTCCACAGGAAGACGCGGAGAGCCGATCTACGATGAATTCAACCGGCGCAAAAAACAGACGATACAAGGTTCAGTCTGTGGAAAGAGCATTGGACATTCTTGATTGCTTCTCCTTTCAGAACAGGGAAATGAACCTTTCCGATCTGGTCAGGAAAACCGGGCTGAACAAAACCACAACGAAACGATTGATCTCAAATCTTGCGGACCGGGGTTTCCTCCGGCAAAATCCCAACACCAAACAGTACCAGCTCGGGATGCGTCTTTTTGAACTGGGCGGCATTGTCTTTTCTTCACTCTCTCTTCGTCATGCGGCGGCATACCCTATGAGTAGACTGCAGAACGAGACGGGAGCGACAGTGCTTTTAGGAACGGCGATGGATGACGAGATCGTGTATGTGGACAAACGGGAAGGAAAGGGCATGATCCGCATCTCTTCGGACATCGGATGGAGAAGGCCCCTTCATTATGGTATGCTCGGGATGGTTTTGATGGCCGATCTCGACTCGAAAGAGGTTAGGCGGATTCTTAAGAAGAGCCCCTTGCAAGGGCACACACCTTTCTCGATCACCGATGAGGACGCTTTCAGCCTCAGATTGGGTGAAATCCGCAAGCAGAACTATGTGTTGGAGCATCAGGAAGCGTTGGAAGGAGTGATCGGAATCGCGGCTCCAATCAGAGATTACTCGCGAAAGGTGATCGCGGCTTTGGGAATTGCCGTGACCCTCGGACAACACCGCAGCAAAAAGGAACTTGACGACTTGGTAGCTCGAGTCAAGAAGGCGTGTGATGAAATATCACACGATCTCGGTTATCTGAGAATATGACCGGATGGGCCTTTTCTTCGAACAGATCCATCTGCTAAATCACCTGTGATATCCGGCGGAAGCCTTTTGGCTTAAAATGCCGATCTGGATTTGACACGGTAAGGCAATTGCGGTAATTCTAAACAGGTAAGAAAATTCGGCAGATTGCCGCGGTGGCGCTCAGAAAGGCTTCTTCGTGTAATGAGGGCGCTTTGTGACTCGTAATCGGGATTGAGAGGAGGATTCACCACACAAACCTTTATCAGAAAAGGAGGAATGGAGTCATGAAAGACAGGAAATGGATTGTGGCAGCAGGAATTTTTTGTTTATTTTTCATTTTCAGCCTCCACGGAAGTCAGGCAGGAGCCCAGACAATCGAGTTTAAGTTTGCAAACTATTTCCCGCCTCCTGTAAGACACTCCCAAATTTGTGTGGAATTTCTTGCAGACTTGGAGCAGCGCACAGGTGGAAAGGTGAAAGGCCAGTTTTTTGCGGGCGGTTCCTTGCTCAAGGCACCTGCCATGTACCAGGGCGTTGTAACGGGTATTGCGGACATCGGGTTGTCTCACGTGGAATACACCCCCGGCCGAATGCCTGTGACCGAAGCCGTAGGCTTGCCCCTCGGCTACCCCAGCGGGTGGGTCGCCAACCAGGTAGCCAACGACTTCTACAACAAATTCAAACCGAAGGAATGGAAGGACGTTGAAGTTCTGTGGATGCACACCAGCACGCCCAATGTTCTCATCACAAAGAAACCGATCCGCACACTGGAAGACCTGAAGGGCATGACGATCCGTGCTCCAGGCAGCATTGGGGACACGATCAAAGCCTTGGGCGCCACTCCTGCCCCGACGCCGGTGATGGAAGTTTACGATGCCATGTCCAAAGGGGTTGTTGACGGTGTGAACACGCCTTTTGAGACGCTCAAGACTTTCCGTTTCGCCGAGGTGGCAAAATTTACGACGTCAAGCTGGCAGGTGGGGAACGTTTATCCTTTCTATGTGGTTATGAACAAGAACAGCTACAAGAAGCTGACCCCGGAACTGAAGGAGATTTTTGATAGGCTGGTCGGCGAATACAAGGAAAGATGCGCCCTCATGTGGAACCT
>JAFGDM010000231.1 GCA_016932115.1 Deltaproteobacteria bacterium | reverse complement strand
GTCGATCCTCGAAGTTCCCGTGAAGCCTCGCCGCCCGCCTTTGCTACCCCGTTGTTTTAATGCTCCACCCCGAATACTCTTCGTTTTAGAGTTTTAAGAGGGACCCCCATGCCTGATGCTTGCAATTTTTCAAACAGCTAAATTGTTACAATTTTTGATGATGGGAATTTATTGCGCGGCCCTGAGGAATGTCAACCTAAAAGACAAGCGACAATAGTAACATTCAGCTTTTAAAAAAACCGCCGCCATAAGGCGTATGGATCCCGAAGAAAACTGCAAAAGGAAGAGAACCTGGGGGGTGGATAATGGAAACAACGGGTAACAAAGGCGGGCGGCGAGGCTCCAGGAGAAGAGAGATATGAACATGGAATGCGACAAATGCGGAAACCCGATCGAACCTGGTGAAGAAAGGCAGATGCACGGGCGGATTCTCTGCGAGGTCTGCTATATGGACGCCTTATCTCCTCCCCGAGCCTGCGATCCCTGGGCCGTGCACACAGCCAGGTCCTTTTCCAAAGAGGAAGCCCTTCTCAATGAGACACAGAAAAAAATTTTGGAGATTCTCCGTGAAACTCATGAAATCGAACCGGAGGTCCTAGCCGAGAAGCTCGGAATGCGGCCGACCGACTTGGAAAGAGAAATCGCAGCCCTCAGGCATGTTGAGAAGGTGCGGGGTGCAATGAGGGGAAGAAAAAAAGTTATCACGCTATGGTGAGCAAGAAAGTCAAACCCTTTTGTTTTCTTTTCGGTCTAATGACAATCCTCACCGTTTTTGCAGGCTGTAAAGCCGGGTACGTGATGCATGCCGCACTGGGGCAAATCCGCCTTCTTTCCTCTGCTGTTCCTGTCGACGATGCATTGGCCGGCAACACTCTGGGTGCGTCCCAAAAGGAACGTCTTGCACTTGTTTCAAGGATTAAAAAGTTTGGAGAAGAACAACTGGGCCTTAAAAAAACATCCAATTACGAAACCATCTACCTCGGATCAGACCAGCCTCCCGTCTTCACCCTTGCCGCCGCTCCAAAGGACAAACTGATTCTGGTAACATGGTGGTTTCCTGTAGTTGGGCGAATGCCCTATCTGGGGTTTTTCGATCTTCCTAAAGCGGAAAGAGAAAAGCAGAAGCTTCTCGATAAAGACCTCGACGTGGTAATCGGCAGGGCCGATGCGTTCAGCACCCTCGGGTGGTTTAGAGATCCTATCACCCTTAATCTGATTGACGGATCAGAAGTGGATCTGGTGGAAATCATCCTCCACGAAATGACCCACACAACGCTCTATGTCAAAGGCCAGGGGGCTTTTAATGAAGGCCTGGCTCAAATAGTGGGCAAAAGGGGAGCCCTACAATTTTTTGAAAAAACCCTCGGCCCTTCCCATCCCCTCACCCTTAAAGCGATGGATGTCGTTGAAGATGAGCGCCTTTTTTCCGCCTTTCTAATCTCTCTTTTCCGGAAATTGGATCATCTGTACGCTTCTTCCCTTTCCATTAAGGACAAAGTGGCAAAGAGAGAGGAAATTTTTACCGCCTGCCTCAAAGATTTTGAAATTCTGAAGATGCGTTTGAAGACAAAGAGATTCGTTCATTTTGGTCGCGCCCCCCTCAACAATGCCTATCTCATGGCTTTTGGCCTCTATCACCGCTATTTTCCCTTGTTCGAAGCCTTACTGGACCGGCACGGCGGTTCCATCCCCGAGATGCTTCTTTTTTTCCGGAACCTTTCCAAGGAAAAAAGCGATTTACTTGCGGCAGCCGCTGGCCGGATCGGCGAACCATGAAAAAGAGACTTAAGATTTTTTTTATTCTTAGCCTTTTTGCCCTGATTGGAGTCGCAATCCTTTCAGGACTTGCTTTTTACTACTATTCCAACCCTTCAAAACTGAAACGTATTGTGGAGAACGCCGTTTCCGATTACACGGGGACCGAATGCTCGGTCAAAGAGATCTCCTTCTCTCAAAAACCCTTGATTATCCTGGCAAGGGGGATCGAACTTGTCGGCCGAGCCCAGGGCTTATACCTTGAAATTCCCGAGATATCTCTTTTCATATCCATCAGGGGAGGCTTCGGCCGACGAACCCTCATTTTCGAGGATTTGCAGGCGAAGGGGTTCATTTTAAATATGGCCGAGAGATGGGACCTGCCCCAAATTGCAAAAGGCTCAGAAAAGCTTTCTTTTCTCCGTCGTATTCTGGGAGGACTGTTTAAATTTTTCCTTTTTAACGATATCAGGCTCACCAAGCTGGGCCTGACCGACGGCCATGTGAACGGCCGGTGGGGTCACCTCACAGTCAGCGTCACCGGGATACACGCGAATTTGACTTCCGAAAGAACCCTGAAAGCAGGGTGTGCCATCCGACTCCGGAGCATTCCCGATGAAATAGATTTCGAAATTCCTCGCTTGGAATGGATCACGGACCATCCGATTAATCCTGATGATGAAACGATCCGGGCAACGTTAAAAGGGGAAGAGATCGCCTTTGAAACATCACAGGGAAAGGTTTCAAGCGCAACACTTGAAACAAAAATGCTCTACCATCGTGCGGAAAAAATTCTTGATTTTGAATCTTTTACCATACTGTCCGATGCGGTCATGCTCCAATTAGGAAAAGAAACCCGTCCCTCATCGTTTCCTTTCCTTCTGGAAGCAAAAGCCGGCATCTCTTTAGAGAACACGAAGGTTGCGGCTCCGTTCGTCCACGTCGCCTTAGGCGGCATCGCGGACTTCAAGGGGGAATTCCACGGAAACTTTACGGGGAGGCAAAAATCGTCGATCACCGTCGCCGAGCTGAAAATTTTTCCTGAGAAAGTCCTCCGAATGTTCCCGAGCCTTATGCCGGAAAGCCTCGACGCGTTCGTGTCCACCGGGTCGCTTTATATCAGCGGCCGGGTTTCGGGCAACATGGATCAGCAGTTTGGGCAGTGGGACTGTGATCTCGCAATCCGATTGCGGGAAAATAAGATTTCCTTTGAATCCCCGGTCGTCCGAATCCACACCTCTGTGACCGGAGAAGTCAAGCTGAGAGGTCCTCTTTCAGGCCCGGAATTACATCTGGACACAACGCTTGACGAAGGTGGGGCCCGGATCGGGGAAATAGAAATCGACACCGGGAAACTGGGGCTTTCCGTCACAGGAGCTTATCCGGCCTTCCGCATAAGCGAACTGAGCCTCCAAAAGGGCGCCGCAAAATGGAAAATAAAGGGTAGGCCTTTTTTTCTCGAGGAGATTGAGGCCCGAACCCGGAGCGGAAGCCTCGACATGAAAAGAAAAACATTGCACCTGCCCGAGCTGGCGCTGAGCGCCTCGACTTTGAAAAACCTCGTTTTTTCTGTGAAAATGGAAGAAAAAGCGTTTTCCCTCGCTGCGAGGGGAGAGAATGTTCATGTTGTGGAGTTCGGTCGGGCAATGGGTTTGATTCCTCGGGGCTGGAAGATGAAAGCTCAGGATTCCTTGGAGGGCCGGGCGCTCTTCCGTGAAGACGGCCGACTGACTTTCAGTGGAAGGCTCATGGTGCAAGACCTTTCCTTCGAAAGCGAGGACGGAGATATGGCGGGAGAGAAAATCTCCTTTGTTCTGGAACCCGACCTGGAAGGTAACCTCGAGCCCGAAGGAAGGCTCGCGGGCGCAATGTCTCTGTCCGCCGGGAAAGGCGAAATACTCTACGATCAATTTTATCTGGACCTCAACAAGCAACCCGTGACTGTGGAAGGCAAAGGAGACTATGAAACCGCCCTCGGATCACTCAACCTTACCAATTTCGGTTTTCATCTGGGTGATCTTGCAACCCTGAGCGTGAATGGAACTCTAACCCGCAATGAGCTTGAGAATTCGCGATTTTCGCTCCGCGTGCCAAGGGTGCCGTTGGCGCCTATTTTCGAGCGATTTGTCGTTGAGCCTTACAAACACCAGAACCCTTTTCTCACCGAGCTCCGCCTGGAGGGCTTTTTCTCAGCGGATCTGGAGTTGAGCGTGAAAGACACGCTATGGACTATCAAGGGCCGTTCCCTCTGGGAGGAAGGGCAAGCCACCGCAAAGAAACAAAATATCGCGCTCAAAGGAATCCAACTGGACCTCCCGATTTGGTATACAGGCGGGAAGGAAAGTGCGGTGGGAGAGCTGCCCTCTCTGCAAGCTCCCGGGGAACTCCGGGGAAATCTGTTCATTCACTCCATCCAAATCCCCTTCCTGCCCGCTCAATCCATCGACACCCCGCTCAGAGTAAAGCCCAATCGCTTTGAAACTCTTTCTCCCATAGATATCATGACCGGCGGCGGACAAATCGAGATGGGGACAATCCTATTCAAAGAACCTTTCAGTGGTAAACTCGATATTAAGACCCTTCTCACCCTGGAACAAATTGATCTGAAACCCTGGCTTTACGGCATTTGGCCAACACCTTTAGAAGGCACTGCCGATGGTAAACTCGATCCCGTGCGCTGGCAAGCGGATAGGCTCACCACTAACGGTCAAGTCACGGCCGACCTATTCGGCGGTCGATTGGTCCTCTCCAATATCGGAGTAAAAAGGTTTCCGTCTCTCACCCCGGTCGTTACCCTCGATGCAGTTTGGACCGATTTCGATCTTGCACTGATCACCGGCGGCACCGCCTTTGGAAAGGTCGAAGGGACACTGAAGGGACACGTCAAAGGTTTGGAGATTGCCGACAGGCAGCCCCAGGCATTTCATCTTTTCATGGAAACCGTGGCAAAGAACGATACCCCTCAAAAAATCAGCGTCCAGGCTGTTGACAACATAGCCAGAATCGGCGGCGGCGCGAGTCCTTTCAGCGGTTTGACAGGCGCCTTTCTTTCATTGTTCAAGGAGTTGCCCTATGAGAAAATAGGAATCAGCGCGGTTCTCGAAAATGACATGTTCCGAATCAACGGCACCATCAAGGAAAAGGGGAAGGAGTATATGATAAAAAAGGGTGGTTTTTCGGGTGTAGATGTTATAATTGGGAATCCCGGGAGCAACACAATCAGCTTCAAGGACATGGTTAGGCGAATTAAGCGCGTCACCGAATCCCGAGAAGATACGGTGATTAATGAATGATCCCCCGAGCAGAGGAGGTAACAATGAAAAAGGGTCAAAAATGGATTGGAATCTTTCTCTTTGGGTTGGCCGCCTGCATCTATGCCTGCGTAACCGTAAATATTTATTTCCCGGCGGAAAAGGTGGAATCCGTTGCCAGCGAGATCGTTAAAGACGTCCGGGGTGAAAAGGGGTCTCCCTCCACTCAAGACAAATCCTCCCGATTGAGGAAACGTTTCCAGGTTTTTTCTCCGTCCTCTGCGTGGGCCCAGGATATGACCACTGTCTCGAACCCAACCATTCGCGCCCTAAAAGACAAGCTGAGAAATAATTACCGGCAAATGAAGCCTTTTTACGATAAGGGAATGGTAAAAGAGGGAAATGACGGCTACATCACCGTCAACCAAACGGACGGCCTGAGCCTTAAGGACAGAAGAGAGCTGAACAGCCTGGTGGATGCCGAAAATCAGCACCGGAGACAGCTTTACGGTGAGGTAGCGAGGGCACTAAACATCGACTCAAGCCAGACCAACAAAGTGGCCGAGGTTTTTGCCAAGGAGTGGCAAAAATCAGCAAGACAATAAAAAACCGTTTTTTTCGGATTGAACGATGGATAGGATATCAACCGAAACGTACGACAAATACATCAAGGCTTTGATGGATATCAGCCAGGCCATTACCTCCGATTTTTACCTGGAAGACATCCTTAAACTCATTGTCATGGTCACGGCCAAGGTCACAGGCGTTGAGATCTGCTCCTTGTGGCTCATGGATGAAAGAGAAACGCCCGGGAAGATCAGGCTTAAGGCCACGCAGGCTATCGACCCGGAATACGTTAAGGATAGGTCCCTCAACTTGAATGAGGGCGTTGTGGGTTATGTGGCCGCCCGTAACGAGCCCCTCATCATCAAAGACGTGCTTCTGGATCCTCAGTTCAAAGAAAAAGACATGGCGAAAAAGCTGAACCTTGTGTCAATGGTCAGTGTGCCTATGCGAGCAAAGGAAGGCAAAGTCATCGGGGTGCTGAACTGCTTTACCGCAAAGCCTCATGATTTCTCGGCCACAGAGGTTAATCTGATTAAAACAGTAGCCAACCAGGCGGCAGTGGCCATTTTTAATACCGAACTCATGGTCAAAACCAGAGTTATCCAGGAAGAATTGGAGACGCGAAAGCTGGTGGAAAAGGCGAAAGAGGTTCTCATGCGCCGACGTCAGATAACTGGGGATCAGGCCTATCGCTGGATACAGAAAAGAAGCATGGACACCCGCAAGTCCATGCATCACATATCAGAAGCCATTCTCCTGTCCGAAGAACTTTAGGCGAAAAATAAATTCTTGACACGCATCATGCGCCTGCCTTAGAAAAGCCTTGCTTTGGTGAAAAATCTGCCCGGCCGGATTTTGCACAAAGACGTGTAAAATCGAATCGAAATGAGAAGACAAAGGCGTCTCTTCAAAGGGGAGACGCCTTTTTATTTTAATAAGGGGAAATCTTATGAATCTACAAAGACCCAATTCGGATGAAGCACTGCAAACCGGCAACCGCTCAAGGAATGTGGCGCCCCAATCAGGCATCTGCAGCCGATGTGTAGACGGATGCAGGGGAGGCTGCGACATGTTTCACGCCACCTTTCGAGGCAGAGAACTTCTTTACCCGCAGCCTTTCGGCAGCATCACGGCAGGTGCGGATAAGGACTACCCGGTTGATTATTCCCACCTGAACATCATGGGATACGCCATGGGGGCAAAGGGCATTGATGCGGATCCCGACAAGGCCACCTTCCCTGCGGTTAACACGGAAACCTCTTTCGGTGTCACAGACAAGGTCAAAATGAAAGTGCCTATCTT
>JAFGDM010000230.1 GCA_016932115.1 Deltaproteobacteria bacterium | reverse complement strand
GAATTTAGAGCCTTCTCATTTCGCAAGGCAGAGCCACTGAACTCTGACCTGGCCTTGAAGACCAGGTTTTTCGTGCTGGAATAAAATGGATCCCACCCCTCTTTTTGATCCGAAGAAAAAAGGCCGGCCCATGAGGGTGGCCGGCTTTATGTCGGGCTCAGGCACCAACGTTGTCAAGCTCATTGAAAGGGAAAAGGCTCTCAGAGAAAAGGAGGGCGCTTCGCCTTTTGAAATCGTCTTCATTTTCAGCGACCGCTCCGATGGTTCCTGTTTTGGAGAAAATATCGCCTGCGACACGGGCATCCCATATGCAAGCTATGATATACGGACCTTTCACAGGCTCAGAGGTCTGGAAAGAACGGTCGCGACCCCAGAAGGTCTTGCAGCAAGATACGATTTCGACAAAGTGGCGGGCGCTATGGTCAGGGCCTTTGAGATTGATGTCGTTGCTCTCGGCGGATATATGAGCTACATTACCCTTGAGCGTTGCGTCAATGTCCATCCCGCCGATCTCTCCATACTCGACGCCCGGGGGAAGAGAAAATATGTCGGAGATAGTGCGGTGTTGGACGCCATTAGGGCAGGTGAAAAACAGCTCCGATCTTCGACCATCTGGACGGATCGAGGAGTAGACACAGGGCCCCTGCTAATGGTTTCAGACCCCGTGGAAGTCCGACTTCCGGAACCCGTTGAGGTACTCGTGACGCAAAGGGAAACACTCATTCAGGTTGCGGAAGAGCATCAGAAAAGGCTGAAAGAAGAAGGTGATTGGATCATATTCCCGGAAACCGTGGAAATGATTGCCAGAGGCCGTTTTGCCATCGATGAACAAAAGCAGATTTACGTCGACGGCCGCCCTAGGCCCGGAGGCTATCGAAAAAGGTAAAAAAACTGGATATCCTTCATCCAGGTGTTTATAGTAGACCCGTTGTAGAAATGGTCTGCGCCTTGGAATTCAATCGACCGCTTACTTACCCTCGGGTTTCAACGGGGGGGTGATCATCTGTAGCATCAGAACTTGGTCACTTCGTGAAAAGCGCCGTATGCAGGGCGCGCAAATCCACCGGAAGCGGACATGGAGGTTCGCCGCAGTGACGAAAGAAGAAGTACAACGACGCATATGGTTCTTTTACAAAGCCCTCGAATTTGTTTTGGTCACACTGCGCCCATAGCTCAGTTGGATAGAGCGACGGACTACGAATCCGTAGGTCGGGTGTTCGAATCACCCTGGGCGCACCACTTTTTGATGTAATTTATGGGGGTTAGGGTACTGCACCCTAACCCCTGTTTTGTCTATTTCTCCCTGGGAGCACTATGGGAGCACTCCTATGATCTCCCGTTTTCCTCCCCTGCCTCCTCCAGAAACCTGTCCAACTTCCGCAAAGCGTCCTTGGCGTCATCTTCATCTATGGTGTTGTACCTGTCGAACATGGCGCTGGTCTTGTGCCCGGTAAAGTGCATAATGACGCTCCTCGCAACGCCTGCCTTTCTCATCATGGTATTGAAGGTGTGCCTGAGATCGTGGAATCGGAAGTCCTCTATGCCGACTTTTGTGCAGGCCCGGTTGAGGCATGTCTTGATGCTCCTGATCGGCTTTCCCCGGTAGGTGAAAAGGTGGTTGTGCTTGAGATGTCGGACTTTGCTTAGCCGGGAGAGGATGGCATGGACAGCTTGGTTGAAGTAGATTCTTCGGGGCTTCTTGGTCTTGGTGTCTTCCGCTTCAAGCTGAATATACCGCTCCTGGAGATTCACCTTATCCCAAGTGAGCTTGAAAATCTCCCCTGCGCGCATGCCGGTATAGTAACCGGTCAGGACGATGTCCCTGGCGTGTTGTGGCAGCTTAGGCAGCAGCATTTCCAGCTCCATTCTGGAAAGTATCCTCTTCCTTTCATTGTTTTCAGGAAGTTTTTCGACCTTCCAGCAAGGGTTCTTTGTAGCCAAGTCCTCCCTTATGGCCAGGTTGAAGATCCTTTTCAAAGTGGCCACTTCCTTGTTGACACTCGCGGGCGTGACAAGGTTTTTGGTGGGATTCTTGCCCCTGAATGAGACTTCCTGGAGACGCTCCTGGCGATATTGCTCGACCATCGACGGTTTGATATCCTCGATCAACTCGTCACCGAAGTATTTCCTCCATTTTTCACAGTATCTCACGATATCCCCGTAATAGGCTCTCGCCCTCACACCGGGCAGATTCAGATACCAGTCAAGCACATCTTTGAAGGGAAAGGGTCTCTCTTCGTTCCAATCGAGGTGCTCCCGTTTCTTGTATTCCTCATACCTTGTGCCGTAAATCCTTTGGGCCAATTTCTTTGATGGGCCTGCCTTTACAATTCTGTACTTGATTTTGCCGGTGGCCTTGTCTTTCCTATATGGGTACTTGACGAACCACGGCCCGGTAGGCCGACCTTCATTGTCTCGGTACTTTCGGTACACACCCATTTTCATTCTCCTTTCTAAAAAGAAAGGGACGGTAGAGTAGGGTGTTCGCAGTGGAGATTCATCACCTCCTTTCCGCGAGCGACCTTACGCTCCGTCCCTTATCTTGTCAATTTGGTTTGCGGGTTAGTTTATCGGCTTCAGGGCATCCAGGAATCGGTCAACCTCCGCAATGTCCCACAGCAATTTCCTCCCGATCTTTTTCGTCTTGATCGGGAATGTGCCGCAATTCAGTTTGTTCCGTATAGTCTGCGGCCTAAGCCCAATACGGGACGCTAACTCCTTTATGTCTATCATCCGTTTCATTAGATAATCCTCCTTTTGTTGTGGGATACCGAGCCTGGTTATGGCTCAGGTATCCCACGGTTTTATGGTTTATACTGCTTCCCCTGCTTCGGCTTCGAGATAATCGTCGGCGTGTTCGACGACAGGTTCCTCTTTATCCGCTTCATCATTAACCTCGAAGACTTCAATAGAGGGTCCCTCATCAACCACCGCTGAGGCAAAAACTTCCTGTAGGCTTTCGATTTTCTTATCAATTGCCTCTCCTTCGCCTTCATTCAGAGGGACACCCAGCTTCTTCATAATGACTTCTTTGTACTGGGCCTCTTTCTCGTAGCCGATGCCAATTCGGTTGAGTTCTCGCGCAACCTTCACGGTCGTGCCGCTCCCCAACCATGGATCGAGGACGGTGTCCTCAGCGTAGGAAAACATCATGATCAACCGACGAGGGAGTTCATCTGGAAATACAGCGGGATGACCATCTTGTTTTCTTACCGGGTCAATATCCCACACTCCCTGCGCCCATACCTTCCACTGCTCCTTTGTGAGCTTCGATCTCAAAACAACATCTTCAGCCGGAACGATCCTCTCGCCTTTCTTCCGAAAGATGAAGATATGCTCCCAGTTGTCCAGGATCGAATAAGTGCAATGGACAGTTTCATCACTGAGCGAGACATCGGGTCTTTTTTTCCAATTCAGAGATTTCTTCCAGATAATCTGGTCTGTCAATCGGATCTGGAATTTTCTCAAGATGTTCTGGTATCTGTGCCCCATGAGTTGAATCTGGTGGTGACCTTTGTTATCTTTCCCCTCTCTGAAACGGGTGATATCACCGATATTCAGAGCGATGATGCCTCCATCACATAAAACCCGTCCACATTCCTTCAAAACATCGCCTACGATCTCGATATGCTCGTTAAAGCTCACACCCTTTTCATACTCCATCCCAATGCCATAAGGTGGGCTTGAGACTATGAGATGGACTGATTTGTTGGGGAGCTCGCTCATATCCCGGCTGTCCTTTATGTAGACTCCGGGAATGTCACCATCCGGCACGGTTATCATTGGCTTCTTGACTTGCGCCCTACCTTTTTCCAGGTACGTCTTGATTGCGGTCTCCGCTCTCTTTGCTGAGAGATCGTGGTCCGCAATCCTCTTTGCCATTCGCACCTGTTCCTTGCTCGAAGGTAGCCTGGCAAGAGCAGTTCCATGAGCTTGAGTTAATGTCCCCTCTCGAATTTGTCCCTTCACGGGATCAGGCAAATCAAGCAGCTTCATCTTGTTAGAGATGGACGCAGGGGAGCCTTAACCTTTAATTTCAAGATCACGCATGGAATAGCCGAATCTCTCAATCATTGCCTTCAGGTGCGTTGCAACCTCGATCGGATCAAAGTTGTTCCGTTCGCTGTTCTTGACATAAGAGAGGTGGGCGGCGTCCCGAACATTTATACCCTTATTTATAAGGCACGGGACGCTCTTCCATCCGAGCTCTTTAATGGCAGTCAATCGCCGACATCCATCGATGACGCCGTATAGTTTCTCGCCAGCCTCGTAAACCAGAATTGGCTCCTGCAATCCATCTCTCTTAATACTGCCTTGGAGAGAGGTGAGGTCGCCTAGGTTTTTTCTAGGATGGTATTCAACAAATAGGAAGTCGAGAGGGATTTCTGCTACCGTCCTCTCTCCTTTCTTATTGTCGATTGCCTCTGCCATTTTGGGTGTTGGGATGTCGTTGCCCTTCATTTTTTCCCCCGAGTTAAAGGTTTGCGTTTTGTCTTCCGACATGTTTGTGAAAACCTCAGTTTTCACGCCTTTGCCTTCTGTTACAGATTGCTTTTCCATGATAAAAATCCTCCATAAAAAATGATTTGCGGTTGCCCAAGCCGGTCGTGCGGTGTGCACCCCGCCGCCAAACACTTGCGGCTCCCGACAAAAGGAAGTGCTCCGTCGAGTACCAAATCTCACTTTATCGGTGTTTAGCAGGAACTCCAGAACACAAATTGTTTTGATATCAATGCGTTATCGAGTTACGAAAGGTTATTTCCGGGCATCAATCGGATTTGGTAAGATAGAACCTTCGAGGGTAGGTACTAGAACCGGTTCTATCCAAATAGAACATTCGACTTCGGGGATTGTGTTACTTAGGTGGGTCTTCAGGAGGTAATTCTCTTCCAGCGAAGATTGATCGTTTTGTACGTCACGTCCAATTCTCTAGCGACTCTGGATTTATTGTTCTTCAGTTTTGCCATACAGTTTTTGATCTGATCGTCGGTCACTTTTTGGTTGCCGGATAACTTCTCCTTCCCATGTTCTTTTCCAGAGGAAATCTCTGGTCCATTTCCTCCAGGAAGATCCTTAGGTAGGTCAGCCGGCGTAATGGCTCTTCTGATTTTACCCCCTTCGAGTTTTACCAGCATTATTTGTTCGATCACCATCTCGACCTCCCTGACATTACTTTCTTTCCAGTCGTGATCCATTAGCAAATTCATGCAATCGGGTGATACTCTTAACAGTGCAAGATCAGGGTTGCTCTTTTTCTCTATGTCGTTTTTCTCTATGAAATGCTCTACAAGCAGAGGGATGTCTTCTTTTCGCTCCCTTAGAGGAGGGATTTGAAAATATGGACGTTTGAAGCGTTGGTATAGGTCTCCCATAAAAGTTTCTTCTTCGACCATCTTTGCCAGATCTCTGTTTGTGGCCAAAACAATTCTCACATCTAATTTCATTCTCTGTTCCGCCCCAACTCGCCTGATTTCATGTTCCTGCAAAACCCTTAACAGCTTGGGTTGCAAGGAGCGTGGCAGGTTTCCTATCTCATCTAGTTCCGTGCCTCAAAAGTCCTGCTTCTGATTTTGGCAAAGTAACATTATGATTTTTTGCTTGACAGTTAACCCACTAAACG
>JAFGDM010000229.1 GCA_016932115.1 Deltaproteobacteria bacterium | reverse complement strand
TGTTTTCATGCTCCACCCCGAATAGTCTTCGTTTTTCAGTTTTAAGAGAGACCCCCATGCCTGATGCTTGCGACTTTTCAAACAGCTAAATTGTTAGTGAAAATCTATAGTGGGAAGGTTCACGGCGCACCTTCCTTCCGCGGAGCTTAATTTTGAATATTGCAATCCTTACAAAAGAGTACCCTCCTTATATGTATGGAGGGGCAGGAGTCCACGTTGAATACCTGACACGGGAGATCGAGAAACTCAATGAGGGCAAGGTTCGCATTTTGTGCTTCGGAGATCAGCAGGAAGTTTCAGAGCGCATCGAAGTGACAGGGGTAGGACCATGTTCGATCATCCCGGCACACACAGAGCGCCTTCGCAGCCTAATCGACACGCTTCAAAGGGATGCGGCCATGGTGGGTACACTGCAAGAGGCCGACATCATTCACTGTCACACATGGTACACCCACCTTGCCGGATGTCTACTCAAACACATGATCGAAGTCCCTCTTGTTCTCACCACGCATTCCCTCGAACCTCACAGGCCATGGAAAAGAGAACAGCTTGGAACCGGCTACAAGGCTTCCTGTTGGCTTGAAAAAACGGCTTATAGAGAAGCCGACGGCGTCATCGCCGTGTCCGGGGCGATGAGGGAGGATGTCCGCCGCATTTACGGCGTGCCCGTGGATCGCATCGAAGTTATCCACAACGGCATCGACGAGACCCTGTACAGACCGGTAAGTAACCCAGATGTGCTCAAGCGATACGGAATCGATCCGAGCAAACCTTACGTCCTCATGGTTTCAAGACTGACCAGACAGAAAGGGGTGACTCACTTTTTGGAGGCGGCAAAGCATTTCGAGTCCGGCCTGCAAGCCGTCATGTGCGCGGGTGCCCCTGATACGGCCGAGTACATGGAGGAGGTCAAAGCCAAGGTTTCAACAGTTCGCAATCAGGGAACGAACAAGATCATCTGGATCTCCGAGACCGTGCCCGGGGAAGCCTTGACGGCCCTTTACAGCCATGCTGCTCTCTTCATCTGCCCTTCAATTTATGAGCCCTTCGGAATCATTAACCTAGAAGCTATGGCTTGCGGAACGCCCGTGGTGGCTTCCGCTGTGGGAGGTATCCGCGAAGCGGTTGAAGACCGTGTGACGGGCCGGCTCGTACCTTTTGAGCCTGTTAGCGAAGAAAATCCGGAACCTAAAGACGGGGATCGCTTCGCCTCCGACCTTGCTCATGAGGTAAACACCTTGATAGCCTCTCCCAATGTGTTGCAATGCATGGCCGTAGCGGCCCGAGAAAGGGTCGAGTCTCATTTCACCTGGAAGGCCGTTGCGAAAAAGACATTTGACTTTTACAAAAGGCTCACTTCAAAAGCTTAGGGTTTACGCTTCTTTTTTTATTTTTCTTCGTTCGCCATCATCTCCTTGAGCTTTTCCCTGCTGATCTTTAAATAATCCCGGTCTCTTGAAAATACCTCCAGCGTCACCGTGTCGTTGTAGCCGATACTCCTCAGCGACTTGGTGATTGCCTGGAAATCCACTGATCCTGTGCCGAGGGGCAAATGGCTGTCCTCTCTTCCGAAATTGTCACTCGCATGAATGTGCCCGATACGATTCGGGAACATGTCTATAAACCGAAGACATCGTGTACCTTCCAAATCCCGCATGTGTGCGTGCCCAGTGTCGAGGGTTAGATTCAGGGTGGGAAATTTCGCGAGAATCTCGACAAATTCTTCCGGTTCCACGAGCCAATTGGCCTCGGGAAACATGTTCTCAAGACAAAGGCACAATCCAAGGTCGTGAGCTTTCTCGACAATGACATCAAGGCTTCTCAATGCATAGTCCTCGGCCGTGTTTCTAACCATTTGGCCCAACCCTCTGATGTAGCTCGGATGTAAAACAACCTTCAGCGGTTGAAGCGCGGCTGCGACTTCAAGGGAAAACAACATTTCCTCAAGCGAAGCCTTCCTGATGCTTTCAGTAAGGTCGGCGGTGGATACAAAGGTGGGAAGATGGCAAACAAGGCCCAGGTCAAAACGGCCGAGCATCTCGAGCACCTCCTCCCTTTGTTCGTCCACAATGCTGTAGTGCGCTTCAGGCGCATCCATGGTAACCTCCGCAAAATTAAACCCCATTTCGCCGATAGCCTTGATCTCTTCAAGGAGCGGCCGTACCGGAGAATTCATTGCACCATAAAGCATGACGTCGTTCCTCCTTTCATGTTCCGTATATCACATCTCACCCCTTTTGACACCTGACAACAGTTGAGGGACGCACGGGATTTCTTCGAAGGTCAAACCTTGACGCCTTCGCAAATTCTCATGACCAGATATAGTGCCCCCTCAAACAACAAAATCCTCATCTTCTCCACCCTCTGGGAGAACAGGGTTAGAGTGAGGGGGTATATTTTCACGGCAAGAAGCCCGCCAGGTCGTCACCCCGGCGAAAGCCGGGGTCCGGAAGTGCTTGTGTTTCCCGGATTCCGGTGCCTGGCCCCTGCCCCAATTTATCCGCTTGACTTTTCATGCGTTTTCTTTTAAGTTCCAGAAATCTCAGACGGCTATTTACTCGCATAACCGTGTCCTCTTTTGGAGCGAGCCTGGAAAACCCTTGAACCAGCAAACTGTAGAGATCAATCTGCCGAATCAACCAGGCTAGGAACGTGTGGTCATGGGTTCTGCTCCCGCTTACGCGAGAAGCATGGGATTTCCGCCTGATCGAATTGAAGATTTGAAGACTGCTGTTGCAGAAGCCTGCATCAACGCGGTTCAGCATGGCAACAAAGGCCTTACGGGCGCTCGCGTCATTGTCACAGTGAGCTTCAGCAAGGGTGTCCTCGGCATAGCGGTGCTCATTCAGGTTCTTGCTCAGACGAAAAGGAACAATCAGACGATAGGGATTCACCGGGCTGTCGGAGCACTTCAAGAGGGTGTTTCACATGGTGGGGATCACCAAATTCTCAGCCGTCCATCCGTCCGTCGACGAAGCGCTGAAAGCCATGTCCTGATTCCGACAAAATCGGGACTCAGCTTTTCCGCTTCACCGATCGCCCAAGAGCTTTATTTTTTCAAAAAAACATCCGGACCATATCTGATAGTACGCCCCTCTAAAACCTTGTCAGGCCATGCGCTTTGTCATAAAGCGACATACATTTCTTGGAACATTATCATTTTCATATTATTGACAAACAGTAGGGTCATATCACGATCAAAATGAGTGGCCATCCCCCTTTTAACATCCAAGCGATGCTCAACGGTCACCAATGGGTCGAACGAAAAGCCCGCAAAAAGACTATCTCCTCGGTGAAGGAGGGTAACTGTTTTGTCGGGGGTTCTGACTTCATTCCGATACAGCTCCTTTTTACAGTACTTCGGTATGCATGTTGGATAATGTCCCTGTTTCTCTCTCCAATAACCGCCTTATCTTGAAAGTGTGTAAATATTTACCATAAAGTGAAACATCTTTACACACTACTGTTGCACCCTTTTACAATCGCCAGTCGATCAAAAACGAGCATTTCCCTTAACTGGTAAATATCATTCGTAATTGCCACCGATTCATCCATTTTTTTATAAGCCAAAATCCGGCACGGTACTTGCTTTACCATTTAAGTCACTTAGTCAAGCCTTTGATATCGCTCTTTGAAAACCTGGGGGGAATGATATGAGCATCCGATGATCTGATGGAGCGTAGTCGAAATGGGGCCTTTGCAAGGGCCTGCGTGAATCATGCAAGGTGTTTTTTCCAGGAAGGCAAGCCTCACATACAAGTCAAAGGATGCGAAAAAGGAGAAGCCCTACAATGCCCTTCAATGGCCTGCTGCCATGCCTGCCCAACAAAGCCTTCCGAAAACGGGTCATCTCATTTACCGAACAAGAGAACACATGGTGCGTGACTATGCTCCTTTCGGCAATGTCTCCCTAATATGCTCAAATAGAGCACCACCACGAATCAATCAGACACCACAAGTGTCATCCTCGCTTTTTCCTTGACAACCAATCCCAAATAGTTTTAGGATTTTCCTCAAAAAAGCGAGTTCCCATTATTTCAATATAGATATAGCCCCCCTTCTCGATGACAATAGACTTCGAGAGTACACAAACTTAATGTTGTTACCCGTTATTTGCTTTTGAAAAGCAACATAGTGTTGATTCTTCTTGCTATCATCCTGGCGCCTAGCCACAAGATTTCCACCGCCCTCTGTGATAGATAGAGGATTGAAATCAACACTCTGGCCCAGAACGCCAAAACGAGATGAAGACTATTCCAGACAACTACCTCGATTCATTAGCAAATACATTTGAACATTAAACGACTAACTATAACATAAAGAAATGCCCTGTATGCTTAAATCAGATCATAATACTAGGAAAGTGCTTCCAATTGCAATTATGGCTCATAATGAGGAGAAGGTTATACAAAAAGCGGTTCAAAGCGGTCTTACCCAAAAAACACCCAGCGGATTCACTGTCCAAATAGTCGTGGTAGCAAACGGCTGCAGTGACAGGACGGAAGAAATTGTTAAAGAACTTGAAGACCGGAATCCCCAAGGAGTCGTACTCGTTTCCATCAAAGACAAGGGGAAAACCAAAGCGATTAACAGGGCGATCGCCTATTTTGCTGAACTGTCAAGAAAAGATCTCTTAATCCCTTACGTCATATTTCTGGATGCAGATTGTCAGTTTCTTGGTGAAGACGTCTTAATTAATTTCATCAACCGCTTTGAACACACCCCGCAGCTATGCGCTGTAGGAGCGAATTGCTTGCCGGATGTCTTGTTTAACAAGAGACACGACCTTGTTAGCAACACTTACAGAGCAATTTCCAACTTTGGCGACTTATTAAAAATTAATTCTATTTCAGGCATGTGTTATGCCATTAAATATGATACTTTAGCTAAAATAAACTTCCCGAATATCCAATTTAACGAGGATATGTATGTTTCCTCTCGTTTAGACGGATGGTTTTTTCGAGATAAACATATTAAAGTCGTCTTCACAACTCCATACAATTTGAGCCATGAATTAAAAAGGCGAACCAGACAGGAAGTGTCTACCCAACGCTACCATCAATATTATTCCTCTTTAAAACAAAAGGGCATAATGGTCAGACTATATGAAAAACCACTCAATGACGATTATAGATGGCTAGGCCCCGGAGATAATCACGCTTTCCGAATGTTTTTCTCACTGAAAGGCATAAAAAGTAAGTTTTTCCTTACAGGATATGGATTAACAAGGCTTTGGGCCAAAATAAACGCATATTACATTTTAAAGAGCGTAAATAAAAATCAGGAAACAGATTTTTGGGAGGTATTAAGATAAAACAGGATCCCGACGCAATTTCGTAATCAACACAATTGTGCGCTTAAAATAATTGGTGCTTATTTTCCGCAGCAACATTTTTTAATGAGCTTCACCCAATATCATCATAAGGAGGCTCTCAACGTAGTGTTTGAAGAACTTATGGCAAATTTCAATGTATTGCGAACTTTAAAAAGTAATGTTTGGCTTAAAACATCGCAATTGGAGGAGCTACAAGAGCGACACTTTTTCACGTTACTCCACCATGCATATCAAAACGTAGCCTATTACCGTGACCTTTTCGACTCGATTAAGTTGAACCCTGACGATATTAAACACTGCAAAGATATTTCTAAAATTCCAATTACAACGAAAGCTCACATCCAAAAAGCACAAACTGAGATGCTGGCAAAAAACATTCCTATATGGGTTAAACATAAAACAAGCGGTTCTACAGGGATCTCTCTCGTATTATCCTCCTCAATGAAGGATGCCATTTACAGCAGGGGAATGTACGAGCGTGCCAGGGTTCAAAACGGATTTAGAATATTAAAAGATACCTTGGCGTATATAGGAAGTCCTTTTGTAATTCCACAAACCAAAAAGTGGTATGAAAACTTTGGGATTCGAAGAAAACAAGGAATCAATGTCTTTGACCCTTTGGAAAAACAGATACACAAATTAAAGATCGTGAGCCCAGATGCGCTGTGGGGGTATCCATCTGCAATAAAACTCTTAGCTAAAACCATTGACCAAAACAATATTCAGGGAATTTCACCCAGATTAATTTTTACAAGTTCAGAATTGCTCGACCAAGAAACTCGTACTCTTATAAATTCCGTATTCAACGTCAATCTTGTTGATGTTTATGCTGCATGGGAAGCCGGTTGTATGGCATGGGAATGTTCGGAACATGCCGGGTATCATATCAATATGGACCAAGTCTTGATGGAATTTATCGACGAAAATGGAGATTCTGTTAAACGCGGTGAGAGAGGAAAAGTAGTAATTACCAATTTACATTCTTATGCAATGCCAATTATAAGATACGAACTTGGAGATTACGCTGTTCCAACCTATGAAACGTGTCCCTGTGGCAGAGGCGGCTATTTGTTAAAGGCAGTGG
>JAFGDM010000228.1 GCA_016932115.1 Deltaproteobacteria bacterium | reverse complement strand
GGCCAGAGCCGCGTAAAAAGGACATGTCGTTGTCAAAAGTTATATTGCCAAAAACAGATACACAATTTATGAGACATGATACTAGAAGATTGAGATATTTGAGTTCTGACGGTTATACCCCGAGTGTCCGAAAGGCGGGTAAAGTTACCTCAGCGGGGGTGGGGGAATTAAAAAAATTGGCAACAGTGCTTGGAATGATGGAGCCGCACGTTGGATATGCTGTGAGCAGAGGGGAAAGGATCATGAAACTTAATTAATAAGACTTGAAAAAGCGAATTACTTATTTATTTATGCCCGTCCCCTTTTTACTGAGGAGGGGCGAAAAAGATCCATGCCCTGGCACGCAAGGCATGGGCCTCCGGGTTGGTAGAAGATGATCTGGCTGCCCATCCGACGGACTTTGCCATCACTAACCAAAATTCCGGACCCGATATCAATAAGCGGTTTGAGGTGGCGGGCTGCCAAAATCTGAAGCTCCGCCCTTGGTCCGAGTCCGTCCACCGCAGATATAATGACATCAGCGCGCCTGAGCAGGGCCTGGGCCATGGGATCTTCAACCCCAGAACCGAAGGCATGGATAACAGTATCTGGCATGACTTCCCTGATCACTCTTTCGGCTACCTCAACTTTAAGAGAGCCTACATCCGAGAGGGAGGCGCCGACGAGGCGGTTAAGGTTGCTCTTCTCGACACGGTCTGGGTCTATGAGTGTTATCTCGCCGAATCCGAGCCCGCGGATATTTGCCGCCACGAGGGCTCCCGCTCCCCCAAGGCCGCAAATGGCGAGATGCGTGCTCGTCAAACGGGCTTGGCCCGTCTTGCCAAGCCATCGGATATTGCGGTCGAATCTCTCGTCTAAGAGTATGCTTTCTGGTCGGCCCCCGGCCTCTTTTCCGTAAAGGCGGATGCCTGTCGATCCTATGACCCGGATCTGGGACAGGGTTCCGAGGGTATTGCCGGGGAGATCGAGGAGATATCCCTGGAACCCGGCAGGGTCACGTCCCACCACCATCTGGAAACAAAGCGACTCCTGAGGTGCCCGTTTTGCCCAAATGACTCCGGCCAAACCTTTGGCCATTTCCATTAGGGTGCGACGGTCCACATTGCTCAAAGTAGCCTGGGAACAGAAAGGGTGCGAATGCACATGGCCTTGAATGGGAATGCCCGAGTCCAAAAAGGATTCATAGGCCTTTACAACCGCTTGCCCCTTCGGTTTCACAAAGTAGGGGCTTTGGTCCTCGTAGTCTTTGTCTTCCAAGGGCGAAACGCGATGAAGGTAGATCTTCCCTGTATCTTCGTCATACCCCAAATCTAGGAAGGCTTGTCTTTCAAGCCCGTTCGGCTTGAGCAAGTGCGCGAGAAGTCCCTTCCAATCATTTTCTTTCACCACCAGCCGAATATCCTTCATGAACCCCTCCTATATGACGCGAAAGTCTGGCTCCAATTTCGGAAAGGATCGGAGAGAAACTTGTAAAGGTGGATCAGGTAGCTCAGGAGGTTTGAATCTCCACTTTTTTCATGAAGGCATATGTAACGCCAGTTCTTGGCTTGCCACTCCTCCCCGGTTCCCAAACTCAACGAAGCATAGGGGTACTTGATATAATAGTGAGGAATCTCTAAGTATTGGCCTGTGGAGGGCTCCAGAGCCTTCAAGTCAGGGTCGATAAAGGCATCTCGGAGGGTCGCCCCGTTTCCGTAATGGTCCGGGATCAGGACGATAACATTTGAAGCTTTGCGGTTCATACCGTCCGGAAGGGACCAGTTCTTGATCATCACCCAGGAAAGGTCTCTGGGCCAGAAAACCCTTTCCGCGCCAAACTGGGAGACGAGATGTTGGATTTCTCTTTTGATGCGAGTGAAGTCTCTCATCGGCATGCCTCCTTCGGCCTTGGTTCTAGGCAGTCTCGAAGGTCGGGGTGAAGCTGATCCTCTCCCCACCCTGAAGTTGCACTCTTTCTTCTGCGCCCACGTGAATCAGTTTACCGCCCGGGGCAGAAACACAGACAGCTCCGTCTGGGGCCCTGCCGGCTTGCCTGGCCACCGCCATTTTGATCTCCTCCCCCGAAACCGGGGTGTTCCAGGGGATGATCTCCATGTCAATCACTCTTCCGTCCACCATCGCTTGATTTTTCATAGCATTACCTCCTCAATTGAGATTTTGAATTCGTTTTCATCTTAAACAACTCCAGTACCAATTCGAAATTCACTCAAAAAGCCCTTTGTTCCGAAACCAGTTCGCCGTAAAATGATCGAGCAAGTTAACTTTCAGAGGAGGCTGGAACTCTCATGGGGATCGACGCAGGATGGTTCAGACCTTTTCTCGAAGCACTCGAAAAGGCAGGAATCTTCCGCTCAACACGCTGGTGGGAGAATCACGGCTTTTTCGACAGAGCACTGGAAGCCATTCTCATTACGCAGTTCACTCGCGAGCAAGCAACGGCCTCTTTGCTGTGTCTCAAGTTCCATTTTGAGGCCGTGGCCGATAAAGGACACCAGAGGTGGAATCCTGAGGAAATCGATATCCCGGCGCTTCTTGCCTTCGGTCGAGCCGCCGGGCGAGGAGGAAAGAGCCTGGTTAGGGTTGTCGAAAAACACCGTCAGGGGCTCCAGTTTCACAAAACACATGACGCCATGCCCGTCCCTCTTCTGTCTGCGGTTTTCGCACTGAAATTCTATATGGCGCGAGAAGCAACCAATCTGCCTATTCAGTCGGAATGGACAAATGAAGCCCTGGATCGTGTGCGGGAGGAACTCACAGAAAATTGGCCTTATAAAGATCTAAAGCCCTACCTGTGGAAAAGGAAGTCACTGGCTATCAGAAGTTTTCTACAAATGCTTAAGGATCATGGCGGTTACTCGCCACTGACTCTGGAGGGGATGGATGATGAGGCCCTCCGGGATCGATTGTTGGAGATTCCCGGTATCGGTCAGGAGACTGCCGACGTTTTGAGCATCTATTTTTTCGGCTGTGCCCAAGCTGTCTTGGACAAATATTTCTGGAATGTGATTAAGAACCATGGCTGGGTGCCTTCCAACCATCCTGAATCGTATAAAGCAGACAGGCGGAAATTTCTGGACGCCATCCATACTCTTGCGAACGAGAGAAAGGATTTGGCGCCTTCCGAAATCGCTGACCGATTTCATATGGGGATTGACGAGGTAGCAAAGAGGTGGTGTCGCAGGAAAAATCCGGATTGCCAAAATTGCGCAATTCTTGGGCTCCCTTTTGGACCTTATCATTGATTTCCTAGACTTGATTTTTATGATATCTGTGCTTTTCATTTGCACGAGATATGAGCAGCGGGAGACAGTACCGGTTCTATTACTTCTCAGTTCAATGATTTGGGCACTTGGCTAGCCTGGATTCCCATGAATCAACGAATGTAATAAGAGAGATGTAGAGTTGAGTCATGACACAGCCGATTCATTCTTTTGGTTGTCGTCCTGAATAATTTGTAAATACGCAACTGCTTCCTTATGTTTCCCAATTTTTTTGCAACATTCAGCGAGATCTTGAACACACATCAGAAATTCCTGACGATTAAACCCTTCAAGGGTGTGGACGGCCTTTGATAAATTCCGGTATGATTCTTCAACCTGCCCGAGGCCGAGCAAATGAGAGCCCATCAGCGCGTCACACCTGGCTGTATGTATCGGATTATCCCTCCACAAATCACGCAAGTTCATAAGGTGAGAGATTATCAACTCGGACGGCGTGCTCTTGGGCATGGCTTTAATCGCAGTTAAGGCAATTCTGCATATAACCTCCGGACGACGGATTGATTTTAAATTTTTGGACAAAAGATCGAACGCTTTATCTCCCCTTCTCTGAATAATGAAATCCAGAGCACGAATCTGCAAAATCTCCATCGCCGCAATCTGGGACTCAGTCCGCTTCTCGACGTAATCAAGCAATTCCTGGCATTCCTTATGCTCTCGTTTCAATGACCTAAGACGTGCTTTCCTCAATAGGAACCAGATATCCTTCCATAGATCATAACCGGGAAGTGCCTCCAGCCGGCTTATCATGAGCTCAGCCTTGTCGAATTCACCTCGCAAGATGAGATCTCCGAGCGTCTTTTTGGCAAGGGAAACCGCCCTATCTGTTGCGTAAGCCAGGCATGAATGATGAAAGGCGTTCTCATAGCTCTCCAGCGGAAAAACCCTTTTGCTTGAAAAATCAGTCGCAGCCGGAACATAATACTCGGCCACCTGAGTATGTAGTTCATGCTTTCTTTCCTCTGGGATCTTGACATAAATGTGCTCAGACAATAGCGGATGAGCGAGATAAAGCCGACCAGGGTATCTTCGGACAACAAAAGACTTCAGTAGGGAGCCCAAAAATATAGAGGCATTTTCCGCCCCAAGTATTTCTTGAATGGCTGTTTCAGATAGGGGTAACCTAGTAACGGACATAGCTTCCAATAGGCGGAATTCTTCCGCCGCAATTCCGTCGCAAAGTTTGCTAACCCAAAGGTCCCAAACCTCATCTTGATAGTCTGGCAGAATATCGATTAGCTCGCCAACCCCGATCATACGGGAAAGTAGATTGGCGAAAATGATCGTCGCTAGGGGATGACCATTGCCTGCTTTTGACCAAACTAGTCGGACAGCAGTCTCGTTCTTTAAGACATCAGATCGCACCCCTAGAATTGAAAGCAGTTCGGAAGTTTCTTCTAAGGATAAGCCATCGAGTATAACCATTCTAACTCTGAGTTTCGGGTCTTGACAAAAAACCGGGAATGAGCGAGTTGATAAGAAAACTCTTACACCCGGGCAATAAGCAATCAAACTAAGAATTGCTTTTTCGATTTCAGGATATTGAAATAAATGGTAATCATCTATCACAATGATGGCGCTCAATCGTTTCACCAATCCCAAAAAACCGACCAAACGATCCTCGAAAGTGCCAGCATCCTCGTCTGCTAAAGCTAGAAAGTGTTCGACATCTGACTTGAATTCATGAGGAAGAAGGTCAAGGATTCTTTGAAAAAATATCTCATAAGAAAGCCTCTGCTCCGTTCCATAGAAGAAGACATAGGGAGCATCGCACTTATTTAGTACTGCGTGAAGGAGCGCTGTTTTACCAATTCCGCCAATACCTCCTAAAACAAAAATCGATGAAGAAGCATCCTTCATCCATTTGTTGACTATATCGAAAATCTCTGCGCGCCCCACAAAGCCTCGAACTGTTGGAATAAGCTGAGAAGAAATAATATTGAGTTTGTTCAAAGGAAATCGAGGCTCGCCGTTTGTATCTGCGATGGTTAATGAGTATGAAAATGGTCGCCCGTTGGTTTCAGCGAATCTGTAATTTGGTGCGAAAACATATGCAACGGATGCAATTTCTTTTTTTAAGTGAGATAGTACCTCTTTGCTGATGTCACGCAGATCTGGGAAATCGTGGCGAAGAACGCCAGACAAGTGGATGTGAATAACTTGTTCTTCGCAGTGCATTTCAACATTTTCGAAAATGTAGTGTTTGCAGTACTCGCGAAGTTGTACATCTGGCATATAAGCAAAACGGTCTTGAACAATTGTCGGTGGTACGCGGTCACTTGTACAGTGCAAGGCATCGCAGATACGAAGAATCCCTCCGAGAAGTCTCGTTCTAATTGAAACATTCTTGGTTTTATGTTCTACCAGACAAATATCGGGGCATTCATCCGGGTCGATTCGTGAACTATGGAGGGCACATACCCATCCTACAGCTAACATCTCAGTTTCCGATAGGAAACCGAAAACTTTCCACAAATCTTTTAGAATATCCTGCGTTTGACGCGCATGCCCCCGCCTGTCTCCCGATAACATTCCGAGGTCATGGCAATAGGCGGCCAAGAAAAGGATTCTTTTTTCCTTTGAAGTTAATCGCAAAAGAGGAAGAGTTTTGAGGAATTGATGGCAGAGTCCTGCAACTATCTTAGAATGCCGTTCGCCATGGGTGTTATAAATATTAAAATGGTAGTCATCAGCTAAGGAGTCAATCCTATCAATATAGCTCCCGCATTTTAAAATAATACTTTCAGCCGAATTTCGATCCTCGATTTCCGACAAAAAATGTTCAAATTCTTTGAAATATTGAATCATGACTAATGGGGTAATCTATTGGGCCGGAATGGCCTTGATAAAGTTAAAATAGAAGATTTCTTTGTAAATGTCAATTACAGGGCGAGGGTTTTGGTAAACTGATGTCGCTGAAGATGCAAGAATGCGAATAGGGGTTTTTCTCCGCGACTTGGCTTTAAGAAGGTAGCGATTTTTGTGATAGAGAGCATACTGCGGGCAGAGGCCACTCCTTGGCCATTACCCAGGAGACGTCTTTTGGCCAGAAGATCCTTTCGGCTTCAAGCTATTGGGCGGAGGTTTGGTTTCTTAAAATTTCTCGATGTTGGAGGTTTTCCCGAACCATATCCCGCGATCAATTCAGCCGATAAGAGAACCAATATCTCTTGCTAATTTCGGCACAGCGGAGATTCAACTCAATTCGCAGTCGAATATCTTAAAATCCTTGACAAATCCTACCTATTCTGACAGAAAAACTGGGTATCCCTTATTGGCTTCCTTAATTCCTACCCTGCTCGTTAAAAGGGAATGCTGATGATCATTTACTTTGTGGTCTGAAGAGGCAGAATTCAGTTCTCTCAGCCTCTTAGCGGAACCAAATAGAGAATAGTTCCGTTCAAAGCGGCGTATCTCCTGCAAGAGCAGGATCGCAATTTAATCTCGCGAAGACGCACGAAAACGGATTATCAAATTTTGGTAGGATAATTGTATGTAGGATGCGGCGATGACTCAAAGGGGTTCTGTGGTACCTGTCAATGAGGAGTGGTTTCTTAAGAATGCTTCCCCTGGGACATTCTTTTTTGAAGAAAACAGAGTTGGTCCCATTGCTTCAAAGAGGAACGCGAATTTAAACTCCGTCCTTCCACTGGCAGAAACCCTTCGCCAATCAATCCTGACGCAAGTCTCAGGCTGGGCAATCACCAAGGTCAAGCTTGGTTATAAAAGGGAAGCGCGCAGTCCCACTATGCCGGTACTGCATAAGTACTCTTACATGCCCGGCGTAGTCGAGAATGTGAGAGATATCATTCACAACCTGCAGCGGGGGGTTTTCAGGCTCCCAGAAAATGAATCTTCCCGAAGTTTCCTGACAGAGATTTTCAGCGACATCCCCGTCTCATCACACTATAAAGAACTTCTTTTTCGCGACCTGTTTGAAGAAGACGAATCTTCGATAATCAAGAATCCTGAACAGAAAATTCTCACATTTCAGGATATGGGGTTTTCTTTGACCTTTGAGTTTACCGTTGAGAAGGGGGTCGGGCACCGCAAGGCGAAAGATCTGAGGAGGGAGGACAGGATTACGCCTGATAGAGAAAGTCTGTTTTCTCTGTATGTGGATTCGGAGTTCAATCCGGTGAGGGCTGTAGGATTCGAGATAGAGTCCAACAAGCTCTATTTCCGCATTTTGACAAACGGCGCAGTGACCCCGGAAGAGGCTTACAAGGTAGGTTTCGAGGTGTTCAAAAGCAACTTGGCTCAGGAGAGCTTATGAAGGAATGCATTGACCTTTCTGACATCTGTTCCTCGCCTCACCGTGCACCCTATGAAGAGTTTATCCAGATCGACCGGCTAAAGCGGAATCAGCCATTTGATCCAAGCCAGGGCCTTTATCAGCAGGTCTCCACCATTTTCCCCATCTTCCATCGCCATGAGGAGGCGGTGATCGCCACTGCATGGATATATCCTGAGCTGCAAAAGAAGCAGACACCCAGGCCAGAAGATATCAAAAAGGCCGTGGAGGGCCAGTTCGAAGAGGGGAACAGCATTTATGCAGGCCAAGACGTGACGCTTCCTGGAGACTCCAGATGCCTAGTTCGCGCCGGCAAGAGGATATCGCCAGAAGTTATCAACAGGATCGTCCGCCACAACTGTGAATCGCTAAGCGGACAAAAAAAACCGCTAAAGAGGCTGGTTGTCCTGAACCCAAAGGAAGATGCGGAACGCGAAATACTCGCTGAGTTTGTTAAGAAAAAGAACTTCAACCCTTCACAACTTCGAAGAAATGTTGAAAGGGAAATCCACTTGAAAGGGTATTCGCTCAGGCTACCTTCTCTGCTCGATCAGCCGGAAACCGAGAACGAATGGAACAGGATGGTCCAACTCCTGTCAACGACTTGCCGCGATTATGGAAAATCGCTTGAGGTCCAAGTATTACTGGACGTTCTCATTAAGGAAAAAGTCACATTTTTTTTCAACGGTAAGGCCCATGAGGTGGGGGAAAAGGAGTCACCCAGAAAGGCCCCCTTGGTGAATCTACCCCTTTTCACGCCAAAAGAGACCTTTAGGATCAACGGCCTGGAGCGTGTGCCGGTCTGTCAATTGCTCCCTCGCCCAGGTGTTCACTTCCTCAAGGAAGAACGCGAACCGGATTCCACTCCCCTTCTTTCCCTGCACGTACGGCCGGAGAGGGGCCCTTTCTTGAATTTTAAGATTCCCTTGAAAGCAAGAGCTACACCTGGTCCGATTCGGGTAGAAGTGGGAAGACATGATTTCGACTTCATCGATTTTGCCAAAGCTATGGGATTTCTGGACAAGGTGAAAGGACTTGCTAAGAAGGCAGAGGTGCCGATGCCTCCCCCTCGTGGCGACATTGAAGCCCTATCACCCTTAATGAGCCGCATCTATGGGCAGCTTTTTCAAGGTAAAGATGGCTATGATCTAAGCGAAACCGGCAGGCAAGCGATAAGCAAAAGGCTTGCCAAGTATTACGTAAAATGCGGGGTTTCAGCTTCTTCTGAAAGGTGCCTTCAGCATGAAGACATTGCTGCGATGTTGGTTTTTCTCATTGAGGCTTCTCGGTCTGGCAGTCCGCACGTAGATGATCCAATGGATCTTTCAACTCGCAAAATCTACACCATTTCAGACCAAATCCAGGATCGCATGGCATTGCTCCTCCCGTGGATTCAGTCTCGGATTCGCTTTTTTATGAGAACCCGCAAGGACATCGAGGACATTCCCTTGACATTTTCAGGGGCGAAAGGCAAGGTCTCGAAGAACGTTGGCGCTCTATTCCATGGGGAGCTCTGCCAGATTTGCGATGATACAAACCCACTTGCGGAACTTTCTCTCAAGCGAAAGGTGACATTTCTTGGCCCCCGAGGCATCCAACAGACCCATGGAAGCTTCGAGCGAAGGGGAGTCCATTTCTCCCATTACGGCAGGCTATGCCTGACGGAGACACCCGAGTCGGAGAACATCGGGTTCAACCTTTATTTGGCTTTAGCTGCAAAAGTGCAAGACGGTGCGATCAAGGCTCCTTTTATTGCAGATAAGCGCAGCAACGGGACAACCAAGTGGCTTTCCCCGGACCAGGAAAGGGGCAAACGCATAGCCCCACGAGGTGCGGAGGAGTTTCCGGATCCGGCAGGGAATGTGCTTGTGCGAGATGGCACAGCCCGTTGCGTAAAACCGATCCGCGGGGCAAAAATCACACTCAGGGACAAGTATCGGGGGCAATTTCTCGGCCTCGGAGCTAATCTCGTTCCCCTGGTCCAGCACAATGACAACAACCGGGTCATGATGGGCGCAAAGAATATGAAACAGGCAGTACCTCTGCTCTTTCCAGAGGAGCCGCTCATCAAGACAGGAGGAGAGGAGCTAGTTGCCAGGCTTTCTGGACATGCGATTCTTGCCCTCTCGGATGGGATTGTGGAAAGCGTGACTGAGCAGGCGATCACCCTGCGAAACAGCCAGGGGAAATTGGAATCCTATTGGCTTTCCGCTTTGAACCCCACTTTCTGCAACACACTTACTTACCAGCGACCGCTCGTCAAGAAAGGGGATCGCGTCGGGAGAAACCAACCCCTCGCAGACGGAGCCTGCACCAGGAACGGGCACCTAGCCCTGGGGGCTAACCTTCTGACCGCTTACATGCCTTACTACGGCCTCAATTTCGAGGACGGCATGGTGATCAGCGATCGTCTAGTGAAGGAGGATATCCTGACCTCCCTTCATGTGAGTGCTCACGTGTTTGAAGTTTACGGCGACGAGTGGATGTCCTCCAAAGACATGGAAAAAGCCTTGCAACCCTTTTCGATGTTTGGCGGGGTGTTATGCAGGGAAGGACAGGCAGTCTCCCGGGGAGACCGTCTTTTAGGCAAATACCGGCGTGACGGAAAGAAAATCCGAACCCAATGGCTGCACTCCCCTGTGAGCGGGACTGTGGTTCACCTCATCCGCCAGGACATTGAGCCGCAAACGGCAAGCGAGCGCCGAGTCCGCTGCCGTTGGATTTGCTACATTCTGGAAGAGCGAAAAATAAGCATTGGCGACAAACTCATGGGGAGACATGGAAATAAAGGGGTTGTCGCTCGCATCATTCCCTCTGAGCAGATGCCGCATCTTGTGGATGGAACGCCTGTGGACATAATCCTCAATCCTCATGGAGTGATTTCGCGAATGAATCTCGGGCAGATCCTGGAAACCCATTTGGGCTGGATCGTCAAGCATGGAGGGGAGAAGTACCAGAATTTTTCCATCATCGCTCCATTTGAGAAGATATGGGAGGAGGACATAAACGAAGCATTTAAGTCCCTGGCCCACACGGGAATCAATGAGGAAGGCAAGGCTTTGCTCATTGACGGCCGTTCCAAGCAGCTCCTTCGCAACCCTGTCACGGTTGGGTACCAATACATCATGAAACTGAACCACCTCGTCGATGACAAGATCAATATCAGGGAGACGGCCGCATATACCCTTCTGACGCGCCAGCCGGTTAAAGGGCGAAAGCGCAAAGGCGGCCAGCGGATGGGGGAAATGGAAATTTGGGCTCTCCAGGCACATCTTGCCCGGCATCTCATCAAAGAGTCCATGACCTTCAAGTCGGACGCTCTTGAAATCCGTGTAAGGGACTTGTCCGCAAAATACTTTAACCAGGAATCTCCCCTGATAAAGACGACGCCAATCCAGGAGACGCTCCGGGCAACGGCCATGCTCCTGAGAGGACTCTGCTTTGAGGTCACCTTGCAGAACGGCAAACGGAAACCCATCCCGTTCGACAAAAAGGATCTGTCGGCTGTTGAAAGCATGAAAATTCGGCTTGCCGAAGGAAGAACAATCAAGAAATGGGCAAAGGGAAGAAAGGTCACAGACCCTAGATTCCCCTCCGTCAAGAGGGGGAAGGTCATTCCTGTCCTCGGAGGTCTTTTTGACAGGAAGATCTTTAGAGACCCCAGGAAAGACATGGCCTATATAGAGCTCGCAGAGCCTGTGATTCACCCCCTTTATCTCTCACATTTTCGGAGCAGGATGAGCGCGCTATCCCTGAAAAAGAAAAAGCCGCCGCTTCTGGAATCGGTTTTCAGGCTCAACAAACCGCAAGATGTGGTGGCCGCCGTCGATTACCAGGGAGCGCTTATTCGAGGGCCTGACGACTTTGATTGCAGGATCGTAGACAGAAGGGACTTCTACCAAGTTCCTTTGACACACAAATCGATTTGCTGCCACTGCAGCGACGCACCCAATCGTGAGGCTGGTGGAACCGTCTGCGCTGTTTGCGGAAAGCCTTTCAAGTCTTCGCCTGCGTACACCAGCTTTCAATCTGGAGCTCTTTTGGCAAAAGAATTTCTAAAGAAACAGGTAAAAGGCCCCCTTTCGCGGGCACTCCTTACGAATATCCCCGTGCTGCCTACCGATTTCAGGCCCCTTTCGGCGCGTCACGGGGAGATCGAGATGAGATCCGAGTTGAACGATTTCTACCGCGCCGTCCTCGAAGCGGACTCGTCCCTGAGGCGAGCCCTGGAAGCGAAGCCCCCGATGCCGGAGAGGAGCCTTTTCTACCTTCGTGCCAGACTCCACACAGCCGTGAGGCGTCTAATGATCGGCGACGAGGAGACTGCCCGCGAAGGCATGCGCTCAATCGGGGATAGGATCAAAGGCAAGGAGGGTATTCTTCGAATGTACCACCTGGGTAAACGGGTAGACGTGTCTGCCCGGAGCGCCATCGTGCCCATGCCGGAGCTGGCGCTCGACCAGGTCGGCATCCCACTCGAGATGGCGGCAGGGCTGATGCGAAGCCGCCTGATCAGCTCGCTTGCGGAAAAAATGGATGGAGTGACGCTTAAAGAAAGAAGAGGCCGGGCTGAGGTGTACCTGAACAAGATGGACGAGCCGATTGCTAGAGAAATGATCCGGCAAGTCCTTTTTGGTCAAGCGGCGGGCCTTCTGAGCCATGCCACGCTCATCCTCACCCGTGCGCCGAGCCTACACAAATATAACGTGCTCGCCTTCCGGCCCGTTTGCGTCGAACACCACGCAATTGGACTTCACCCTCTCACCTGCAAGTACTTCAACGCAGATTTCGATGGAGACCAAATGGGAGTCTTCCTGCCCCTTTCCAAGCAGGCGCTCGCTGAAGCCGAAAAGAGGCTCTCGCCACTCCGAAACCTTCTTTCAGCAGCTAACGGCAAGGCCATGCTTCACTTTGACCAGGACGTGGTGCTCGGAATCTATTTGCTGACCTCTGATCCGAAAGGCCGAAAAATCTTCAACGAATGGTTTAAAGGGGCTAG
>JAFGDM010000227.1 GCA_016932115.1 Deltaproteobacteria bacterium | reverse complement strand
GCTGCGCCTGATGGGGTGCTGAAGGGACACGCTCCGATGCCTTTTCACGAACCTTTGGACTTTCAGTCTTAGGAGGCGCAGGAGCTTGGGCGCGATCGGTCGTGCCGCGCTCTACCTTGCTCTGTCCATAAGGCGGACGCTGCTGCACTGGAGCGGTTTCGCGTTGCTGAGGTGCCGAGACGATGCGCGGCGCTGGCATGGGGACCCGAATCGGTGCTGCATCCCCCTCTTTCCCGGACGCTGACTCCGCCCTAGCTTGTGGTGGCCGGGTGGCGACCACTGATCGGGCTAAAACCTCATTGGGAGGACTGATGCCGCGCTTTTCTCTGGGCGCGAAACTCGCAGGCGTCGCAGTTACACGAGGCTCGCTGTGGATGGGTTTCAGGTTCTTCGCATCTACCTGTGTGACGCGAGTCGTGGTTATCGGGCCGCGGCCAAAGTGGTTTTCCTTTACCACCACCACAGAGTTCCTGGCACTGACGTTCCTGTAAACGTTTATCTCTTGCACGTTCACCACGGTCGTCCTGTTGATGACCACGTTATTCACGACGCGCGGACCACCCCAGCCACCCCACCATGGCCGGTATCTGAAGCTGGAGGGTCCCCACCACGGCACGCAGGGCTCACCCCACCCAAGGGAGACCCAACCAACCACGGGGCCAAGGCCGACGCTGATGCTGACGCCTACACTCGGCCCTCCGAAAAAGGCAACCAGGGCGGGAGCGTAAACCGGTCTCATCACCACCGGCCCCGGCGCCCACGCCCAATAACCGCTCACAAAGACCCAGCGACCATAATGGTAGGGCGCCCATCCCCACGGCGCGGTGTCCACCCAGGACCACCCATAATAAGGATCTAGCACCCAAGCGCCCGTGCTGTATGGCGCCCACCCGGAAGATACCCCCCTCGGCACCCAAACAGTACCATAGGTGGGCACGATCCTCCAAGTTCCGTAGCGGTCCAGGTCATCTGCCCCATAGACTTCGGGAGGCAGATAACGGGCACTCACCGCGTCCAAGAGGTGATCCGTTCGGGCGTAATTCCACCTATCCCATTCATCAAGCTCAGGTGCGGCGAAGGAAGCCACTTGTTGGCGTTCTATGCCCTCAATAGTGACCTCTTCGCTTGGCCCGATGACAACAGTCTCCCCTCCGGGATAGGCGATGGTGGCCTGACCGCCTCGGCGGGTGATGAATGAAGTGCGCTCGCCATTTACAGCCACCCGGTAATAGCCGTCCTGCTCAATAATGAAGACTCCGTGCGGCGTGTCCACTTCCACTGTTCGCCCAGGCTCCACCCTGCGCAGGTCAAAGGAGGCATTACCAGAAGATACCTTGAACTGCAGAAAATCCGGCTCGTGGTTCTCCAATCCAAGCTGGGTTTCCGACCCCCCACGTACGAATGCGCGGGCGCCGATCTGGATCTCTAAATTACCGTGCGGTCCAGTGTAGAGCAGGTCACCCGGAGCAAGCGGAGTATTGACCTGCGCCTCCGACCAGTCCTGAGCCCCCGGACGCCAGAATGATACCTCGCCCTTCGTTAAGCTCAGTCTTGGCGGGGTGCGGCCAATCGCACCCTCCTGCGATCCCGGCGGGGCAGCCCCCTGCGCAACGGCTCCGACGATCGACAGCATGCCTAGCACCAGTATCAATTCAATGACTGTTCTTAACCGCATGGCCGTATCCTCCCTGAATGCCAGAAAGCCAGCCCCGTAACTCAGTGCAAGACCAACTGGCGAGAATTGGACAATTCTGTGACATGTCAACTTATCGGGCCGTCTTTTCGGTGAAATACTGTGAGAAGTGACACCTACCGTCGTCTGCTCCAAAAGTAACCGCCGCCCCCGCCGAACAACAAAATCAACACGACGATGACAATGATGAGCGTTGTGGTATCCATGGGAATTTCCTCCCTTCAATTTGTAGAAGATTTTCGTTAATGTCGCCTTCCTCCGTTGATGCGCGCTTCACATCCTTCACGACGCCTTCGACTTGACCTTAAGTCATCAACCTGCCGGTGGAGATATTAAGAGGGCTGGCCCTGAAATTTGCCATCTCATCAAAAAGCCCATTCCATTATCAGAACCAAAAAGGCAACTGCGATGAATTCTAACAGCACTCGGCTACTTCTCATTTTGAGATCCTTTCTGCTCGGTGGATGTGAATAGCAACTAGCTCTTCTTTCTCGAAAAAAGCAAAAGCGCCCCACCGACCACAATCCCCGCCACCCCGGCCCACACAGGGACGTTAATCCTCTGCCTATCCTTTACCGACAACTCGATCGGACCCAGCTTCGCCTCATGGGTGTTCTTGGTGTAGCTGAAACCGCCGTACACCAGCCCAAGGATACCGGCTGCGATGAGCACGATTGCCGCAATCTTGGTTGCATTCATTATTTGAATTTCGAAACCGCATCGTGATAAGCGGCCTTGACTTCATCCCAGGTTTTTTCCGCACCGCCTTTGACGGCTTCCCATGCCTCATCGCCGGAACTCTTCAACTCCTGAAACTTCGTCTTGGCCTTATCCTGTTTGTACTCCAAGGCCTCTATGGTTTTGTAGTAATCGATCTTCGCGTCGGACTTGGCACTCTCCGCCTTGGCTTTGAGCACAGCGATCTCCGCTTCCCATTCCTTCAACTGTGTATCGAGCTTTTCTTCATACGCTTTTCGTTTGTCGTTCATGGGAACCTCCTATTGGTTGATAATTCTGTTTCTCATAAGCCTTCCTTGTTTTTTCTCAGGTACCTTTTTTGATTCTCCTGTGCAACCTTGCGCCGTCATTTCACGATCAGATCATTCTTTACGGCTTGGACCCCTTTGACGCTGCGGGCGATTTCACCCGCCTTATTGACGGCATCTTGAGAAGAAACGAACCCGCTCAGTTGGACCATGCCCTTGAAGGTTTCCACACTGATCTGGAACGACTTAAGAAAATCATCAGCAGCAAGCAGCGATTTGACCTTGGTCGTGATGACCGAATCGTCAATGTATTCCCCCGCGCTCTCCTGTTTGGATGTCGATGCACAGGCCGCAAAGGCAAGCACCAGCATAACCACAACAAAATAGCCGGCAAACCTGTTCCTCTTTTTCATCTCGTACTCCTTTCTGTAGGCACCTTACCTTCCTGGGCAAGCGGCCAAATGGTTATAATCGTCTTCGTCCTTGGATAACCTGGACCAGCACTACGATGATGGCGATGACCAAAAGAGCATGAATCATTCCACCCATGGTGTAGCCGGTCATCAATCCCAGACCCCACAAAATCAAAAGGATCACAAAAATAGTCCAAAGCATGTTCTTCTCCTTTCAAGTATTAGGAAAATCTTCTTGCGGGTTCTACTTCCCCACAAGCTTCTTGACCTGGCCGACTTTTTCCTGAGTTTTCCCGGCTCTCTTCTCGTCTTTGCCTTTGTTTTCCAAATCGCGATTCATGGTAACTTTCCCGGCGATCTCCTTGGCCTTACCCTTCACCTTATGCCACTTGCCTTCCGCTTCGTCCCTTCTGCTTGATTTCATGATGTTCCTCCTGCTGCATTTCGGTATGGCTGTCTAGCGATAAAAGATCCCGTTGCCGATCACCGGACCAACCCGAGAACGCCAAATACAATGAGATAGATGGCAACGATATAATTCAATAGTCTCGGGAAGAGGAGAATCGAAATTCCCGCGATTAGAGCGATTATGGGCTGCGGCGATATACTGATTTGCATGTTATCCGGCCTCCTTTCCAGGCTCTTCGTGAGCCAAGGTTTCCCCAGTGGGTGGTCGTTGAAAAGCCCTCATAAACCCTTGTTCTCCATATCTTGAGTTCAGCACTCTTTGAACGGTGCTTTGAAAATCATCGAGGAAGAATGGCTTGAGGATTATTGAATCTACAAATCCCATAAAATCGAGAATCCTTGAAACCAAGTCCCCAATGGCCTTATTGTCCTCGGCCACCGGGATACTTGCGGGTAGTGCTTGTCCTGCCTTTGAGGATGCGGATTTTCCGGTTTCTTTCTTGCTTTCTCCCATGCCACATCCCCTATCGTGTACTGTATGAATAGTATTATTCCTTTGCGGCGGGCTGTCCATAGGGGGATCGCTCATTTTGCTGGGTGAATTTCCCATGAGGCGGGAAAAGTTCCTGAGAACTTGGCGCGCAGAACATTCTTTCGATCTGGATCCAAGGGTAAACATAAACAAGGGAGAATTTGGCGACGGATTTGGGGCGGGGAATAACGTGTTCCATTAGATGGTAATCAACGATGCGGGGGAGGAGATGCACAGCTCGGATATCTATCGCGCCTTGGTCGGTAACCACGCCAAACTGGACTACAACAGCGTGGGGGGCCTTGCTGGAAGGCAGCCGACCCGCTCCGTTTTCCCGATCTTTCCCTCAGCGTCATCAAACTGCTCGGCCCCGGTGAATACGTCGTTGAATCCCCGGAAGCGGTGGTCCCCGGCCACTTCGGCCTTGCCGTCAAAGATTACACGCATTCAACGGCTCCCAACCGTCGATTTCCGGATCTGATTACCCAGCGTATCCTGAAGGCCGCCCTGGGGGGAACACCCATCTCCTACAGCCGGGAGGAGCTGGCGGGACTGGCCCGGCACTGCACAGAAAAGGAAGATGATGCCAACAAGGTAGAGCGACTCGTTGCCAAGTCCGCTGCGGCTATGTTGCTGGCTTCAAGGATCGGAGATCAGTTCGACGCGATCTGCACGGGCGCTGCAGACAAGGGAACATGGGTGCGCATCTTTAATCCACCCATCGAAGGTCGATTGCTCCATGGGCATGAAGGCGTCGATGTGGGCAGTCGGCTTAAGGTGCAGCTCGTCAGCACCGATGTGGAGAAAGGATTTATTGATTTCAAGAAGGTCCGCTCGGATCCCTGAACAAGGCCTCCGCCCGCCTCAACCATGGCCTAGAGGTGAACACGTGGTGGAAACGAGAGAAAAAGAGCAGTCGCGTTGCGAGCCTTTATCCACGCTGCTTTCAGAGAGACAGTTGCAGGGTTTATGGTCGCGGTTAATTCGTTGGTATCGTTCAAAAGTGTTTGTATGGATCTTCATCCGTTATACAGCGCCCGTGTTCCGGCCATAGCCTGCACCGACCCACGCAGTGTTTGAGGCATGCAAACACTTTTGAACGATACCAATTCGTTTTCTGCGTGTTTTTGTGCAATCGTGCCGGCCAACCGGTCCAATGTTTCAAAATCACTGTCTGAAGGGAACCCCTTACACAGAACAGGATCCAACAATTCCACTCTCAAATTGGGAATCATTCGCCCAAGAGTTTCCACGGTCTTGCCACCCCACCCATGGGAACCGATGA
Organism: Deltaproteobacteria bacterium; assembly: GCA_016932115.1. Classification (GTDB taxonomy): domain Bacteria; phylum Desulfobacterota; class DSM-4660; order Desulfatiglandales; family HGW-15; genus JAFGDM01. Next base: position 1,450 of record JAFGDM010000227.1, on the reverse strand, counting down.
TGGAAAGGAATTGAAAAGCCCCCTGTCCCAATCGACAGCGCCGAGCCATTGTACGTTTGGACGAATTCCGTGTGCTTTCATAGATGCATCCTTCTCGAAGATAGCGAAGGAGTGGAATTTATTGGGCTGGCTGCTTGAGACTATTCTTGGTGCCCCTTTCTTGACAAGAAAATGAGGGGGTTTTATAACTTCTCGTAATTCAACAACAAACTAATTCTGGACGTTCGGGGAATTTGCAGCTCGCCATGGAAACCACTCCGCACCAATCCCTTAATTGGATAATTAAGGGGCAAGAACTCCCTTTTTCGAATTCGGTCTATGCAGGATTCAGCCTTGCGTCAAAAATGAAGTCAGCCCACATGCTCTCACCGGTCGCTGCCGACGGTCATACCTGAGACTGTCCTTGTCAATTTGCAAGCGGCTTGTCCTAGAAGAGCCGTGATGATTTCTCGCCCAGGTACTAATCGTAAGGCCAAGCTTGGAGGGGGTGTGGAGTTGCAGCGTAACACATATCCCCCCAAAGCTTTTGTTAGGCTGCACCCTCCCACGCTTCAAACCGATTCAGTCCCGGCTGGTTTGGGCTCGCCTTCGAGAACAAGCGCAGGTCGTCCCCGCCTGCGACGAAGACGATTGATGAAGTAAAGCGTGGGACCACGGGAGACAATCCACCGTTCAAGCTGAAACTTGCCTGGGAAGTTCATAAGCGCGATACCGAGCATGATCGTCAGCACGCCTTGACCCGGCAGCACCAGCATCACGATCCCCGCCAGAACGAACACGCCACCGATTAGGTTCTTAACTATCAGGAGCAACAGCCGTGTGACTGGCGAATGATGGCGAAGTTTTTTCTTCTCGGGACGTCTTCGACCGGCGAAGTAGTCCGCAGGTATCCGGACTACCACCCATGGGACAATTGCCAGAACCGCTACGAAGGTCACAAGTGAAGCGCCCGCTATCCACAAAGAGGCTGCCTCATGTGTCTGGATCCATCCAAGCATGTAAGCCTTCTACAATGCTCCAGCGTACTTCTTATATGTTTTCTTCATAACACCTTTTGGTCGCCACTTCGCGCCATAACCCCCCAGTGTCAAAATTGTCATAAGCCTTTTTTCAAATCAATTGGAAAAAGAATGCGCGTCATTTATCCTCCACGTGCAGCGCTTCGAAGCCGGAGATGACATCGAATAGTTCCTCGTCGATGCCACCCTGGCGCAAACGATGGAATGTCCCGTTGAGGTCCTCCAGCAATTCATCGATGTTTTTGTCGGCCCGTTGCATCGCCGCCAGGCGGCTCGCGTTCTCGCTCGCGAGGGATTCGGCGCACGCCCGAAAGAGAGGCACGAAAAGGTACTCGCGGATGAGCGCCCGCAATGTCTCGGTGTCGTCGCCCATGACCTCGGGCAAGTTCTTCGTCGGCCAGGGAAGCCTGGAGAGCTCACGTCGCCAGATT
>JAFGDM010000226.1 GCA_016932115.1 Deltaproteobacteria bacterium | reverse complement strand
CTCCATCCCGAATACTCTTCGTTTTGCAGTTTTAAGAGGGACCCCCATGCCTGATGCTTGCGATTTTTCAAACAGCTAAATTGTTACCAATCCCGTATGTTCCCGTTAAAGGGGAGCCGGGAAGGAAAATGGCTTTTTGGGTCGGCATCTGATGAAGGGGAAGAGCGGTTTCTCCGCTGTGTTTTTCCATTCAAGCGGGCCTTCAGGAGAAAACAGCGGTAACCGGAGACCCTGCCTCAACAATATATTCCTACTGAATTAGGGGGTGCTATTACGATGGCAACCATTACCATCTCCCGGCACTTTGGTGCAGGTGGTACGACTCTTGGATCCAGGGTAGCAAAAAAGCTTGGATATCGATATGTGGAAGATGAGCTCATCAAGGAAGTGGCAAAAAAAACCGGTGTTGCGGCATCCCAGGTCCGAACATTTGAAAAATCAGGCACATCCAAGCTGATGAAGCTTCTTGATTGGGTCGTCAGCCCTGAATTTATCGACCGCCATACTTCAGAAAAAACCCGATTGACCGAAGAACTGTACGTAGAGGAAATCAAGGAGATCCTCCAGGGCTTGCATCAAAAGGGGAACGTGGTCATTCTTGGACGGGGAGCGAATTATGCGCTCAAGGGCTATCCCGGCACGATCCACGTTCTCCTTGTCGCAGATATGGAATATCGTGTGCGCTATGTGCGCGACAAGTATAAGATGACGAAATATGAAGCTGAAAGCGCTGTGAAGCGGGCCGATATGATCCGCACACGGTTTCTCAATTGTTTTTCACCGGAGGGTCACCATGATGATCCGCTTCTTTATACGGTCATTTTGAACATGAATGATGTGACTGTGGAGAGAGCGGAAGAGATCCTGATAAGCCTTGCCCGGGATATGGCAAAGTAAAGCTATTTTTTTCGACTGAACAATTCGGCCAAATTTGTAGTGTAGGAAATACACGTGCAGATATTCGAAATCATGCCTTTGAAGGTTGTGGAAAGTCCGTCATGTGCCGTCTTGAGTTCAGGGATGTTGAGCTTGCGGACTTTGAGATCATTCTTAGCAACTACTGCTGCTGATTTCGGCTCTTGATTGCTATCCATAAAAGGAACAGAGCCAAAGAAGTCATTTTTTTCAAGCTCCAGAAGTGGAAAGTGTCCATCAGGAGTTTTTCTGATCAAATAGGCTGTTCCTTCCGTGATGATGTAAGCTTCTCTTTTTTTTGAACCGCTTGGGATCACGATTTCCAGCCCTTTTGGGGGTAATGAAAACCCTTTCTTTTTTAAGGCCAGGTCTACCGCTCTGTTAGTCGTGTTTTTAAGACGCCGGTCCAGGCTGGCGAGCATGCCTCTGAACTCATTAGGCAAAGTGTAGAATTCACCGGCAAGCCTCTGGGTGTCGAGCAAACCCAAACGGACGTCTCCGAGAGCACTAACCGAAGCGCTTCGCGCATAATCATGGAAAAGGAGGGACGTAAAGGTTCCAATATAACATCCTTCTCCTAGGTGAAGGATGGGCAGAGGGCCTTTTCGGGTTTCCTTGCTTACCTTCACGATCCCTTCGAGAAGAACCCATATCCATTTCCCGTGGGTACCTTCCTTAACAATAGTCTTGCCGTCAGAGAACTGCTCCTCGTCCAAGATATAGAAGTAATCTACGACAGGGCCTTTAATCACAAAGGCTCCCTGTTTTTTGGTTCCCATTCCTTTGTCAGGCTGTTCGATTGGTGTTTCCTGTGTGTCCTGAGGCATATCTTTTTTGATCACGCCGTCGTCGATCATCCGAAGGGCGTCCAATACTATTTCCATCCGACCTTTTCTAATTACCTGTTCGACAGAAACGGTTCCTTCGGTAAATTCGAAATCCCCGTCTGTTCTTCCAAAAAGCGCGTAAATGGCTTCCAAGCCTTGAAGGTCGCCTTCTGAAGCATTCACAGGGTTTCCGGAGACAAAGTAAATTATTCCCGGATCAGGAGTGTTTTGAGTGTTGATGCGGAGCATGCCGGTGCTGTTGTTCCCCCCGATGATTTGAAAGAGATCAGCTAGGCTTGTGAATTTAAGACCACCTCTGAGGACGACTTTCCCACTCATAAAATGCTTTCTACCTCGTCCATTTCAAGTCCGTCTGGAGCCGGCGCAAGGTCAGAAGCAGAGCATGCTTCAATGTGGCTCCAACGCCTTCTCCCTTCAGGGCGCTTGCCGCAAAATGGGGCGCTTTCAGCTTACTGTTGAGATCCATGTCCAGGGTTTCCAACGGCAAAAGGGGAACCTCATGTCCTTCTAGATCTCTCTTATTATACTGCATTACCAGCGGAATCCGGAAGATGTTCTTGCCCTCGCTCTTCAGGTTGTCAGCCAGATCGCGCAAGGAAAGCAAATTCGCCTTTCTTCTCACTTCCAGGGAATCGGCTACAAAGACAACCCCGTCTACTCCTTTGAGCACCAGTTTCCTTGTCGAGCGATATCTGGCCTGCCCGGGTACGGTATAAAGTTGTATTTTGACTTCACAGCCGCGAATTTTCCCGAGCCCCAAGGGCAAAAAATCAAAAAAGAGGGTTCGGTCGCCCATGGTGTTGATGGAAATCATTTCTGAAGAGGTATTCTTATTAAAAGCCTTGAAAATGTATTCGAGATTGGTGGTTTTGCCGCCACGGCCCGGACCGTAGAAAACAAGCTTACATTCAATAATCCTGTCCTTTGCGTTAAAGATAGCCATGGTCCTGCTGAAGGCCCTCCTTATAAGTCCGTTTCACGAGGTCTGTTATACTCTGCATTTTTTTCTCATCAGTGGTACATGTTAGTCGGCGTCTATGGAAATATCTAGAGTATAGTCTCCCCTTTTCGGGCCGTGTTTGATAGTCGCCTTTCCGGCAACGGTTCCGCTGCTCCTGAATACGGTGATAGGAGAATAGCATTCAATGTTATCCAGGCGGGTCCCCGGTACAAAAAATTCAGCGATTTCCTTTCTGGTCGAGGGCAGATGAACAGTCACAGTGTTGGCTGACTGGAAGTGCACTTCAAAGTCGAGATTTTCACTCTGAAAAGGCCCATTTTGAAGATGAATGGAGATGGCGGAAATTTCCAAGAACGTCTCTTCTTCCTTATTGACGGAAAAAGTTTTTCGTGGTCGCGTAAAGAGTTCGGGCAATGGCGTGTGGATTCCCTCTTTTTCGAAAGCGGCTGCGGTGAAAGAGCGCAACTGGGCGAGTTCATCAAAGGAAAATAAATCTCGCGACAACCATTTGGAAAACTCCTCGGCGGCTGCATCCGGTTTTTTCAGCGCCACGTGACACCGGATGATGTTTTTTGCCATGACCAGGGGCAGGATGCCTTGGGAAAGAAGAAGGTGAAATTCATAGAGCGCCTTCTCGTACTGGCCGAATTTCGCAAGCGCTACAGCACCCTCAATGGCCGCCGCCGCCTCTGTTTTTGAAAAGCTGAAGAGCTTTTTAATGAGGGCTTGCATGTCTTGGTTCAACTGCGGTTTGTCCGGTCGCTTCCTGAGTTCATCCAAGGATTTTTCAACCGCCCGTATTTTACTCTTGATCCCATCGATGAATTTTTGATTTTTTGAAATTGCAGAACTCTTGCGGCTCATGGATAAGATTTCAAGATACTTCGCTCTGGAATTTGAGAGCAATCCATGACTTCGATATATTTCGGCCTCTTTCAAAAGCCTTCCAATCGATTCCTTCTCTGACGTCTGCAAAGCCAAATCCTTTCAGTTTACAAGAGATGCCGGATCTGATAAAGAACAGCTTACCGTATCATCTCCGACGGAAGCGGTTAAAGAGAGCAGGAATTTTCTTTTCATTTATGGCGGAACCATTAAATTATCTATTATTATATCATATTATGGCAATTTTACAAGGGAATTTCTTCGGCTTTTCGCGCATCAGCCGATTTTCTAGTGGAATTGCCTTGTGTCGTCAGGGTGGGAAGAAAAATTGGAGCGTGATAGAACGATGAAAATCAAAATTGAAAACGAAAAAATTGTTAAGGCGCTGAAAAAACTCTATGGCATAGAGATGGTCGTAGAAAACGTCGATGACGCGAAAGAGGTTCTTGGCCTGATTTTGAAGAAAAAGGATATGTTCAGGGAAGACCCGTTCAGCAATCTCAAGGACCTTGTGGTTTCCTCTTTTAAAGAATATAAAACCTCCGCGGTGGACTATCGCATGGTGTTTCTGCTGGAGTTTGTTTTTCAGGACCAGGTTTCTGCGGATGTCAAGGTGGCCGTAATCAAGGAACTCCAGGAATTTTTCAATAAGATCTGATTAAGATCCGGAACCGAGGCTTCTTGGGTGCGTGGGTCGAAACCGCATTGTAAGCCTTAACTCTACATAAAATGCCCGTGGATTCTAAGCTTTCACTTTTTAATAAAGCTTAGGGATGATTTATTGACCGGCATATACCCAGTCGTAGCTGATTGGTCTCAGGTGTTGAAATGTATCTCTGGGGTGCAGGAATTCATCCCGAATCTTCAGCCAGTTGTAGGCAGGTTTCAGGCGCCGTAGTTTCCCGTCTTCAGGCGGCTTTGAAACCGGCGTATAGTCGTAAAGTGCCTCTGAAATTCCTAGATGGAAGGTATCGGCAGGGTACAAATAGGAAGCTTTGAAGGTCTCCACTTCCATCCTTTCTTTTTGTGCAAGCGCATCGATCTCCTTGTCTGTGAGCTGAATGAGGAAGAATTTTGATAGACCTCTTTCCGAGTACTTGATCATGGAGCGGGATTCCGAACTGGATACAAAGACCGTGGAGATGAAGTCCATTCGCTTAAGCAGTTGAGCCGCAATGAGAGCCGCCGTCCTCCTGCCTCCCACGCTATGGTGTGAGCCGTAGTATTCAAAGAGTTTCTTCTGTAAGATGCCTGCATCTTTATCCCCCTTTTCATGAAGATTGTTTTGTATGTACCGGAGCCACTTTGCCAGGTCTTCTGCGGCGTCCGCGATGGGCCAATCAATCTTGACATGGAAATGGGTCAAGGCATAACGGTTCTTTTTCGTCACCGTGGGGTCCTGCTGGATCAGAAGGGCGTAGTCTATGTCTAAAAGACTTTCCAGGAAATCCAGGAAGTATGGCTTGTCGAAATACTTTAATGTGTGGCTGAAGCTCTGGTTCAGCGAAAATTCTACCGTGGAGTTGATATTCTCCTTAACAACCTTGTTTTCCGGGAAAAACCTGATATAGTTTTTCAGCTCCGAATCGACGATGCCTTCACAGAAGATGACAATGAATGTGTTGAAGATTTCAGATTCCTTTTCCCTTTTTTTTGACTTGGGCTTAAGTTCACTTTTTTCGACAAAGCTGTACTCTAAGCCCTGATTGACATGTTTATAGTAGGAATCTATGAGTGAGATCTTCATCAAGCGCTGTTCTAGAACGTCCCGCAAGATCTCGTAGATGGAACGTCGCAACTTTTCACTATAATTCAATCTTTCTCGATAAATCCACATAGGTCTCGCCTTGGCGATCAGAGATAAACATCCACACGGCGCGGGCTGATCCGGAACAAACTGAACCAATTTTATATAAGTATATCAATTAATTGCCTTGGATGTCAAAGGAAAATAAGGAAAAAGGCAACAATTTGCTGTTTGAAAAATCGCAAGCATCAGGCATGGATGCCAAACAGGGGGTTTCATGATTTTCGGTCGGTCAGGCAGTCTCCGAAACGTCCCATTGGGTTGCGATCGGCTTTACAAGATATGAGACTGGTTCGGAAATCTTGAGGAGCGGAATATGCCTGTAAGGCGCATTGCCTTGTTACCTAGAGGTGAGCTTGATCTCAATGCGCCTGTTTTTCCTGTAGGCTTCGGGTGTATCGGCCGGGTCCAAGGGATGAAATTTGCTGAAACCGGCTGCAAGCATCCGATTCTCGGGGATCCCCTGATCAGCCAAAAACCGCACCACAGACACCGCTCTTGCAGTTGAAAGATCCCAGTTTGAAGCAAATCGCTCATTGTGGATGGGTACACGATCTGTGTGGCCGTCTATCCTCAGGACCCACTTGATATCTTGTGGAATGGTCTTTGAAAGCAGCAGAAGCGTGGTCGCAAGCTTCATAAGGTGGCCTTTACCTTCTTCGCCGAGTTTTGCAGACCCGGAATCAAAGAGCAGCTCCGCCTGGACAACGAAACGGTCCCCTTCGATCCGCATGTTGGGCTTGTTGCCGAGGATCTCTCTGAGGCGGCCGAAAAACTCTGATCGGTATTGCTCGAGCTGGTTAACCTGCCGGGCTAAAGCGATGTTCAGTCGCCTTCCTAGGTCTTCCATTTTTATTTTCTGGTCCTTTTTTTCCACTTCAGCAATTTGAAGGGCGCGGCTGATCTCCTCGAGTTGCAGCCTTAGACTCATGATTTGCCGGTTCAACAAAGCTACCTCCGCCCTTGCATCGGCAGAGAGTCTCTGCTGCTCCTCCAGCGCGCTCTTCTGATCGCCTATCAGTGCGGAGAGGGCCTGAATTCGAATATCCTTGCGGTCGATCTCCTTTTGGGCCAGCAAGGTGCGCTCCTTCTCGTCAGCCAATCGGGTTTCAAGGCCTTTTGATCGGTCGCGCAGCGCACCTATTTGCGTCTCCTTCGCCTCCAGTAAATAGCTAAGTTGACCTACCCGCTGTTCCAGCTCTTGCCGCGCGAGGCGCAGGGAATGGATGTCTTCCTGCAGGCTGGTGATCAGCAGGAGCTTGTTTTTCAAGTCCTCATCCTTGGTAAATGATTCTTCGGAGAGTTGGGCTACCCGGGAGCTGAGCTTCTGCTTCTCTTCGGTAAGAAAGCTTACGATTCCCGAGAGTTTTGTCATTTCATTTGCCAATTGCTCGCTTTTTGCCTGCTCAAGCCCCAAGCTCCGAGTAAGCTCGTTGAGACGTTTATGCAGGACGGCCAATTCGCTTTCCTGTCCGGAGAGAATTTCGCTCAGCAGGAAATAGGCAATCACGAAAATCAATAGAACAAAAATAACGACCATGAGTAGCGCGGAGAGGGCGTCCACATATCCGGGCCACACGCTCACCGACTGCACTGCTCGTCGCTTTGCAACAGAAATCATCGCCTGTTCCAGCTCATTTTTTCAGCTAATGGTCCGGGTGTAATTGAACCGGCTTTTCCCCATGCGGGCCGCATGAGCAATGGTCCCATTGTGTTCCCGGGCTTCTCCACTTAATTGGTAGACCCGGCGTTCGCTGAAGGTTCCTTCAAGGCCGAACCCCCGGGGTGTTTTGTTGGGTCTTCTGTTTTATCGATCAGTTGTGTCACACCCCATAACCACTCTTCCATATCGTCAAAGAAATGATTCTGAGCATGCCCCGCCTGAATGTCCAGAAAACCAAGGACGAGGGAACCGCCCAACCCGAACAGAGAAGAGCTGAAAGCGGTACCCATGCCCTTAAGAGGCGCCTGAAGGCCGTCTTTCAGCGTCTCAAAAAGATGAGCGAAATCCTTGTTTCCGACTTCCAGGCTTCCGATGACGTCTACGACGGCGCCGATAGTGCCGAGAAGACCCCAGAACGTCCCGAGGAGGCCAAGAAAAATCAGCAATCCGATCATGTAGCGCGCGACCTCGCGCGATTCGTCCAGACGCCCTCGAATTCCATCGAGAACGGTTTGCAGGGACAAGGTGGATAGCTTGAAACGATCTCTGTGAACGCCGTGGAGGTGTTTAGTAAGGGGCTTGAGCAATCGTGGGTTTTGTTCGGCTACCGAGACACCGATCTCGCCGGTTCGGAAAATTTTCATCCAGGTAATCTCCGGCTCCAATCTCAGCACTTGATGCATATTGATAGCGATGCCTACACCGAGAGCTCCAAGGATGAGCAAGTTAAAGCCCCAGTTGGCCAAGAACGCGGCCTTCAAAGAGGGGTACAAAAATGCGCAAACAACGCCCACAACGGCAAGATAGACGCACATCAAAAATAGGTAATGACGTGGATTGGTCATATCACACCCTTAATCTGTCGATCGTTTCTGAAAGGCAGGAGCTGTCTCGTGGGAGTGGTTCATCTACACGGGACGGTTCCTGTGGCGACCCGGGCCCGCGCGCGGCCTCCGGCTCTCCTGATGCTCTGTTTTTCTTTGACCGTCATTCTTTATTAGCAGAAAAACCGCCACAAGTCTACAACTCGCGACCATCTTGGACGGTACACCTCTGGAACTCCGCAAACGGCTCCGAGCGATGGTTTTGACGGCGGCGACTTCGTTTCCGTTGGAAAACAAGGGAGAAAGATGGGTCCACAGTGAGGATAGAGCACGGGAGATCGAACATCAATACCAGATGTTAAGGGATACAGGTGCTATCCAGCAAGTCGATTCAAGAGGTTTTCACTCTGAAGCCTAATCAACGATAATTTTAATAAGAGAACTCAGTTATCCTTTTTCTAAACCCTTCAGAATCTTCATGTTATCTAAGGCCTTTCCTGCCCCGATGGCCACAGCGGTGAGTGGGTCATCTGTGATTTTTACGGGGAGTTTTATAACTGATCTCAGGAAGAGGTCCATATTCTTTAGCAAAGCCCCGCCACCGGCCAGCATGATTCCCGTTTCCACCAAATCAGCAGCGAGTTCGGGAGGTACTCGTTCCAAGGCCGTCAATACCGCGCCGGATATTGCGTTGAGTTGCTCTGAAATCGCTTCCCTGATTTCTCCGGAGTCGACCGTCAAGACCCTTGGCACACCGGTACTAAGATCCCGTCCTTTCACTTCAGCCTTTTCCGGATCCTCATCGGCGTATGCGTTGCCAATACTCATTTTGATTGTTTCAGCCGTGCTCGAACCTATCACCAAGCGGTGTTTCCTTTTGATATATTCCTGGATCGATTCATCCATTTTGTCTCCCGCAACCCGCAAGGAGATGCTATCAACGATGCCGCCTAGTGAAAGGATGGCCACTTCGGTCGTACCGCCCCCGATATCCACAATCATGCTCCCTTTGGGCTCAGCCACGGGGAGCCCCGCTCCTATCGCAGCCGCCATCGGCTCTTCGATGAAGTAGACTTCGCTGGCTCCCGCCGATGCGGCCGATTCCAGGACGGCCCTCTTTTCCACTTGAGTGATACCGCTTGGCACCCCGATGATTGTTCGGGGTTTTACGAGTCTGCGCCTGGCGTGTGCCTTCCTGATGAAATAACTGAGCATTGCTTCTGCGACTTCAAAATCAGCAATAACGCCGTCCATCATTGGACGAATGGCGGTGATATTCCCGGGGGTTCGGCCCAGCATCATCTTGGCTTCCTTGCCCACTGCAAGGACCTTTTTCCCGTTTCCATTTCCATTCTTCATTGCCACCACAGACGGTTCATTGAGCACAATGCCTTTCGCCTTCATATAAACGAGCGTATTGGCTGTTCCTAAGTCAATGGCGATATCATGGGAAAAGATCCCTGCTATCGAGTTTAAAAACATTATTCCACCTCTCCGGCTAGGTTGAAAATCACAAGAGGATAGTCAAGGTCGTCTATGATCATGGTCAGGCTTAAGACTTGATTGTTTATGTAAAATTGCTCCGTGCACCCCGGTCGTAGGGGATATCGCGGTCTTTTCGTTTAGCCAAGGGTTGAAGCCGAGGGCTTCGACGATTTTTCTCTTTGTTCCGATCCGACAACGATTTCCCTTCTCAATTCTAACCACGGTGAGTAACGATATCCCGGCCTTTCTTGCCAGTTCAGATTTACTCATCATCAGTCTTTCTCTGATTTCTTTAACGGCGTTCTCGGTGGATATTTTTATCACCTCCTTTTTAATTTTCGCATAATTATACATTATTTTCATTATATTGTCAATACTTTTGATTAAATTTATCCATAGCTATCTTCAACCCCATTGCTCGATACTAAGGTCCCTTTCTGTTGATAGAAGCGGATGCACAGCTTTCATTTGTCCCGATGAGTTCATCGGGGCAAATGAAAGATTTAAACTCCTCTGCATCCTCTGTGCCTCCGGGATGAATACGTACTTGTATTCATGAAACCTTGCACTTAGAAAAAAATAAGGGATTCACCCTATTTCCTTATGATATAGTAGCGTTATTTTTCTCCCGTTGTCGCCCTCCGTCTTCATGGCGGGCATTTTTTTGCGGGTGAGGTTCGGAAGGTTTTTAGAATTCCTTCGGTTTCAGCCGACTGGGCTTGCATGATCTTAATACCCATGAACAAGTTTTTGAGAAACGATCAAAGCAAGCAAAAGGTTTATACCTGGGCAGGGAAATGGGCGCTGGTCTTTGGGGTCTTCTACCTTACAAGCCTTTACAGCTACCTCCTTTTTCACACCTTTGCAGAGATTTTCAGCACCGCAGTTGCCCTGGCGATTTTCCTGCTCCTCTGGAATGTCCGCCGGTCGATGGATAACAGTTACCTCCTGTTGGTGGGAGTTGCGTACCTGTTTGTCGGGGCTCTGGATCTACTTCACACGCTTGCCTACAAGGGAATGGGAGTATTCGGGGCGTACGAGGAAGACCTGCCCACCCAGTTGTGGATAGGGGTCCGTTACATGCAGAGCATCTCTCTGCTGATTGCTCCCTTCTTTCTCGGCAAGCGGCTGAACCTCAAATTTGTGGTTGCCGCATACACGCTCGCAAGCTCTCTTCTTCTTGGAGCGATTTTTTACTGGGAGGTTTTTCCCGTCTGTTTTGTGCCGGGCAAGGGACTGACACCCTTCAAGGTTTTGAGTGAGTATATAATCAGCGTTATCCTGCTTGCAGCAATAGCCCTTTTGGCCAAGAAGCGGGATCGATTTGATCCTCCAGTGTTCCGATACCTGGTTCTCTCCATCGCCTTCACCATTTTTTCGGAACTTAGCTTCACCTTGTATGTGGACGTTTATGGATTTTTCAGCCTTATCGGCCATTTCCTTAAAATCATTGCGTTTTATTGCATTTACAAGGCGATCGTCGAACAAGGGGTGGCAAAACCCCTTGAAGTGCTCTTCAGAAATCTCAGCCTGAGCGAAACGGCCCTTCGAGAGGAACGCGACTTCACCTCAGCAGTGCTCTCAACGGCAGGGGCCATGGTAGTCGTCCTGGACAGGGAGGGAAGAATTATCCGCTTTAACAGAGCGTGCGAACAACTGACCGGGTACTCCTTTAAAGAAGTCGAAGGGAATATTTTTTGGAACCTTTTTGTGCCTCCTGAAGATGTGGAGCCGGTAAAAGCCGTCTTCGAGCGATTGAAAATGGGAGACTTCCCCGACGAGCATGAAAACCACTGGGTCGCAAAGGATGGAACAAGGCATTTGATCCACTGGTCCAATACAGGGTTGCCCGACCCGGAGGGAGAAATTCAGTTCATTATAGGGACGGGAATTGACATAACCGAGGGCAGAGCGGCCCAGGACGCGCTCAAGACGGCTCATGATCACCTGGAGACGCAGGTTCAGGTGCGAACTGCCGAACTGGTCAAGACGTGCGATCAGCTTAGAGACTCTGAGGAGAAGTACCGCATAGTGGCGAGCAACACCTACGACTGGGAGTGGTGGATCGGCCCTGACGGGAAGTTCATCTATATATCGCCTTCGTGCAAGGAAATCACGCTTCATGAAGGAAAGGAATTTGAGGCTGACCCGGAGCTGCTTTTGAAAATCGTCCACCCTGAAGATGTGTCGTCTTTCCAAAGACACCTGGTCGAAATCGAAGATAAGCGCCTGGACGGAGAAGTGGAGTTCCGAATCCTCCGCCCGGACGGTTCCGTGCGCTGGCTTGCACACTCCTGCAAGGCCGTCTTGGATGATAAAGGCGTGTTCCTGGGCCGCCGGGGGAGCAACCGCGACATCACCGAGCGGAAAAAGGCGGAGGAATCCGTTCTCAACTCCCTCGCTGAAATAAGGGTTTTGAAAGAGCGGCTCGAAGCGGAGAACATATACCTGCGTCAGGAAATGAAGCTGAAAAGCCGGTTCAGCCACATCATCGGGGAGAGCAACGCGATCAAATATGTCCTCTACCGTGCCGAACACGTGGCTCCGACCAGCACGACCGTTCTCGTTCTCGGCGAGACGGGCACGGGAAAGGATTTGATCGCAAGTGCCATCCACCAGAGGAGCCCTAGAAAAGACAAACCTCTCATCACTTTGAACTGCGCGGCCTTGCCGGCCAATCTCATTGAAAGCGAGCTTTTCGGCCGGGAGAAGGGGGCGTTCACAGGAGCCGACGCCCGCCAGATCGGCCGGTTCGAACTGGCCGACGGGTCCACCCTTTGCCTTGACGAGATCGGGGAACTGCCCCTGGAACTGCAGGCCAAGCTGCTCCGGGTGATTCAGCACGGCGAGTTCGAGCGCTTGGGCTCCTCGCGCGCAGTTAAGGTTGACGTGAGAATCGTAGCCACCACGAACCGCAACCTCGAGGAGGAAGTCCGCAACGGCCGGTTCCGGCAGGACCTTTATTATCGCCTCAATGTTTTCCCCATAACGATCCCCCCGCTCCGGCAGAGGAAAGAGGACATCCCTCTCCTGGTCGAGGCCTTTTTGGAAAAATATGCGAGAGATCACGGCAAGGAGTTCACGTCGATACAGAGCGAGGTCATGAAAGTGCTCCAGGAGTACGACTGGCCGGGCAACATAAGGGAGCTGCAAAACGTGATTGAGAGGGCCGTGATCATGTGTCACGGCCCGGTGCTGCAACTGGCCGACAAGCTCAACAACACGTCTCCTGGCGGATCATCCTCCCTCAGGACTCTGGAAGAGACCGAGAGGGAGCATATCCTGAAGACTCTTCAGGAAACCGGGTGGCGCATCAACGGTAAGAATGGAGCTGCGGCGATCCTGGGGCTCAATCCGAGCACCTTGCGGGCAAGAATGCACAAACTTGGAATACATAGACCGGAAGTGAAGGCTTAGAGGCACTGTAAATTTTGTTCTCAGGGAAATGGAGGGCCACGCTTTGTCGTGGCCGAAACAAATTGCAAATCCCAAATCTGAATATCGAAATTTACCCGCCTTGGCGGGCAAGCACGAATGACAAAAACTGAAATCAGCAAAGCCTATAATTTTGAGCAAAGGACATTCGATTTTGCCAGGAGAGAGGAATGTCGATGATCAGAAAATATATCCAAACTGCAATGGAGCACGACAAATACGAAATGAAGTTCCCTCACTATCCCGTCGCCTGAAGATGCTCCGTCTGTCTATCCACTGCCTGAATGACCCTCTGGATTGAATCGACCTCGTTCTGTTCAAAATAAATCTCGCCGCACTGCGTGCAGATCCACGCCGGAATCCGTTCCAGGCGGAGGCGGTAGCCGTTTTTTCCAATTTCGAACGGCGCCTTGCCGCGTTTCATCTTCCCCTGACAGTGCATACACTTCATTTTTGTTTCCTCGTCTTAAAGTCGTTTCCCCACTCAAGTCGACCGGGTCGATACGCCGTTATTATCGCCAATACAATAAATGATAAGATCCCATTAATCAACGGCCATTGCAGATGACAAATGATAGAAGCTTTCATACTCCTTTTCCCCTTGCCCTATCCTTGTTTGACATGCCCCTTTACTGCTTTTCTCTGACTTCAAATCTCCCAGCTTACTATGGAGTGTTCCAGAAGCAACGTCGCAATGATCTCATTTCCGAGCCGAGCTTGAAATCCTTGAGCAGATGTGGTAAGAATTGCAATCAGAATGAATAACAAAACCGTCAAGGGTTTTGGTGGAAAAGACATCTCACTTCAGACAGATGCTCGTGGAAAAAAATATCCGTGAGGACTGGGTTGAGCGAACCCTGTCCAATCCTGAGCGGGTCGAGGAGCATGAAGACGGGACAAGGCACTTTCTGAAGCAGATACCCGAGTTCGGGGGACGCTGGCTGCGTATCGTCGTCAGCTTCGGGACTAAACCCGAGCAGGCGGTGACGGCTTTTTTCGACAGAAGACTGCGGGGCACAAAATGAGAATAATTCTGGACAAGGAAAGTGACGCGCTGTACTTCAGGCTTGATGAAGCTAGGATTGCCGATTCCGAGGAAATCAAGCCCGGTGTGATTGTCGATTACGATGAAAACGATCGCGTGGTCGGCGTCGAGTTCCTCAACATCTCAAGCCGTGCGAGCGAGGAGCAGCTTAACTCATTTCAACTTCAGCTCGCCTGATCACCCCCCCTGCGTTCTCTGCGTGCTCTGTGTGAGACGGTATTCGGATTTCTATTCTTCCAACTCCCCGGCCTCCAAGCCTCCCAGCTTTCCCGCCAATATTATTTCTGCTCTCAACATTTTGAGACTTCGCCAAATGCTGAGAGCTGGCACCCCTCATTCAGCTTTTCGACCCGTTCTTCAAATAAACCTTATCTTATCGATATCGTTCGATTATAAGGAAATATTCCCGCCTTTTCGATTTTTGGCAAACAAATTGCTCTATCCCCTTGCATGATCCTGACGAACATCCTGATGAAGGTGCTCCCGGAGAAACGCAAAGAGCTGCTCCAAGCCCTTTCCTCTCTGGTTGAGTCAATAAGGAAAGAGAAGGGTTGCAAGTCCTGCAACTTTTACTGCAGCTCGGAAAACGAAAATGAGATCTGCCTTCTAGGGGAGTGGGAGACCAAAGCGGACGTGGACGCGCACCTGCAGTCGAATCTTTTCAGAGTTTTGTTGGGGGCCATGAGCCTTCTCAAAGACTCTCATGAGATAAAATTTTATACGGAGGCCTCAAGATTGGAATCTCCGGACAGAGCAGAAGCTCCGGGTATTTCTTGAATCGCAAAGAGCTATAACATGAGAAAATTCACAGGATACCGGCAAGTCTTTTTTCTCCTGATTTTAGGCGCAATCCTTTTCCTTCCCGTGCTGCCAATTTTCGAGGCACAAATGGACGGCGAGATGGAACTCCTCTCCGACTATGGGGGCCTGGTCTTTGTCGATCCTGTAGCAGAATGCCCGGCAAGGACGCTCGCAGAGTACCGTTCCATCTGGGAGCGGAACATTTTCGGAAAAGATCAGCCTGAAGCCCTGGTAGAAAAGCCTGGTACCGTCGAGATTCTTTTGGAAAACGCAGATATCGGTTTAAGGCTTGTGGGTACCGCAGTGATGGAAAACTCCGGCAAGAGCCTTGCCATGCTCGAGCACAAAGATACGGGCCTTCAGGAATCCTGCCGGGAGGGTAGCCGCCTCGGCCTGGTTCTGGTCAAAAGGATCTTGCAGAACAGAGTGATCATCGACGCCGGGGC
Source organism: Deltaproteobacteria bacterium (assembly GCA_016932115.1). GTDB lineage: Bacteria > Desulfobacterota > DSM-4660 > Desulfatiglandales > HGW-15 > JAFGDM01. Next base: position 14,410 of record JAFGDM010000226.1, on the reverse strand, counting down.
AGGCGAAATGATTCTCTCAATGGATAATAATTCGCTTCGGGGAATAGGGAAAGGGGATGTGCAGATCGCAAGAGTTTCCCTGGAGTCGGTGAATGTCTCCGCTTCGGCGTACCCATCCCGCCTGAGCCGAGAAGAATTGATCAAAGAATACCCGGATTATACGTCTCTTATGGACACGGCTAAAATAGAGACTCAATTTCACGCAGGACGCCCAAGAGGAATCCTTATTCGCAACATTGACGAACATGGTCTTTTCGGAAAAGTTGGACTCCAGGACGGCGACGTGATCAAGGAGGTCAACGGCGAGCAACTGGCCGGCTCGACGGAGGCGGTTAAGATATACGACCGCCTCAAACATGGCGGAAGAGTCAACCTCGGAGTCCAGCGCGGGAAGGAGAGCCTGCGATTGAGGTTTTATGTCGGTTAGAGTTGTGCTCCGTCGCGGAGCTCGGCATACTCCGGAAGGGCATCCGCCACTTTCGGACCTCTGAAAAATGGTTGCTGGAGTTAATTGCATAGAATTTTCCAAGATGAAGAGTCATGCACACATATGGAGGCACAAGAAATGTTGAGAGCGGTTAGTACGAGGCTATTGATATTCGCATGGTTTACGATGTTGTCAGCGGCTCCTGTTTTTGCGGCGGAAGCCGGGGAGGCGCTGGAGACCCAAAAAGAAAAGGAAAGCTACAGCATCGGTTACCAGGTCGGCCAAAGCATGAAGGCCGACGGCGTGGAGGTCGATTTCGACAAACTCATCGAAGGGCTGCAGGACGCTATAAAAAACAAAGAGCCCAGCCTGAGCGCGGAAGAGATGAGGAAACTGATCGTGGACCTCAAAAAGAGGGCGCGTGAAGTGCAGTTGCGAAAACTCCAGGAGCAGATCGTCCAAAACGCACAGGAGTCGGAGGAGTTCCTGGCGGAGAATAAGAAAAAGGAAAGCGTCAAGACGACCGATAGCGGCCTCCAGTACAAAGTGCTGAGGGAGGGGACAGGAGCCAGTCCCGGGCAGGAGGATTTCGTCAAGGTCCACTACCGGGGAACCTTTATAGACGGCAAGGAGTTCGACAGCTCCTACGCAAAAGGCGAGCCTCAGAAATTCCAGACCGACGGTGTTATCAAAGGCTGGACCGAAGCACTGCCCATGATGAAGGTAGGCTCCAAGTGGCAGCTTTTTGTGCCGCCGGACCTCGCCTATGGAAGAAGCGGTATGCCCAACCGAATCCCGCCAAACAAGGTTCTTGTTTTCGAGATGGAACTGCTTGCAATCGAAAAAAAGGATCAGGCGTCGACCGGGCCGACCGCCTATCAACAGCCCGTGAGAAAAATGAACATCACGGGAGAAATAGGCAAAGCAGAACATGGATACATTATACGGAGCAAAAAGGGGAATGTGCTCAGTGAGATTTACACCATCCTGAATCCAGACCCGGAGGTGCTGGATGAGTTCGTAAAAAGCGAAAAGACGGTCCCCATTGAGGTCCGGATTATTTCAGGGGACAACGTGAACATCGAGAAGATCGACGGGAAGGAATACCCTTAGGGGAATATTGATGCATCAAGGGTGAGGAAGCTCGAAGTGGCAATAGATTGATGTTTCAATTTAATAGAAGAACAAATCCAAGAGTAGGACAAGACAGAAGCAATGAGGGGGAAATAGAAAGGAGAAAGGTGGAATGGTGAGGGAATATTTTTATCAGTCTATCGGCTAAACCACAAAATCTTTAAAAGGAGGGATAAAATGAAAGCAAGAATTGGATTTCTAATGATCAGTATGGCCTGTCTGTTGTTTGCAGTTGGCAGTGCGGGCGCGCAGGGGGTGACACCCCAGACGCTTCTGCCTGGGGCGCTGATTCCCCAATTCGTCGACCCGCTTCCAGGGCCAGGCCAGATAACCGTAATAGACGCCACCGCCGGTCCAGGCCCTGTTCTCTACAACATCAACTCGGAAGAATTCCAGGCGCAGATACTTCCCAGTACAGGCGTTCCCGCGGTGCCGGCGAAGGGCAGGAACCCGGGGTTTGCAGGCCTACCTGCCGATACCGCGTCGTGGGTCTGGGGCTATCTGACGGATGATGACGTGGTTGCGGGCAGCGTCCGTCCGAGCTATCTCGGCCCCGTGGTGCTGGCGGCGAGGGGTGTACGGACCCATCCGACATACGTCAACAACCTGCCCAACGGAATTGATTCCAATGTTCAGTACCTTCTGCCCATCGACCAGACCCTCGACTGGGCCGACCCGCTCGGCGCAGGATGCGTAAGCCTGCCGCCGCCTCTATCAACGACATGCAGTTCCATTTACCTTGGACCCCAGCCGGCAGTCCCGCACATTCACGGCGGCGAGGTGGCCCCCGCCTTTGACGGCGGCCCGGACGCATGGTGGACTCCCACAGGAGTGTCCGGTGTGGGCTTCGCAGGCACGACGTTTGAGTACCCGAACACCCAGCAGGCGGGAACCATCTGGTTCCACGACCATGCGCTGGGCATCACGCGGCTGAACGTCTACGCGGGCATGGCGGGCGTGCACATCATCAGCGACCCTGCGAACGAGCCCCCGCAGGCGGCTGGCACCTGCAGCACTGCGGCTCCCTTCGGTGGCTGTTTGCCGAATGCAGCATATGATATCCCTATCATCATCCAGGACAGGAGCTTCGACACGACCGGCCAGCTCTTCTACAACTTGGCCTCTAACCCGCAGCCGAACCCGGCGGTCCACCCCTACTGGATTCCCGAGTTCATCGGGGACACCATTGTGGTGAACGGCAAGACTTGGCCGTTCCTCAATGTCGAGCCCCGGAAGTACCGCTTGCGCCTCCTGAACGGCTCCAACGCGCGCTTCTATGACCTCACCCTGAGCAACGGGGCGCCCTTCACAGTTATCGCGACGGACGACGGCTATCTAAATGCCCCGGTCGTCACCCCCAACGTGATCATCGGCCCGGGTGAGCGCTACGAGGTCATCGTCGACTTCGCCGGGCTGCTTACTGGGACGCAAATCATAATGAAGAACTCGGCGCGAACACCTTTCCCGGGCGGCGCGAAAGTCGTAAAAGGGACAACCGACACGGTGATGCAGTTCCGGGTCAACGTCACGCTCGACTCCACAATAGCTGACGCGACATTGCCGGCGAACCTGCGGCCGAATAACCAGATCGTGGACATCAAGGGTGTGGTTCCCGCAATCACCCGGCAGTTGACCCTGAATGAAGTCATCGGGCCGGGCGGTCCCCTCGAGCTTGTCCTGAACAACACGAAGTACAATGGCGTTATCCCAGGATTCACCCAGCGCGACAGCGAGCAGCCACAGGTGGGTGCGACAGAGCTGTGGGAGATCATCAATATCACCGCAGACGCCCACCCGATCCACACTCACCTGGCAAGCCACCAGATCGTGAACCGCCAGGGTTTCCAGGCGACGAAGTGGACGAACGTCTATGCCAATGACTTGGCGGCCAACGCTGTGCTTGATGGCCAGGGACCTCCATGGCAGTATCTCATACCTAATGCCGACGGCGCCATCGGCGGCAACCCGGCCATCGGCCCCTACCTGCAGGCTAACAGGCTGACACTCCCGCTGCCATACGAAGCGGGCTGGAAGGACACCACCATCATGTATCCCGGCGAGGTCACCAGGATAATGATCAGGTGGACACCCACTGATATTTTGGTTGGAGATGAAACCCCGGGTACAAACCAATATGAAGGTTTTGACCCGATGGATCTCATCAACGGCGTGGGGTATGTCTGGCACTGTCACATCATCGACCACGAGGACAACGAGATGATGCGGCCTTACGTGGTTCAGACAATCCCGCAGTTGTAGGGGCCTTAGCACGTGAAACTGTCTGCTCAATTATTGTAAACGGTTAGGGGCCTTCGGGCCCCTACCTTTTTAATGGCCCGATAGGGCCGAAGGGCCAGTGGACTGAATGGAAAGAAGCAGCTCCGCCGCCGTGCCTCCATGATTGCATAACAGGAAGTCTCTAATAAATTAAAGTGGTTGACTGGCGAACATTCGCTGTGTATGTTTGCAAACAGACCAAAACGTGAAGGTGTCCTGAGACAATGAGAAAATTGGTGGTCGTGATTGTTTTTGTCGCCGTCGCTTTTCTCTCCTTTCTGGCTGGAGGACGCTACTCAAAAGGAAAGTCAGGCGGGACGGGCTCGCAAGTTGAGTCGATTTCTGCAGGCGCTATCCTGGAGCAGGATGATTCCGCGGTGTCGTTGGCTCCAGGCGCGGTGAAGATCAACCCGGACCGTCAGCAGCTTATAGGTGTGAAGGTCGCCGCAGTAGAGAAAAAGCCGATGACCTATACCCTCCGCCTCTACGGGAGGGTTGTCCCCGATGAAACAAAGGTCTACCGTGTCAATGCCTCGACCGACTGCTGGATAAGGGAGCTCTCCGACGTCACAACAGGGAGCATCGTCAACAAAGACAAGGTCCTGGCCGAGGCCCTTGCCCCTGCTTATTACAACGCCCAGCTCACCTATGTGCTTTCACTGGACAACATAGACCGCATCAGGAAACAGCTAGGCGGCGAGGTCCGCCACCAGCAGGGTGACATGGCCGACAACCAGATCCGCATGGCTGTTCAGAGCATGCAGAACCTGGGTATCACCGACGCACAGATCGAGGAGTTGGCAAAGACGAGGAAGGCCAGGCCCTACTTGCAGGTGCGTGCGCCTGTGAAGGGAGTCGTCCTGAGCAGGAGCATCACGCTTAACCAGTGGTTCAAAGCGGGGGATGAATTTTACCGCATCGCCGACATCGGGAAGATCTGGGTATACGCCGACGTTTACGAGGACGAGGCGATGCACATGAAGCCCGGAATGAGCGTGGAGGTAAAGCACGCTCAGACGGGCAAGACCTTCAGCGCGAGCGTCGGCGAGGTCCTCCCCCTTTTTGATCCCGTGGCCAGGACGCTGAAGGTGCGGGTCGATATCGACAATCCTATTTACGATCTCAGGCCCGACATGTTTGTAGACGTGGAGATCCCAATCACCATGCCCCCGTCTTTGAATGTGCCGGCTGACGCCGTCCTTGACTCGGGGACGAAGACGATCGTCTATGTGGATGCCGGCAACGGCAATTTCGAACCGCGCAGGGTTAAAACGGGCTGGAGGCTCGGCAGGCAGGTGGAAATAACCGGCGGTCTCATGCCCGGAGAAAAGGTGGTGGTCTCGGGCAACTTCCTCATCGACTCAGAAAGCCGGATGGAGATTGCCGGGCTCGGCACAGGCGCCAACATTAGCGAAGACCCCGTTTGTGGCAGAAATGTCGACAAGGACGAGGCTGAGTCTTTCGAAAGGATCGCTACATACGGGAACGAGACATTTTACTTCTGTTCAGAACCCTGCAAAAAGCAATTCGAACGGGAACCGGAGAAGTATCTCTCAAAGGAAGGGCCGGACAGGAAGAAGAGAGATCGTGCGGTCATTTCGGGGGAGGAGGGGGGCCGCAGTTGGGCGGACCTGCTTAACCGTGCCACGGGCAGCCCAGGAATGGAGGATGAGTCCAGGGAAATTCACGAAGGTCCCTACCCTTTTCCCGGTGCCCGATACTTGGGTACGGTGCCAAGGGAGCCGGCACCGGCCGAGGGAGAACCTCCGGTAGATAGAATCCCTCCCCGACAGTTTGAGATTCCCGCGGCCCCCCCAGTCGGCACACAGTTGAAGTAGGTCGATAGCAACGGAGAGAAAGACAGCCATCAATTAATCAAGCCGTTGACTCATTGAGGGATTCAGGTTTCACTCCCTGACATTTTTGTAATGATAAACCGGATCATAGACTTTTCCGTCAAGAACAAGCCGATCATTTTCATGCTCGTCGCTGTCGGCTGCATTTGGGGCTGGTGGTCGATGAAACACGTTTCTCTCGACGCCATCCCGGACTTGAGCGACACCCAGGTGATCATCTTTTCTCGCTGGGACCGGAGTCCTGATCTTGTCGAGGCTCAAGTGACCTATCCCATCGTGACGACCATGGTGGGCGCACCCAAGGTGAAGGCCGTCCGCGGTTTTTCCGACTTCGGTTATTCTTATGTTTACGTCATCTTCGAAGACGACACGGACATCTACTGGGCCAGATCGCGAACCCTGGAGTATCTTTCCGCAGTCCTGCCGCGACTGCCGGAGGGAGCCAAGACCGAGATAGGGCCCGATGCCACGCCCCTGGGCTGGATCTTTCAGTATGCCCTCGTGGACGAATCCGGGAACAACAGCCTGGCGGACCTTCGGTCCTACCAGGATTTTTATCTCAAATACTACCTGAGAGCGGTGCCGGGCGTGGCCGAGGTGGCGCCTGTCGGCGGATTCGGGAAACAGTATCAGGTCAATGTGGACCCGAACCGGCTTCAGGCTTACAGCCTCTCCATCAACCGGGTGGTGGAGGCTGTGCGGGAGGGCAACTACGAGTCGGCGGGTCGCCTCATCGAGTTCGGGGGGACGGAGTACAGTGTCCGGGGTCGAGGCTATGTCACGGGCGTGGAGGACATCGAAAACATCGCGGTTTCAGTGAGCGATTCGGGCACGCCCATTTGCATCAAGGACATCGGCCAGGTCGTCCTTGGCCCGGATATCCGAAGAGGGGTCGCGGATCTGGACGGCACAGGGGACGTGGTCTCAGGCATCGTCATCATGCGGCACGGGCAGAATGCCCTGGACGTGATCGAGCGGGTCAAGACGAAACTCCGTGAGATCGAGCCGGGGCTGCCACCCGGCGTGAAGGTGGTGCCCATCTACGACCGGTCGGACCTGATTCTTAGCGCCATAGACAACCTGAAATCCACGGTCATCGAGGTGGTCATCACGGTGGCTTTGGTGGTGTTCATCTTCCTCCGGCACATCCCGAGCGCCGTCATCCCTGTGATAACGCTGCCCATCGTGATCCTCCTCTCTTTCATCCCCTTTCGGATGCTGGGCGTCACGGCCAACATCATGTCCCTGGGCGGGATCGCCATTGCCATCGGGGCCATGGTGGACGCCGCCATCGTCGTGGTCGAGCAGACCCACAAGGGCCTGGAGCAGTGGGAGCAGACCGGACGGCGCGAAGACTACCGGTCGGTGGTGATCCGGGCCGTGAAGCAGGTAGCCGGTCCCAGCTTCTTTGCCCTGCTGGTGATCGCCGTCGCCTTCCTGCCTGTTCTGACCCTGGAAGCCCAGGAAGGTCGCCTCTTCAAGCCGCTCGCTTACACCAAGACGCTGGCCATGATCATCGCCGCTCTCCTGGCGATCACCCTGGATCCGGCGCTAAGGCTATTCCTGACCCGCATGAGCCATTTCAGTTTCCGTCCGCGGTGGCTTTCCGGGGCAGCCAACAAGGTGCTGGTCGGCACGATTCATTCGGAAGAAAAACACCCTGTCAGCCGTTTCCTGATCCGTGTTTATGACCCCGTGGTTACCTGGACGTTGCGCTGGAAATGGGTGGTGATCTGCGGGGCTCTCGCACTGATGGTCATTACGGTTCCGATCTATTCCAAGCTGGGCTCGGAATTCATGCCGCCTCTCGATGAAGGCTCTATTCTTTACATGCCCACCACCATGCCGGGCATCTCGATTGCCGAAGCGCAGAGGGTGCTCCAGGTCACGGACCGGATGATCAAGCAATTCCCGGAAGTGAAATACGTTCTGGGCAAGGCGGGCCGGGCCGAGACGTCCACGGACCCGGCGCCCCTCTCCATGCTGGAGACCGTGATCATTCTCAAGCCCAAATCCGAATGGCGAAAGAAGGACGTGTGGTATGCCTCCTGGGCGCCGGAATGGGCAAAAAGACTTTTGCGGCACATAACGCCGGATCACATCTCCCAGCAGGAACTCATCGCTCAGATGAACGACGCAGTGAGCCTTCCCGGCCTCGCCAATTCGTGGACCATGCCCATCAAGGGCAGAATCGACATGCTGAGCACCGGGCTTCGCACCCCGGTGGGGCTTAAGGTCACGGGCTCCGATCTTGGCACCATCGAGGAGATCGGGATCCGGATCGAATCCCTTCTGCCCTCCGTCAAAGGGACGCGGGGCGTTTTTGCGGAACGGACCGCGAGCGGCTACTTCATCGATTTCGAGTGGAACCGGAAGGAATTGGCCCGCTACGGCCTGAGCATGCAGGCGGCCCAGGCCGTCGTGGAGAATGCCATCGGGGGGGACAACGTGACGACGACGGTGGAAGGTCAGGAGCGCTATCCGGTGAATGTGCGGTACAAGCGCGACTTCCGATCCGACCTTGGGGCGCTGCGCCGGGTGCTGGTCCCTGTTTCCGAGGGACAAAAACAAATTCCCCTCGGCCATCTTGCGGACATCCGGATGACAAGCGGTCCCTCCATGATCCGAAACGAGGACGGACTCCTTTCCGGATATGTGTATGTGGACATCGCCGATCGCGACCCGAACGGCTACATCGAAGAGGCGGACCGCCTGCTGAGAAAAGAGGTGAAACTGCCCCCAGGTTATGCCGCTGTCTGGAGTGGCGACTACCAGGCCTCGCAGCGAGTCAAAGAACGACTGACCGTGGTCGTCCCGCTGACCCTGTTCCTGATCCTGCTGCTCCTTTACCTGAACACGCGGTCCATGGCCAAGACCTTCATCGTCCTGCTGGCTGTTCCCTTTTCGGCCATCGGCGCATTCTGGTTCCTCTATCTGCTCGACTACAACCTGAGCATCGGGGTCTGGGTGGGGCTCATCGCCCTGCTGGGCGTGGACGCCGAGACAGGAGTCTTTATGCTCCTTTACCTTGACCTGGCCTATGAAAAGGCCAAGAGCGAGGGTCGTCTCCGCAGCTTGGCCGATCTGCGGGAAGCGATCCGGTACGGGGCGGTCAAACGCCTCCGGCCGAAGTTCATGACCGTCGCAACGACCTTTCTGGGCCTCGTGCCGATCTTGTGGGCCGTGGGAACCGGCTCCGATGTCATGAAGCGGATTGCCGCGCCCATGGTTGGCGGAATCTTTACTTCATTCCTGCTGGAGCTTCTTGTTTATCCTGCCATCTACCAGATCTGGAAGTGGAACTCTGAACTGAAGAGGCAGCTTTCTTAGTATTCTAATATCCTTTCAGAACGAGGTTTGAGAGCATGATCCGGGCCGTTACGATTGCGGCGAAGACAAAGAAGAGGGTTGAAGCGGTCATGGCGAGTCTTCGCTGAACCTTGGGAAGGATTTCTGACAGGCTTTTTATTTTCCTAAACGGCATCAAAACTCCGACACTGAGCCCCCCAATAGCGCCTCCGAGCAAGGTCACGTAAAGAGGGTAGCCGATGTAGCCGTATTCCTTTTGCAGAATGCAGAAAGGGCAGTGGTGAGTGGGGAGTTCGTAAATGTAAGAGGACACGAAAGAGAAGATAGAAACTATCGACACGGCAAAAGCCACTGCACTCGCTCCTGAAAAGAGATAGGCGCCCTTTTCCTTCAGGGAGTAAAAGGATCCGATGCCGACCGTCAGGATAAGGACCAAGTAAAAGACCGCCATCATCCGTGTGCCGGAGAAAAACCCGAGCTCCGAAGGGAGGACAAGAGCGTCGGTGCTGAAGAGGGTTCCGCAGCATGAAGTGATGATGTTTGGTTCGAGGCGCAGGAAATAGTTAGCCTGCAGGAACGTCTCGATCAGAATCAGGGGAACAAGGAGAAGAAGGAAAAAACTCTTCGTTTTTATCAGTGGGTAATCATGCGCCTGGTTGTCGACATAGTTTACAACCAGCCAGATGCCGGCGAGTAAGAAGTTTATGATCTTCGCAATGAGCGTCGGGTATCCATACTCGTTTGCGTAAAGAGAACCGGCTGCGCACATGGCGCCCACAAGCAAAGTGTGGATCTGATCCGAAGTAAAAATGAAGAGAAAAAAAGAGATAAGCTCAAAGCCGAAAGCGTAAGCGAGCAGAGTGGAAACCAGGTACGTTTTCCTTTCTAAATTGAGCTGAAGCTCGCTTCCGCTCTTAAGGTCCCATCTTCTCAGAATTTGAAAAGCGTACGAAGCGGAATACAGTATCATGAAGCTCACGAGGATCGCGCCTGCAAAGAGGGCCATGATCGTGGGATAAAAGATCATTCCTCTGCTCCTTCAATCCTTCCATCCCTCACGTTCACCACCCTGTCCACAGCACCTGATTCATACACCAGTGAGTCGTGGCTTGCCAGGAGCAGTGTTTTTCCGTCTTCTTTCAGTTTTTCCAAAATGTCCATGAGCTCCACAGAGAGTTTTGTGTCCAGATGGGCTGTCGGTTCATCTGCGATGATGACCGAAGGGTTGTTCATCAAGGCCCTGACGATGGTCACCCGCTGGGCCTCGCCGCCTGAGAGCCATTCAGCCTTGGAGTTTGCTTTTCGCGCGATGTTGAAAAGCTCAAAGAGATGCAGCCCTCTTTTCCTGATGGAGGAGAATTTTTCGCCCGTGGGGTAGGCCGGCAGCATGGCGTTTTCGAGAGCAGTGATCCCCTTGATGAGGTTGAACTGCTGGAAGATGAATCCGAAAGTCTTCCTCCGTATCTCGGTTAGGAATCTCTCGGGGAGGCTCATGATCTCCCTGTCGGAAAGCATGATCCTGCCGGCTGTGGGCCTTGCCATGCAGCCGATGAGGGTCAGGAGCGTAGTCTTGCCTGAGCCGCTGGGACCTTTGAGCACTGTTACTTTGCCGGCTTCGATGTTTAGGCTGATCCCCTGGACCGCTGAAAACTCATTGGGCTTTCCTGAATTGAAGACCTTTCTAACGTCCCTGAGCTCGATCATGGCCATGCCGTCACCTCATCACGGAATCGGGGTCCACAACAGCCGCTCTCCAGGAGGGGATGATTGTGGCCACAGTGTACGGAACGACCGTTAGAAAGAAGAGGGAAGCCACCTGGGCGCCGTCAATAAAGGGAGTGATTTTGAATTGGGGATAAAGGACGGCCCATCCTTTGAGTACGGGTTCAAAGAGCATGAAAGAGGTGAAGAAAACGTGGATGTATGCCAACAAGATTCCCATGAGGAATGAAGAGAGAGAGACCACGAGGCCTTCCCAGAACTTCATTCTGATGATGTCCGACGTCTCCCACCCAACGGCTTTGAGAATGCCGATCTCCCTTTTTTCCTCCATGCTCAGGCCGGAAGCTTTGTCCCACGCAAAGATGATGAAAGCCAGCACAGCGCCCATAAGAATGGCAAGCAGGATGCCTCCGCGCCAGTTGAAGATGGCATCATAGGTCCGCAAGAGTTCCTCTCTCAGAATCTGCCGCGTATCAGGAAGCATCTCCGCGACTTTCAGAGCGATCGTCGGAAGCTCTTTAGGGTTTCTTACAGTCACGGCCAGGTCAGTTGAATAATGCGTCTGGACACCGAAGACTTCTCTGAAATCATTCTCTGAAATCAAGACCAGGTCGGAAGAGACCAGCCCGGATTCAGAGGAGAAGGTCTTCCTTATCTCGAGCTCGATCGTGACTCCCCGGTAGGTCATAAACTCGATCGTGTCCCCAGCGGCTGCAAGCCTTATCCTCGCAAGGCCTTCGCCTACCGCGATGCCGCCGGGGGAAAGATCCGGATCTTCGGCGACCATGAGGGTGTAATTGGCTCCCACGACAGGATCATAGTAATACCCCCAAAGGCGCGCCTGGACCGAGCTTACCCCCCGAATGGCCCTTATCTGCTCGATATAGGCCACAGGAATCGGTTCCTGCCTCCCTGCAACAAGCTTCTGAACGATCATTTCGGGCGCCCCTATAAGGAGAATGGAGGCTTCTTTGCGGAGGGCGTAGGTGAAGAAAAGCACAGAGGCAAGGAGAAAAACGATCAGGGTGTAAACGGAAACGAGGGCTGCATTCTTCCTTTTCCTTCTGAGGAGAGAAGATAGGGTGAAGTCGAGGATATTTCTGTGCCGTTCAATCCACGTTGCCATAGAATTTTTTGACAAACTGCGGGTGAAAGACGAGAGAACCTGACGGAAAATGCTCCAGAGCCAGGGGAGAGTTCTGAAAAGCCGTGTGGAAATCCGCGAGGGAAAGATGCCTGGTGTAGCTTGCCTCTGTGAAGAGGCAGAGATCGGTCAGGGCGAATTTTTGCACCAGATTGATCTTCTCCTGAAGTAGACTCTCATCCGATTCTTGCTTGTATGAAGCATGAGTAAAAAGGCCTCCAAGGGAAAGGGCTTGGATGAAGAGATAAAGAAAAAAGAGGCTGGATTTTCTCATGAGCGTCAATCCAGCCTCTTCATAACGTCATCATTGATGTCCTGAAATCGCAGGAGCGCCTTCCCGCTGTGGTCATTCAGGAATTCAGCGGCAGCGTCTTCTTTTTCAAAAGGGATCAGCTCCCTTCCCATGGGACCATAAATGTCGCTACCCACAACGTAGAACGCTTTAAGACCGTCGATCAACTCCATGTTGTAGTAATCCGTCACGTGAATTTGGGTAATGTCATCGCGCTTTTTTGATGGGTTGTATTTCTGAAGGTTAAAATAATACTTCATCATGTCCTTAACCCCGTCAAAAAAGGCGCGGGTCCCGTCGTTGAAGGTGACAACTGCGATAAAATCAGGGTATTTTGCCACAAACATCCCGCACACGGGGCACTTATCCCCGGGACCCGGCTTGAGGGGGCTCCTGTCAACAGCCCACAACGGGATGCTCATAAGCAGGAACGTAAGGATGACAAGGCTGGTTCCCGCCAAAGCGCCTATGGGGTGGCGTGATACTGTCATGTCAATTCGCTTTCTGCATTCTCTTCATTTTCCGTCTTTCGCGGATCATTCTTGTGTCTTCGTTCATGTCTTCATAGGTGGCCTTCATCGCATCATCAAAAGTCGCCACGTTGCCCCCCTCCGCCTTGACAAAAGCTTCGGCGTCGGACTTGGTTTCAAAAGCCCATTTGGCTCTCTTGGTCATCACGCCGGGCTTGTTCCCGCCGATCACCCAAAAAGCCTTTTCCGCGTCAATCAGGTTTTTCGTGTTGTAGTCGCCGACCTCGATGGTCTTGGGCGTTTTGTCGATGTTGAGGGCAAGGTCCACGGCTAGGCAGTGGATGCTGCAGGTGCCTAGCTCCGATCCGTCGTCGTAGGTCACCAGCATTCGGCTGTGAGCAAACTTGACCCTGTCCATTCCACAGTATTTGCATGAAGCAATTTTTTGAGTGTCTTCCTGGGCCTGGGTCAAAAAGAAAGTCCCGGTGACAAGAACAAAAGCTAATGCTACAAGAACTAGTCTCATTTTGTACATCTCAAATCCTCCTCTTGCAGATTTTTCCACGCGACAACGGTGAGCCTTTCCCTTCATGGTTTGACAAACTCGGATTTTATACCGAATACTGAAAAAGTCCAACAAAAACTGGATTTCAAAAGAGAAAATGAATAGAATATCAAAAGTATATGATGAGCATGAAGACATGGGGTGCACTGATTCTGGCCCTGCTTCTGGTCGTTTCGGAAGCGTATTCAAAAGATCTCGATCTTGCAGGGAAAGCGGGAATTTTCGAGGTCCGAGTGAGAATCAATAAGAATCCGCCCATTCTGGGAAAGAACCAAATGGAAATCGATATAGGAGATTCAGGCGGCCGTGTAACGGACGCGAGCGTGATGGTCAACTACTACATGCCGCCCATGCCTCGGATGGCTCCCATGAATTACACGACAAAAGCGGACCTAAAAGGAGAAAAATATCGGGTCACCATGGATCTCATCATGGCCGGTCCATGGATCATCAGAGTTTTGATAACACGTGATGGGAAGAGGGCAACAGCCAAGTTCAACATCGATGCTCAGTAAAACACTTACCGACTTCAGCCTTGGGCTGGGCCCATGCGGGGGGCGCCTTGGGCCTGGGTTTCCTGCCGTAGAACACGTCGTCCGTCAAGTTGAAAATCCGCCTTGCCCACCTGTTTCTTGAAACAAGTTCCACGATGAACCTGTGGGGAAAGGTTCTCGCATGGCTCCAGAGATTTCCCGTGGCCCGACCCCATAACAACACCATGGATCGAACCGACCGGAGAGGCTCGCCCCTCCATTTCCTTCTGGAAGGGTGGAGAACAAATTTACCGTGTTGCTCCCCGTAATCACGCTTGACATGATTCACGTGCTGCGTTAAGCTTCATTTATGATCAGATCGTTCAAGTGCGCCGATACTGAAGCGCTTACAAGGGGTGTCCGCTTGGGACGGTTCGCAAATATTGCAGCGGTGGCACGGCGGAAGCTGAGGCAACTCGAGATTGCCGGCAGGCTGGACGATCTGAGAGTGCCGCCCGGAAATCGCCTTGAGGCGCTCAAGGGCGAGCGTTCCGGTCAATATAGTATTCGTATCAACGATCAATGGCGCGTCTGCTTTCGTTGGGAGGAAGAGAGTGCAGAAGAGGTTGAGATCGTGAATTACCATTAGGGAGAATGCGTCATGAGAAAACTTAAACCGATCACGCCTGGTGAGATCCTACTGGAAGAGTTCCTTAAGCCGATGGGGTTGAGCCAGTATCG